>DFLA01000033.1 GCA_002374055.1 Caryophanales bacterium UBA3631
TTCAAAGATCATTTCTGCTTTTTTTTCGAAAGCACAAATAGTTTAACACTTATAAAAGTCAAAGTCAAGTATTTTTTTCTTTTTTTTGATTTTTTTTATTAAACATATTATTCTCTCGCTCAAAGCAACAATAATATATCAAAGTATAAAAACAAAGTCAATATTAAAATGACTTTTTTTTAAAATATATTAAAATATTAATCAATCTTTACAGTTTTATACTCATCATAATATTTATAATTATTATTTTTATTAAAAATAACATATCCATTTTCATATAAACTAATTAAATCTTTCATAGCATTATTTATAACAAAATCCAAATCATCAGAATAATTCATTATCCTCTTATGATACTTATATTCACCCTTATCTAATACTTTATAATCACCACTAGGAAAAATTCTCAAATCCAAATCATAATCAATATATTTAATAGTATCATCCTCTATAATAAAAGGAGAAGCAATATTACAATAATAATATATTCCATCCTTTTTCAATTGTGCAATAACATTAAACCATTTATCTTTAAAAAAATACATTATAGCAGGTTCCTTCGTCTTCCAAATATTTCCCTCAGATTCAGTAACCTTAGTCTTATTATTCCCAAAAACAATATAATCTTTTTTAAAATCCAAAACAACAGCTTCATCCCAAGCCCTATGAATCTTTCCATTATGCTTATAGCATTGAATCTGTAATCTATCACCAATACAATATTTCTTCATTAAATCGCCTCACTACCAATTATAATATTTTTTAAGTAAAAAAAAAAGACAAAAATAAAAAAAGCTTTATTAAATTATAATAAAGCTTGAATTGCAGCTTGCAACTGACTGTCGTTATCAGCGATAGGATTATCGTAATAATCCTTATTAAAATCAACATCAATATCAACTTGAACACCAGTACCATTAATCCATTCCCCGTGAGGAGTAAGCCATTTCTTAGTCGTGAACTTATATTGAACACCATCAGACAAATTCTTTAATTCTTGAACAGTTCCTTTTCCATACGTATGCTTACCAACAATTTTAGCGCCATATTCATCCTTTAACGCTGCAGCCAATATTTCAGACGCAGATGCACTTGCCTCATTGGTTAAAACAACTATTTTATATTTTTTTGTTTCACTTCCGCGAGAATATGCCTTAACTACACCATTATTATCCTCAGTTTGATATATAACATGAGAAGAATCCAAAAATAATCCTAATATATTTTCCACAGTTGTCAAATGACCTCCAGTATTGCTCCTAACATCTATAATCAAAGAATCAATCCCAGATTTTTCCAATTTATTAAGTTCATCTTTAAATTGAGAAAACGTATTATTCGCAAATATAGACATATATATATACCCTATTTTCTTTCCTTCACGTTCAAAAATATCGCTTTTAACAGATTTAATAGTTACCAATTCCTTATTTACATTAACCTTAATTTCGGCATTATTTCTCAAAACGACAAGCTCAATAGTAGACGAAGTACCTTCTTTAACCATTTTAACAAAATCAGACGTACTAACATTTTCCAAAGACTTACCATCAATAGATTTAATTATATCAGCAGGTTTCAAACCAGAACGAGAAGCAGGAGAATCATCTATTACATTATATATAACAATATTGTTATCAGAATCATTCACAACCTCTACACCTATACCTTGAAAACTACCATCTAATGTTGCATTAAAACTATTAGAATCGCCGTCATTAAAAAAAGTTGTATATGGATCATCAATTGATTCAAGCATACCTTCAATAGCACTATCAATCATCTTATTTTTATCTAAATCCCCATAATAATTACTCGTAATATAATTATAATTATCAACAAACTTAGATAAAAACTTATCTTGATTATCATCGGTATCCCTATCATACATAACCTTAAAAACAGAAAGTCCCAAAATAAAACCAATAATCAATGTTATTAAAATTAAAATTAAAATTTCAGATAAACGAAATTGTTTTCTATTTATATCAATTAAACCCTTTTCTTCCATATAATACCCCTTTTCATAAAAAATCAGAAAAAAATAATTACATAGTAATTATTTTGTCATTCTACCTAATTTACCCTTTATTTGTTCATTTCCTTCATAAGTGGAAATAACCTTGCTGTTATTTATTCTTAATAGAGCAGTTTGACTAAATTTAAAATCTTTAGCGTTAGTTACATTTAAAACAGACTTATCAGATATAAATGCTTTATTAAATACATCTGACATATCAACAAAATAATATGGAACAGAATTTGAATCCTTAGTTGAATAATACATCAAATGATTTTTATAATAATCAACATATTTATCATCATCAAAATATACTAATACATAATATTCATCATTCTTCTGAGATAAAATATTGCCAGCTAAAATCTTTTCATATTGAATCTTTACTTCTGTATTTTCCTCATTATTAGAACTAGCAGCATCATCTTTCTTAGTTACAAATAAAGTAATAATATAGAAAAGTGCAAACACCAAAGCAACAACTAATATTAAAATAATAAGCTTCGACATTTCATTATCGGTAGAAATAATTGAATTAGTCCTCTTTTGACTGTTAATTTTTTTTGCCTTCTTCATTTTATCACCAAAGTCATTATAGCATAAAAAAATAAAAATAGATACAAAATTAAACCTATTTTTATTTTTTTTATTATTTCTGAATAGATGCAACAGAAAGCGATTTAGCAACATCAATTAACTGATTCTGTTCAAGAACATTAGATACCAAATAATACTCAACACCACCATCTATCCAAGTAATAGAAGAATCATCAATAATACCAATTGAATCAACCAACTGTAAAGGCTCACCAGAAACAGATATTAAAGAACTATCAGAATTCAAAGTTTCTTGAATAAGCATAAAAGGATAATCACCAGAAAAAGTCATAATAATACGCTCACCATCTTGAATAGAAACCTTATCTTGACTAGATAAATAAGTATTCTGTGGGATATACATAGGGTATAATACATCGCCAATCTTAGAAGTAAAATTATCCAAATCAACAGATACAGACATATTATTATCTAATTTAAAATAATTGGAATCAAAATCACAACTATAGTCAATACTACTAATACTCATCTTCATTTTAACCAAACCATTTGAATCTAAAACCTCAACACATTTAATATTACTATCATTATCCAAATAAATCTTTTGATTAATTAAATCTTTATTATTTGAATAATTAACTTTTGTAGTAATTATATAACCATCACTAGTTTTATCAAAAACAGAATCAGAATCACCTTTTATATCATTTAACAAATTATGCAATAAATAAGTTTGAGAATTATTATATGGCCATTCACTCTGAAATTTAAAACTCTTATTTAAACTTGGAGTAAGTACATAAACACCATCAGAATTTCTCAAAATAATTTGCTCATGATTATTAGTTTGATTCTTTAAACTAACTCTAAAATTATTATCCTTCAAAAAAGAAACATCAACATCATATAAATAATTATTCTCACCATTAATTATTTCCAAAACACCTGATAAACGATAAGAAGATAAATTAGATATTTTTTTATCCAATTCCTTTAAAATATCATCACTATTTTTATTCCCACAACCTGATAAAATCATACAACAAAAAACAAAAAAACACACATATTTAACAATTTTCAAATTAATCACCTCAATACCTTTACTTAATTATATTTTTAAAAAAAACAAATATGAAGAATATTTTAAGAATAATTGTTTAGAATAATTAGTAAATAAGAGAGGGTGAAAAAATGGAAACAATACAAAAAACATGTTTAGTTGTCACAATAATAGGTGCAATAAATTGGGGATTAATTGGATTACTAGACTTTAACTTAGTTGACTCACTATTTGGTGTAGATTCAATAATCTCTAAAATCATCTACATACTCGTAGGAATCTGTGGACTAATAAATATTGGAATACTACTTAGCCATATAGAAACAAAATAAAACTGCACAATTATTTGTGCAGTATTTTTTATTTTTTAGTAATCTTTACTTTTACCTTCTTAGTTTTAGAAACATATTGAACCCTAGCATCACTACCTTCAACTTGAACATCAACTTCATATTCACCTTCAGTATAACCAGATAAATCTATATATGCAGATATATTATCAGCACTTATTCCATCAATAACACTAGATACACCCTTAACATTTACCTGTACAAAACTATCAGACGAACTTACAGCACTAGCCTTATAATCAGTACCTAAATTCTTTGTTTCGATAGCAACATTATTTATATCCTTATCAGATACATTTCCCAAAGAAACATTAACAGTAATATTATTTACACTCATAGATTTTACACCGTTTTGTTTTGGAATTTCCAATTTATACTGAGTATTATCAGATATATCAGTAACATCAACCTCAACAGGCACATAATTAAGTTGATCCAAATACTTAGAATCACCATATACAATAACCTTTGATTCACTCATCGTAATATTACTTATAGCCTTACCAAAAGCAACATTACCAACAGGAATAATCTTTATAGGCAACTCCTTAGATGGAGACGATATAGAAACATTAACATCAACCTTAGATGGAACCAATTCAACATTAATAACATTTCCATTATCATCATAAGCTTTCAAAGGAACATCTTTCAAAACAAACGAACAAACATCCTGGCTAGAGAAATTATTGACATCAACAAGAGCTTTTACACTAGCAACCTTCTTAATTTGTTTTTCACTACCCTTAATGACTACAGATTCATCATCAATACCAATCTTATCAATAACTAACTTATCATTCAATTTATCCTTATTCAATATATCAATACTCATAGTAGTTGGCAATGAAACCTTATTATAAATAATAACAGTTGCATAAGAAGGATTAACCTTATAATCAACAGAAGAAACCCCTTGATTATACTTAAACTCTACCTTATGAGTTCCAGCCTTTAAATCAGTCAAATCAACTGTAACATCATTAGTTCTAGATTGCTTTGCAATATATAAATTTGCCTTATTACCAATTAAAGTAATATCAACAGTTTCAGGTAACCCCTCAACAACATATGCCTCTTCATTATATATAGCCTTAACAGGTTGATTAGTTAATATTTCAGCACTACTTTCAGAATAATATATAATCTTTTGATCAATTATAATAAAAACAAATACAGCCAACCCTAAAGATATAAATAGCAAATTATTAGATTTAGATAAAAACTTTTCAAAACCCTTGCCACTAATATTAAATTTTTTAGAAATATTTAAAATTAACTTTGTAACAGGAATTATGACAAACTTGTCAAAAAAATTAAAAAGTGATCTTAAAATCTTCTTAATTGAATTTTGCTTCATCAGATAACTCCTCCTCATCCAAAATAATCTTTTTAGGTCTTAACTCATCCAATAATTTTAACTTTACCTCATCAATACTCAAATTATAAAATAACTCTCCACCTATCGCAATAGACAAACGACCAGTTTCCTCAGATACAACAAGAGAAATACTATCCATTTCCTCAGAAATACCTAAAGCAGCCCTATGTCTAGTTCCCAATCTTTTACTAATTTTAACATTATCACTTGTAGGAAAAACAGCACCAGCACTAGTAATCTTATCACCTTGAATAATCACACCACCATCATGCAAAGGATTATTAGGGAAAAATATAGAAATCAATAACTCACTTGAAATATCTGCATAAATCTTCTTAGACTTATTAATATAATCATTCAAACTATTATCACGTTCAAGTACTATCAAAGCACCAATCCTATTCTTCCTTAAATATTCAACAGCCTGAGCTATTTCATAAACCAACTTTTCACGTTCATCAACAGTCAAAATTTTATGTCTGCCTAATAATTGACTTCTTCCCAACTGCTCAAGAACATTCCTAATTTCAGGTTGAAAAATAATAATTAAAGCAAGAGGACCCCACATAATTACATAATTAAGTAAATAACCAATAGTAGACAACTCAAAAATATCACTAATTACCTTTAAAATAATAATAACAAGTATACCCTTAAAAAGTAAAACCATCTTAACATTTCTTCTTAAATTCTTCAACACATAATAAAAAATCATCCAAACAAGTAAAACATCAATTGTTTTCTTTATAAGACCAAAAATACCATCTACAGTCACAAAAATACCTCCTATCATGAATAATAAAATTATATCATAAAAAAACATATAAATAAAGACACTAACTTATAAAGTAATTCTATTCAAGATTATAATATATAAAAAATCATAATAAAAACATAGCTTTTCTTTAAAAAGAAAAAAATTAGAAAAATCTAATTTAAAATTTCCAAATATCATCATTAGACATATTTTGAGAATCATCAGATTGGCTAGAATCATCAACAGAAGAATCAAACAACTCTGGAATAGAAGAACTATCATCAGAAGAAGAATCAAAATCATTAGAAATATCATTAAAAGAATTTATATCATCAGAAGATTTACTATCATCCTCATTATCAGACACACCTAAATCATCAATTGCCTCCTGATTACCATAATCAATAGATTCTTGAGACTCACTATCAAAAGCATGAAATTCAGAATCATTTATATCTTGCTCAAAATCATTCAATTCATGATTATCTAAATTATCAGAATTAGAAGAAAGATTACTATAATAAAAATTATCATCATCAATACCATTATTACTAGAATTCAAAAAATTATTATAATTCTTTTTTTCTAAATCCTCTAAACTAATATCTACATCTTCAAAATCATTAGCGCCAAAAACATTACTTGATAAATTAGAATCCAAAACAGCATCAGAATCATTAGAAGAAAAATTAAAACTATCAGTACTAACATTAGAACTAGATATATCATTATTCTGATAAATCTCGGAAATACCAGTATTATCATTATTTTGAGATATACCAGCCATATTCATATTATTAGAAAAATCAGTATTCAAATCAACTTCATTCGAAATATCACTTATATCATCAATTATTTGATTATAATCCCCTACCTCATTAGATTTAATCAAATTAGAATCTAAAGTAGAAGAATCAACTTTACTATTATTGCTTTTTTCCTTATTCTCTTTCTTATCAGCAAAATAGCCAATAATAGAAAGAACAATAACCAATCCTAAACCAAATAATAAACCATCATGATTTAATATAAAGTCCATTAAACGCCTCCCACTTTTTATTCTTACTTCAATATTACCACAAAAAAAAAATATAATCAAGAACTTATTTAAAGAACAAAGCTTAAAATAAAATTTAAGACATAATCACTCATATATTATATTTTCTACACCCGCATATCAATTAAAACATAATTATATTTCAAATTAAACACATTTACATAATAAAAAAAAGATTAATCTCTAACAAGATAATCCTCTCCTTTAAATGGCTCACTAAATAATAAATTTCTATAATTTTGTTGCCTCAAAACCTCATATACACCAATTGCAACACTATTCGATAAATTTAGAGCCCTTATATTACTATTCATTGGAATGCGCATACATCTATCCAGATGATTTTTTAAAATATCCTTAGGAATACCAGTACTTTCCTTTCCAAAAATTAAATAAATATTTTCAGAAATATCACTAAAATCAAAATCAGTATGTGGCTTATTACCATATCTAGTAAAAAAATAATAACTACCCTCATTTTTACTAGCAAACTCATCAAAACTTTTATAAACATAATACTGGCAATGATCTATATAATTAACACCACAACGCTTAATACTCTTCTCATCTAATTTAAAACCTAATGGCTCAATTAAATGTAAAACCACACCAGTTCCCGCACATGTTCTCATAATATTACCAGTATTCTGAGGTATCTCGGGTTCGTACAACACAACATTAATCATAATACTCCTCCAATAAATCTAATAATCTTTCATTGTTAAGATATCTTGAACTCACAATCTTATCAATATGCTGATTCTTAAAACAAACAAATAAAGGTAAATCTTTCAAAGACACATTTGAACAATTATCACAAAAAGAATTTAATAAAGAATTAAATAAACTAACATTATTAATAATACCATAGTCAAAATATAAAACTTTTTTCTTATATTTTTTATCAACAATAGAATCCTTCAATAAATCATTAAAAGAAGAATCCTTACCATTAGAAACATAAAGAATAAAATTACCATTTTCCTTACTATAACTAACAATATTATTATATAAAACATCATAATTCTTACCAGAAACATCAAAAACATAATCTGTAATAGAAGATTCATCAACACTATTTGAATTCAAATATAACTTTGATAAATAAAAAACTAAACCAAATGATAAAATATAAATAACTAACAAAATAATAATGTTTCTATATTTCATAAAAATCACCCTATCTCATTATTAACATCTAAATCATCAATACTTATAACAGGTAAAACAATATTTTCCTCCATACACAACTTTTCAAACTTTTCTCGAAAAGCAGCAAGTTCCTTAACAATACTATCAGGATAAATTCTTTTACTCATCTTAATAGCATTATAAACATCCAAAACATTTACCTCAGTCCTATTATCAACAAGAGCCATAGAAAAAGATTGACTCAAAACAGAAAAAGCAACATCAGGATACATAGCAGATAGTCCATATGTTCTCTTATACTCACTAGTAGCGCTCACAATAGACTCAAGTAATAACCTAACAATATAATCATTATACTTAAAATGAACCCCTGTTTGATACTCATACTTAGGTAATGACTGAAACAATATTTCAACAGTAGTAGCAGAATCAGGTTCTTCAACATCTATCCTATCAAACCTACGTAAGAAAGCCCTATCGCGTACAACATAAGTTTCATATTCAATAGTCGTAGTAGCTCCAATTGCCTTAATATCACCCCTATCCAAACTAGGTTTTAAAATATTAGCCAAATCAACAGGACTATCAGGATTAGAATTAACAAGAGTATGAACCTCGTCGATAAAAAGAATAACTCTACCAATAGACTTCAATTCCTCAACCAACAAATTAATAGACAAATACTCTTTTCCATTAAAAGAAACCTTATTCATTAAAGAAGAAGAATTAACCTTAAAAATCTTATAATCTTTTAAAGCATCAGGAACCATACCTTTTTGAATAAGATATGCAAGACCCTCAACAATCGCAGTTTTACCAATACCTGGTTTACCAACAAGCAAAGCAGATTTCTCAGGAGCAAGCAAAATAATCATTAACTTCTTAATTTCACTATCACGAGCAATAGCTGGATTAGTAACATAATTTTTAGAAGTTAAATCCTCACATATACTATCAATAACAGAATACTCATTCATACTAAGCCTCCTTTAAATAACCCATTTTAGTATAAGCCTTAACAACATTACTTAAATTCTCACTACCGACAATTCTATAATAAACAGATGTATGCTTACCATTCTCAACAAAAATAGTTGTAGGAGTACTACTGAAATTAATCTCAGATTTTAACAAATTAAACTGTTCATCAGATAATTTAGAAATATCCAAATATCTTACATTAACCTGATACTTAGATATAAAAGACTCCATTGTTCCCTTAAACATAGAACAAGCACTACATGTAGAACTTCCAATGACTAAAGGAAACGATTCTCCATTATCCATCATATTAACATAATCATCATAACTAATTTCAGTATATGTAGTTAACTTGCTCTTACTACAACCAGTAAATAAAAATAATGAAATAACAAACATAATAAAAAACTTTTTCACAATAACACCTCACATAATACAATAAAGAATAGAAATATTAAACCATAACAAGTTTAAGACTATTAAATAACTATCTTAAACATAAATATATCTATCCAATATTCATAACATATAACATATATAATATACCATACAAACAATTGTATATCAACAAAAAACTAATCCTTTTTAAAAAAATAAAAAAAGAGTTTTATACTTACTAAACCCTTTCATTCATTACTAATTGACCAGGAACCAAATATAAATTACCAATAAAACTAGAATCAAAATCAGAAATTCCAAAAAAATTCAAAACATCAAAAACAGTATCATCATCCTTTGTAATATATGACTTGAAATTTGGAATTAATAACTCCTGACCAGGATATATAAAATCATCCTCTTTAATACCATTTATCTCATACAAAAGATCAACAGATTGCCCATATCTAGAAGCAATACTAGACATAGTATCACCTGATTTAACAATATATTTAAAATAAACATCATTACCCTTTGGTAAAACAATCATATTACCAGTCAAAATATAAGAAGAATCAACACCATTCAAACCCAATATTTCATCAGGTAAAATATTAAACCTATCAGAAATTGACTGTAAAGTATCACCATCAACAATCTCATAAACCTGATACATTAAATCACCCCAAAATAATATATGAAATATTGTAATAAAAGTGCTAATTCGAAATTCTATGATGAACAACAGGACTACTAAAATCTAAAGATTTAAAACTATAACCATTAGACAAACCATATTGAATAACCTTCTCAACAGAACGAATACTATTAATATTAGAATCATGTTGTAAAACAACATAATAAGACCCATTACCTAAACCATTAATGATATTCTGATAATAAACGTCACTACTCATAACCCTTCCACTAGCGTCACCACTAGACACATTCCAATCAAAATACTTAAATCCCCTGTCACCTACCATATTAGACAAAACACTCATAATACCAGATGAATAATTACGACTAACAGTATTAGAACTCCCTCCAGGAAACCTTATTAAATTAGAATACTTACCAGTCTGTTTCTTAACAATCTCATTAATAGAAGAAAGATCACTAAAAAAAGCATCGACACTAGAATAAATTAAACTATAATTATGAGAAAAAGAATGCAAACCTATACTATGACCTTGATTATAAGCCTCACTAATATAATGAAAATACGAACTATTCAAACCAGTAACAAAAAAAGTTGCCTTAACATCATACTTAGCAAGAATACTTAAAAGCTCACCCGTATACTGACTAGGACCGTCATCAAAAGTTAAATAAATAACCTTACTACCATTACTAGGAGAATATACATTAACAATTCTTTCTTTATTAGAAACATTACCACTAGAATCACTAACACTATACTTCAAAATATAAGTACCAGCAATAGAACTATCAACATTACCCTCAACAGTTACCTTATCAGTTATATCACCATCACAATTATCAGAAACAGTATACCCATATTCATTAAAAGAAGAACCAAGAGGTAAATAAACCGTTTCATCGCCTATTAAATTCAACTGAGGAGAAACAATATCCTCCCTCTTCAAATTAATAAACTTACTATCAGAATTTAAAGAAGAATCCTGAACACTTACAACCAACCTATCATCTTGCAAATCATACTTAATCTTATCACTCAAATCACCATCATATTCATCATAAGCACTAACATCAATATCAAATGAATCAGAATTTGGACAAACAGATAAAGAATCAACAGATAAATTAATTACCGGCGCAACATTATCAACAACATTTACTTTTTTATATAATTTCTTATTCTTTTTTCCTTTACTAGCAACATATGTTAAATCATATACACCAATTTTAGAAGTATCAACATTACTAAAAACTTCAACATCAACCTTTTTACAACTGATCCTATTACCATAACAAGCTCCTATATTCTCAGGAATAAAATCAGAATTTACAGATATTGTATAACTATCAACACTATCACTAAAAATAAAACGATTATGAAAAAGAAAAACTAATACAAGAAATAAAAGAAAAAAGAAAAATAAAAATACTAAAAGCTTATTCTTCAACAATAACTTTTTCACAACGACCATTTAAATCAGCCAATGCACCATTCATAATCTTTAAAGCATTATCATTATCCGTATTACCAACCAAATGTTCCTCATTCAAAATATTAACAGTTTCCTGTCCTAATTCACCATCAACAGAATCAATATATTTAACAATCTGGCCATTCTCAACAACTAAATTAAACTTACTATCCTCAGTAACACACGAGAATTCATCATGAACAATAACCTTTTCTTTTTCCATACAACCTGTCAAACATAAAAAACCTAATACAAAAAACAATACTTTTTTATTCATATAAAATCACTCTCCATTATATACAAATTATAACACAAAATAAAAAAAGAGGCAAAAAACCTCTAATTATTATTCTGATTATTATTTATAGAATCAGAAGATTGATTAAATATATTATTAAATTGATCATTAGGAATCATATTAATCGAACCATTCATATTTTGAGTATTCATACCTTGTTGACTTTGATCAATAACTTGTTGATCTGAAACACCTTGCGTATTCATAACTTGTGGGTTTGAAATATCCTGGGAATTCATACCCTGCACATTCTGAATATTTTGAGAACTTTGAATATCTTGTGGTTGAACACTTTGTACACTTGAAATATTTTCAATTCCAGATACAGTTTGAACAGGATCACTCACAATATCAACTGGCTCAACAATATCAATCTCAGATGGCTGATTAACAACACCTAAATTATTAGACTGTACACCACTTAAATCATTTGATTCACTCGATAAATTCATACCGTCAATGCCTTGATTCTGTGACATTAAATGCTGATTAAAAGCTTGTTCAGAAAAAGGTTGAGTAGTATTAGGAACTTCACTTAATTCAGGAATAACACTTGAACTATCAACAGAAGCATCATCTCTTCTATTCTTTTTCTTCTTAGAGACAACTATTATAACTATAATTAATATAATTAATAATAGTGCGCCACCACCAACTAAAATAATATTTGACATATTATATAAAGAAAATTCAAATTCAATAGAGTTTGTACCTGATACTAAATTCCAAGACAAATCCTTACCATCATTATTAGATGTACTAGCATTATTACTAATTGAAGAATAAGGTAATTTAACATTAAAACTTAAATCCATATTTGATAAAGCACTACTCATACCAGAAAAATCATCATCATCAAATAAATTCAAATCAGAATTATCTTCTGTTTCATCATTTGTAATAACATCATCATTTGTAATAACCTCATCATCACTACTAATAATTTCATCATCATTAAATAAATCATCAGAAGAATTATCAAAATTTGATAAATTACTATCAGATGTATCAAAATCAAATTTAGCTACATAAGTATTTTTAAAGAAACCTTTTTTTACCTTAAAAATCTTAGAGCTATCAGAACCATCAGATGACAAACTATATTTAACATCCGAATCAGTACTTACAGAATCAATATTTTTAACCTTTCTTGTTAAAGTTACACCTTTATAATTACCATCAGAATAATCACTAACAGTAAATCCTTGTTTTTCAAAATTAGATTTTTCCTCATCAGAAATTTTTGCATTTTCACCAAATATAGAAGAATCTAATCCATAATTAATTGAAAAACTCATTGACTTATCTTTCTT
This sequence comes from Caryophanales bacterium UBA3631, assembly GCA_002374055.1. Next base: position 13,441 of record DFLA01000033.1, read on the forward strand.
TATCTCCATGTTACCTTGATATCTAACACACCCAGTAGCAGAAAATAAAAAAACAAAAATTGAAAATAAATAAATAAACTTCTTTCTCATATTAAATCCTTTCTAAATAACTAATAACCCCCTCATACAACCTTTATATAAAAAACCAACCTCCTTACAATATATTATACCTACCATAAAAAGTATAACACAAAAATAAAAAAAATAATAGAAAAAGTTTAAATGAATTAACATTTAAACTTAGAAGTAATTTTTTCAAAAACTTTTATTCCATCAACAGCAGCAGAAACAATACCACCAGCATACCCACAACCTTCTCCAGCCGGATATATACCAAAAATATTAGACTCAAAATTATCATCACGAATAATCTTAATAGGAGACGAAGTTCTAGACTCAACTCCAGCCAAAACAACATCATTATCACTAAATCCATTTATCCTATTACCAAAATACTCCATCGCTTCCTTCAAAGAAGAATTAATACTATCACTAAATAATAAATTCAAATCAGAAAAACAATATTTTCCCTTAATCATAGGTAATATTTTACCAAAAGAATCAGACTTAACACACTTGACATAATCTCCATATAACTGAATAGGAATTAAACCATCACATAACTTATATGCACAAGATTCAAGAGATTCCTGAAACCTAACACCATCAAATAAATTAGTTCCATAATCTGACTCATTAACAGTAACAACAATCGCACTATTAGCAACACCACTCTCACGAGCATGATTACTCATACCATTAACAACCAACCTACCAGATTCACTAGAAGCATTAACAACATAACCACCAGGACACATACAAAAAGAATAAACACCTCGGCCACTAGAAGTATTATAAGTAAGCTTATAACTAGCAGGTCTTAAATACTTATAAAAATCACCAAACTGATTATAACTAATCATATCTTGAGAATGCATAACACGAACACCTACAGCAAAAGGTTTATTACACATATTAATTCCCCTACGATGAAGCATTCTAAAAGTATCACGCGCACTATGACCAATAGCTAAAACGAGTATTTCACAATCAATAACCTCATCATTAACAACAACGGACTTAACTTTTCCATCAACTATATTAATATCATTTAAACAAGAATTATACCTAAACTCTCCACCCATAGAGATAATCTCATTTCTCATATTCTTAACAACATCACGCAACTTATCAGTACCAATATGAGGCATAAAATCATACAAAATCTCTTGAGGAGCACCATTCTCGACAAATATGTTCAAAACTTCACCAATTCTATTATTCTTATCCTTAATTTGAGTACTTAACTTTCCATCAGAAAAAGTTCCCGCACCACCTTCACCAAATTGAACATTAGAATTAGAATCAAACTTGCCACCATTCCAAAACTCATTAACAGTTTTAACCCTGCTATCCACATCCTCACCACGTTCAATAACAAGAGGACAAAAACCATACTTTGCAAGTTCATAAGCACAAAACAATCCACATGGACCACTACCAACAATAATAGGTCTATTACCTAAATCCAAACTTCCACAAGGAGAATATGAATATCTATTACTAACAGACATAGAAACATCATTATCAAATCTAATCCTATCAATATTTTTAACCTCAACATCAACCTCATAAACAAAACAAACATTATCCTTATGACGAGCATCAATACTTTTTTTAACAACCTTAACATTGACAATATCATTGACATTAATTTTCAACTTTCTTACCAAAGAACTATATAATTCTTGAAAATTATCATTTTTTACACTTACTTTAACCTGTTTAACCCTAATCATAAAAATCACCTACCGACTCACCAGCAATCATACCAGATAAAAAAGCAAAACCTAAATTATAACCACCACAATCACCAGTAACATCCACTACCTCACCAGTAAAATATAATCCAGAAACAACCTTAGACTCAAAAGTATTAATATCAATATCATCAAGAGAAATACCACCCAAACTAACCTGAGCAACATCAAATCCTCTAGTACCAACTATATCAACATTAAAAGAAACAAGATTATCAAATAAAATCCTCTTCTTATTACCTAAATCATTCCATGAACAAGAAAAATCAATACCACTCATCTTTAATATAACATTAACAATATTATAATTTAAATAACCCTCTAATAATTCACAAATACTACGTCCGCAAACATTAATATTAACTTCATCAAATAACTTACAAAAGCTATCATAATCATCAACAAAATTATATAAAAAATTAATTTTAACACTACAATTACCTAATCTACTCGCAATATTACTCAAATTAAAAATACAAATACCACTTAAACCATAATCAGTAAACTGTACCTCACCTATCTCACTCTTAGAATTTAAAGAAACACATGCATCACATCTAACACCACTTAAAGATTTAATAAACTTGTCATTAGAAACTAATCCAACTAAAGAAGGCACAACAGGAACAATCTTATGACCTAAAGACTTACCAAATAAATACCCATCACCTTCACTACCAGTTTTAGGATAAGACTTACCACCAGTACTAACAATAACTTTATCACAAATAAAATCACCATTATTAGTAGAAACAATAAAAGAATCATTTTTCTTAACTATGTTCAAAACTCTAACATCATTCTTAATGACAACACCTCTTAAAGAAGCTTCCTTTAATAAAGAATTATGAACACTATAAGACTGATTAGAATTAGGATAATAATAACCATTCCTAATCCTAGGAACAACACCTATACTAGAAAAAAAATCCAAAACTCTTTTCTTATTAGAATCATTAATAAAAGATAAATCATTACTATTAGAATAATAATGTTCAAAACTAAAATCATCATTAAAATAATTACACTTTCCATTACCAGTAATAAGTAACTTCTTTAAACACCTACTATTTTTCTCTAAAACAATAACCTCATTATTATCCCTCTTAGCAAATATACTAGCAACAATACCAGAAGCTCCTCCACCAATAACAATAATCCTCATAAAAAACACCTCAATATATTAAAAAACGAACTATAAAAGTTCGAATAAATCAACATGGCAGGGGCGGAGAGAATCGAACTCCCAACAGTGGTTTTGGAGACCATTATTATACCATTTAACTACGCCCCTAAATCAACGACAAATAAATTATAGCACATCAAAAAAATATTTACAACACTAAAATAAAAAATACCTAAGAATTACTTAGGTATATTTAAAACTTGACCAACACTTAATAAATTACTAGTCAAACCATTCAAAGACATAATATCATTAGGACTGACATTATACTCTCTAGCAATACTATATAAAGTATCTCCACTCTTAACTGTATATACAGTAGTATCAAGAACAGGAACTTTAATAACCTGACCAACGCTTAAACTATTACTAGATAAATTGTTAATCCTCTTCAATTCATCAACACTAACACCATATCTATTAGCAATACTATATAAAGTATCACCAGAAACAATACGATAATCAACATAATTAGTTATATTACTATCAATAACATCACTATCAGTAGGAACTAATAACTGTTGACCAATAAATAAAGTATCACTGCTTAAATTATTAATTTTTCTTAATTCATCCGAAGAAATACCATACCTACTAGCAATATTAAATAAATTATCACCTGTTTTTACAACATATGTATCATAATTAGTACCAACAACATCATCTACTATCTGCCCAGTAGGAATAAATAATTGTTGACCAACACTTAAAAGATTACCAGGTAAATTATTATATCTCCTTAAATCATCAACACTAACACCATATCTATTAGCAATACCATATAAAGTATCACCACTTCTAACAATATATATTTCATTATTAGAAAGAGGTACACCACTTACCCTAAGAGTTTGACCAACAGAAAGTAAATTACTACTTAAATTATTTAACCTTTTCAACTCATCAACACTAATGCCATACTTTTTAGAAACACTCCATAAAGAATCTCCTCGTCTAACAACATATAAATCAGATTCCGTATTAGGTACTTCCTCATATCCAGTATACTCTAAAACAGCCCTAACAACACCCTCAGCCAAATTTTTATAATTTCTTTTTAACTGATTAACATCATCTTTCGAACTATCTAAAAAACCATATTCAACAATAACAGGTTCCGTATTACCAGTATTCCTATGTATAAAATAATAATCACGACTTGGGTTAGAAGGTAACCTTCTTTGAAAAGACTTTCTAAAATTTTGACCTTCCTTCTGAAGCTCATTCCCGATTAAATCAGCAAACCTACTACTATTCCTTAAAGCATAAATAACCTCAGCACCATCCCCACCACCAGCATTAATATGATTAGATATCACAATAACATTAGGATCAGAACCATAAAAACCTAAAATCCTATTTACTCGATCAGTTGGGCTTAAAGTGCTATCATCATTTCTAGTAATAGAAACAGGAATACCTAACTCCTTGAATCTATCATACATATATTTAGAAATATCCAAAGTCAAATTCTTCTCAACAATACCATTACCAGAAGCACCCGGATCATCACCTCCATGACCTGGATCAATAACAATTTTATAATCGTTCATAAAAACCTCCCAAAGTATTTTATGAAAAACAATAAATCAAGTTACAAAAAAAGTAAATAAGCTAAAACCTATTTACTCTTAGAAAGTCTCCAATCATTAAACATATTTAATCCAAATAAAACAACAAAGGCTAAACTAACAACTAAAGAAGATTTAATCAATAATGATGTCTCCAAAGTCATAATACCTTCCTTAAATAAATCACAAGTATATTTCATAGGTAACATAGGATTTAAAAATCTAAATTCCTTAGTAACAGTTTCTATCGGAAAAGTTCCACCTGCAGCAGCAAGTTGTAAAACTAATAACACCAATGATAAAAACTTTCCAATATCACCTAAACTAACAATTAAAAATTCCATAATAGATTCAAACAAACATGAAACAAGAATCATAGACAAGAAATATATAAAATAATTTGTAACATGCAAATCCAAACCCAATAACAACATTATTCCCAAAGAAATACCTTGTAAAGAAGCAAGTAATAAATAAAGACCTGTTCTTAAAAACTTATTAGACGCATTTCTACTCAATAACTTAAACCTATCAGATGCATCATAATAAAGAATAATAAACAACATTAAAGATCCAACCCATAAAGCAATAGACATAAAGAATGGACCAAACGCAGTTCCATAAGAATCAATAGAATTAACAGGTTTCTCATCAATCGTAACAGACTTAGAAACATAATCAGATAAACCATTTAATTTCAATAAATCAGACTTACTAGATTCAATACTATTATTAACACCAGACTTTAAAACATTAATGCCATTATATAAACTAGAACTACCAGAACTTAAAGACACTAAAGCATCACTAATCATAGAAGAATTATCATTAATAGTACTTAAACCACTATTTAAAGAATAACTACCATAAGATAAAGAACTAATACCATCATGTAATTTAGAAATCCCAATATTTAAATCAGAAGTACCAGTTTGAACAGCATCTAAACTTACCTTTAAACTGTTAATACCATTACCCAAAGAAGAAATATTGCTAGATGCAGAATTCAAAGATTCAATACCATTACCTAAAGCATTAACACCCTCAACAATAGAAGATCCAGCATTAGAAATCTGATTAGCACCTATTACCATATTAGAATCATTAATACTAGATTTAACTTGTTCCAAAGCACCAATAGTACCACGTAATTGAGCACAACTAATATCATCAACGCAAGAACTCAATTGAACTTTATAATTATCAATCATAGAACTTAAATTATTATTTAACTCAATAACACCATTAGAAACAGAATTAACACCATTAACATAATTATTAACACCATTTACTAAACCATTCTCACTATTCAAAGAAGAATCCAAAGTTCCAATACCACCTACAAGCTTAGAAATACCACTCAAATCAGTATTAGATAAAGCATCATTAATCTTCTTAACACCATGAGATAAATCAGTAGAACCAGCCAATAAAGTAGAAACCCCAGAATTAACCTGATTAATACCATTGTTTAAATCATTGCTTCCTCTATATAAACTGTTAATACCATTATTAAATAAAGAATACTTACCATTTAATTCACTAATACCGTTATTCAAACGATAAGAACCCTCATCAATCTTATCGATGCCATCACTTAATTCAGACATTTTTTCAGGAACAAGACTTAACTTATTAGATAAAGAAGAAACAACCTGAGAGGAAACCTCACCGCGAGCCTCTTCCTCAGCAACAACTAAAACCCTACTAATAATCTGAGAAGCTAAATAATTAGTCTTCTGATTAGGAGAATAAGTAATAGTAGCTGGAACCTTAGAATCACTACCAGCACTTTCAATATTAGAACTAAAATTACTAGGTACAGTTATAACAGCATAATACTTACCATTAACTAAACCATCATTCGCATCACTAGAAGAAACAATCTCAAAATCCAACCTATGGCTATCAACTAATTTAGAAGCAAAAACTTGACCCCTAGTACCTTCGTCATCATTAACAATCGCAACAGGTATATTATCCATATTTCCTTCACCATAAGGGTTCCAATATGCCTTCAAATAAAAAAACGAATACATAAACGGAATAAATAATACAGCAAATAAAATAACATACTTAAACCATGAACGTTCACTAATTTTACCCATAAAAAAACCTCCCTATTTATTAAATAAACCATTTTTCAAAATTTGAGTAACATTATGTGTAATTTCAGACTCATTAATATCCTTATCATACTCAAACATAACAGAAACGTATACCTTAAAAATTATAAATGCACACAAATCCACATCAATATTAACATCCAAATCAAGTCTATCCTTTAACATAAGAATTTTATCCTTAATAAAAGAAATAATAGAAGAATCAATATATCTAATAGAAGCATCAATATTAGAACTATCTATTTCCTTACTTAAACGAAAAAGAAGCTTACTCTCTCTCTTATACTTCAATAAAGAATATAAAGACTTATTCAAAAAAGAAAAAGCATCTAAAGAATTATCAGAAGAATATTCATCAATAATAGACTTCATAGATAAAATCTCATCCTCAATTAAAAACTTCAATAAAGAATCCTTATCATCAAAATAAGAATAAACAGTTTTCTTAGTAACACCACTATTACGTGCTATTTCATCCATACTTACTTTCTTATACCCATAATCAGTAAATAATTCTCTTGCAGATATTAATATTCTATTTCTTGTATCATTCATAAAAAAACCTCCAAAGTTACAAGTATACCAATTCGGTTTACCAGTATAGTATATGACAAAAAAATAAAAAAGTCAACAAAAAAACCGAAATTATTTTTCAGTTTTCTTTTCCTTACATTTTTTCTTCTCCCTCAATACATATTGAGTAACAGCTGTTTCAATTTCAGAAGCAGCACCAGATTGAATATTGGATAAAACAATAAACTCTTTTACAGTATCAATTTCAATCTTCGCCCATATTATACCCATCTTAACCTTAATATCATTAAACATTTCAGGAGTAATTGCTAAAAAGAAATAACCAAATAATATTCTCTTCCTAGCAATCATAATTCTCTTATCAGTAATTGCAACAACATATGTAGATAAAATATCATATGAACTTGGACCCTTCTGAGCTGCAAAAACATAACGAATCTTTTCACCATTATTTAAATGCTTAGCAAGAATTTTACTATGAGCCTTTAACCTAAATGCAATAGTTAACGGATGTTTCCTACGAAATTTTTTAGCTTGCCTATAAATAAAATTTATTGCTTCCCTCATTCAATCACCTACTTAACTAAACCATTCTTATCAAACAATTCCAAATAGCCATCATAATCACGTAGCCCATTTAAAGAATCAATTACCTTACCATCCTTAATTATTAAAGTTAAAGGAGTTCCCCAATCGTTTTCCTTTAAAAATGATAATGATTCACCAAACTTATTCTTTTCTTCATCGCTTAAATTAGTAATATTCAAATAATTAATTTTAACCTTTTTATCAACAGCAATTTGATTTAAAATTGGTTTTGCCTTAATACAATATCCACAACTTGTTTGACCAATAACAACAATATTAGTATCACTAGACTTTAAAATCTTTTTATAAGAACTATAATCAATATAATTTAAAGGTAATTTTACATCATTAGAAACAAACTTATATTTCTTTAAAAAATCCAATAATTCAACTTCATCAGTATAACCATTTAAAGAATCAACAACTTTACCATTGCTAACAACAATAGTATATGGAGTTCCAAACTCTTCAGACTTAACACCTATCTCTTTTAATAATTTGTTAAAAGAACTAGAAGTCAACTCATTAGTATTAATATATAAATACTCTAAATTATAATTATCATGCATAAAATCCAAACTAGGTTTAAAAAGCTGACACCAACTACAATTATCCCTTCCAATCATTACAAGCTTATTCTCACTTCCATTAAAAGCAGAATAAAAATCCTTTAAATACTTCTTACTCTTAGAATTTTCATAAATACTACCTATAATAATAAATAGAATTACACAAAAAACAATTCCAAGTAAAATAGTAACCTTCTTCTTTTCGTTCATAAATACCTCCCTAGTGTTAAAACACTATAAACATTATAACACTAAAATACAAAAGAAAAAATAGAATATAAAAAAAAGAATAAAATATTTTATTCTAAACATTAACAGAACGAATACCATCAACAGCAGTTTTCAAAGCATCATATATATTACGAGAATCCAAAACATCCAAGAAAACAGTATCACTATTTCCATCACTAATACTACCTAAAACATCAAAATATATATTACCAACCTTAAATATCTTATCAAAAAAACTAACTTTCAAATGAATATCCACAATATCTTTATAATATATATAACGATATTCTCTATGAACCAAACCATTTTTTATAATAATTCTTTTATCGGTAACAATATACCTAGTAGTTAGCCATTTCTTATTCTTATTTAAAATATTCTTAAACCATAAATAAACAACAACCCCACGACAAACTACAAAACCTAATATAACTAATAAAGTATTAGAAAAAAAATCATTATTTATAACAGAAATAATTAAATACATATCAAAAATAAAATTAATAATAACAACAGGAATAATACCAATAATCTTATTAAAAATAAATAAATTCTTCTTAGGCTTCAAATCATATATAACATTCTCATCAGAACCAATAATATTACTGTTCACATCAACAGTATCATTAAACTTTTCATATTTTCCCATATATACACTCCCTCATATAATAAAATTATATCATAAAAAAATAATATTTCAAAACAAATAATACTCATACAAAATCAAAAAAATAAACTTATAAACAAGCTTACTTTTTAACTCAATAAACTACTTAATCAACTTTTCAAAAGCGTTAGCATTTAAAATTGTATTAGATATAAATTCACCCTTGTAAAAATTTGACCAGTTATTAAATATACATGGAGCATTCTTTGCTTTCTCTAATGAATCTATTTTTATAAAATCTAATTTAATTCCCTTATCTTTTGCATAATCAGATAATTCTTTAACCTCATACTCTACATAAGGACATTCATTAGAATAATAAATAGTAAAATCCTGACTATCAATCTTCATCTTTCTAGCACAATCATTAAACTTAGGCGCTTCAGATTCTACAAAAGAAAGTGACATTAACTCATAATCATTAATAGTATCAACTACCTTAAAACCATAATGTTCAAAAAACTTCTTATCACCTATAAATGGTTTCTTCTTCTTAGATACCAATGTACATATACCACTCATTTTCTTCTCTTTAGCATCATTAATCGCATACTCTAACAACTCTTTACCGATACCATTACCTTTAAAACTTCCAGCAACCCATAAACAATAAATATACATATAATTATTACCACTTATAGGAACCCAAGCAGTTTCTATTGGTTCATATTCAATAA
>DFLA01000012.1 GCA_002374055.1 Caryophanales bacterium UBA3631
TTTTCTCTAATTCCACATCCATCTAATATACATAAAACTACTGGTTTCATATTATTCCTCTTTTCTACATTAATAATTATACTATTTTTTATTATTTTTTTAAATAAATATAAAGAAAAAAGTAGGTATTTTAACCTACATATTTGTTGTTTGTTCTTTTGTTTTCATCTTATATTTTTAAAAATAGTACATTTTTACTATGAGTTGTATTTTTTAGTTTGTAAATACATATGCATTTTCTCCGCATGTAGATTGATTATATTCTATTCTTTCTATTTTGTCTGTTTCATATCCTTTTAAGAAACAATATTTATCAAATTGAACTGCTAATGCGATATCTCCATTTTTTTTAATTGTTAGTCTTCCTGAGTCTGGTTTTTCACCTGTAAATTCTAATCCAGTACATGTATTTATTTTGTTTGTAAAGTCATATGTACAGTTTTCTATATCTTTTTTTTGTGTTTTTTGTTCTAGATAGTAGTTTGTTGCTACACGTGATAGTGCATTTACTGATACTTCGTTTGAATTTTTTTTAGCGTCATCTATCGTATTTCTTATTCTAGGTATTATTAGTAATGCGATTAGTCCTAAGATTATTATTACTGCTAGTAGTTCTATAAGTGTGAAGGCGTTTTTTTTCATATATATCTCTCCTATTTTCATTAAAATTATAACAAATATTAGTTAATATTTCAACTTATTTTGGATCAAGAAAAAAAGTGTTTTATGACACCTTTGTTTAAAGAATTATATATATAATTACTGATATGTAGTAAATAATTGATATTAAGTTACTCCATCCGCCTGCTACTACTGTTCTTATTTTTTCTGGTAGTTTTCCTACTATTGGTGATAGAAGGAAAAGTATTCCTGGTGTTAGTACAAACATCCATTGTGGAAGTTCTGTATTTCCTGTAATAATTAATCCTAGTAATATGACAAATCCAATTCCTTCGCTTATGTACATCATTAATGAAAAGTTTTTAAAGTAGTCTATTACTATGTTTAATGATTTTTTATTTTCTCCTAATAGTCCTAAATATACAAAGTGACTATGGAATATTCCTCCTGCTATTACACCGAAGAATAAGCAGAAAAACGCTAATGAAGCTATATTTTGGTGTGATTCATTTGTTATAAGTATTATGTGATAGAATCCTATACAATATAAAAATGTCGCTACTGGTGATATTATTCCTCCTGCCATTAGTCTTTTTTTTGGTATTTCTTTCATTATTGATATAATTCTATCCATTTTATTTGTTTCTTTTTTATTTGTATTTGCTGAATGGTAGAATATAAGCATGTCTCCTGAAAACATTAGTAGTGCTCCTATTAATCCTATAATTAATATAATATTCATATATACCTCCTATTGTATCATAATTATAAGGAAAAAGCTGATTATTCAGCTATTTCTCCATCCATACTCCATGTTTTTATTTCTTTTATTTTTACATTTACTATTTTTCCTATATATTTTTTATCTGCTTTTACATTTACTAATTTCATTGTATCTGTATATCCCATAAGCATAGATTCATCTTTTTCACTTGTTCCTTCTATTAAAACTGGAACTATTTTATTTAGGTATTTATCATTTGCTTCTTTTGAGTATTTGTTTATTAATTCATTTAGTTTATATAGTCTTTCGTTTTTTTCTTCTAATGTTACGTTATCTGCCATTTTAGCCGCAGGTGTACCTACTCTTGGTGAGAATATAAATGTGTATGCTCCATCAAATTTACAAGTGTTTACTACGTCTAATGTTTCATTAAAATCTTCTATAGTCTCATTTGGAAATCCTACTATTATATCTGTTGTTATTGATGAGTATGGTAGGGCTTCCTTTAATTTTTTATATAGTTCTATATATGATTTTTTTGTATATCTTCTGCCCATTAGTTTTAGTATGCTATCTGATCCTGATTGAAGTGGTAGGTGTATATATGGCATTATATTGTCATATTTTTTTATTATTTCAATCATTGAATCATTAAAATCCCATGGATGACTTGTTACAAATCTTACTCTATTTATTCCTGTTTTAGCAACATCTTCTAGTAAGTTACTCATATCATAATTTATATTTAAATCTTTTCCGTATGCATTTACGTTTTGTCCTAGTAGTGTTACTTCTTGATAACCATTTTTTACTAGTTCTTTTATTTCGTTAATTATATATTCAGGCTCTCTACTTCTTTGCTTTCCTCTTGTATATGGTACTATGCAATATGTACAGAATTTATCACATCCATACATTATATTTACCCATGCTTTATATTTTGAGTCTCGTTTTACTGGAATATTTTCTATTATTTCTCCTTCTATGCTTAATACTTCTACTTCTAAGTCTTTTTTATTTATAGCTGTATATAGTATGTTTGGTAGATTATGTATATTGTGGGTTCCAAATACTATGTCTAGGAAGTTATATTTTTCTAATATTTCATTTACAACGACTTCTTCTTGTGCCATACATCCGCATATACCTGCGATTATATTTGGATTCTTTTCTTTTAGGTTTTTTATTCTTCCTATCATACCAAATACTTTATTGTGTGCATTTTCTCTTATTGCACATGTATTTAATAGTATTAAATCTGCATTTTCCATATCATCTGTTTCTGTAAATGACATATCTTCTAGGATTGCTTTTATATTTTCTGTGTCGTGTTCATTCATTTGACATCCATATGTTTTTACAAAGTATTTTTTATTGAATCCTAGTTTTTTTAAATTTTCTTTTACTATATATTCATTTGTTTTTATTTTTACTTCTTCTCTTGTTCTTAATTTTGCTTTTAACATATCAGGTTTATTCATACAATCACTTCTTTCTTAATGATGATATCATAAATGGATTGATTTTTCAATGTCATTATCACTATATGCTTTATAATATTGTTTTAAAAAGTATAATTTACCTATTTCATCATTATATATCATATTTTTTAATTCATTTGCTTTTTTGGGTTTTATTTTAATTGATTCATTTAGAAAAATTGGTTCATATCTTTCTAGTTTATAGTTTATAAATTCTTCATCAAAGTTTTTTTCTTTTGCATAGTTAATAAAGTTTAGTGTAAATCTTATTTCATTTTGTATTATTTTAGAATTTAGTGAGCCATTACTATTTCTTTTTTCAATGGTTGGTTTGTAGTCTTTTGTTAAATTACTTATATTTAATCCGAATCTTCTACTTGGAAATACACTAATTAATTCTTGTATTGTCTCTATTTCGTTTAGTGTTTTTATTTTTTCTTTTATATCTGGTTCTTGTCCGTATGGTCGTGCGAAAAGTCCTAGTGAATATCTAGGTGATTCTTTTTCTCCATAACCAAATCTATAGATTATATCTTCATATAGAATCCATAATTTTACTAAATTTATATATTCTTTTAATGTTTTTAATATTGTTTTTTCTGTATGTATATGAAGTGCACAATGATCGTTTATTTTAATATTTTCTTGATGATTTAGCATATCGCAAACAAGTTTTATATCATTCCAATTTTTTTCTGTATTTGTTAATATAGGTGAGTTTATTTCTCCTCCTAATAATATGTCGTTAACTGTTTTTTGAACTGTTCCTTCTTTTACTATTTTCCATTTATCATATTCTTCAATTATTCTTTTTTTTCCAGGCCAGTATTCTACTATATCACAATATCCAAATAGCATGTTTAATTCTTTTTTTACTGCTTCATGACTTGTATTTGAGAATTCTAGTTCTATTCCAAACCGATTATCTGGTATATTTATAGTTTTTTCATATACAAAGTCTATATTTTTCAATTCTTTTATCTTTTCCATAGTTTTTTCCTTTTTTTGTTGTATATTACTACATTTTTATTTTTTTGTAAAGAAAAAGAAGTATTTTATACTTCTTGTACGACTATTAATATCATTGGTTTGCATTCTGTTGATTCATAGAAATATTTTCCAACTCTATCTCTTATTGTTGTTTTAATTTGTGTAAAGTCAACGTAGTTTGGTTGTATATTGTTTTCAATAATTTCTAGTGATATTTTTTCGGCTTCTTTAATTAAATCTATGTTGTCTTTTACATATACAAATCCTCTTGTTAGTATTTCTGGACCAGCTAGTATTTTTTTTGTTTGTTTATCTAGTGTTGCGGTTACTATTACTATTCCGTTATCGCTTAATGATTCACGGTCTTTAAGTACTAGTTCTCCTATATCTCCTACTGTTTTTCCATCTATTAATATGTCATCAACTTTTATAGTCTCATTTGTTTTCTTTAATTCTCCATTTATGAATGTTGCGACTTGTCCATTTAGGTTTAATATAATATTTTCTTCTTGCATTCCAACTTTTAGTGCGTTTTCTTTATTCGCAACTTGATGTCTATATTCTCCTATTACAGGGAAATAGTATTTTGGATGCATTAGTCCTAACATCAACATTAAGTCTTCACTTGATGCATGATATGATAGGTATTTTTTATTTGGTAGTGTAACTATATTTGAACCAATTTTTGAAAGATCGTCTAAAACTTTTGTATAACTTTTTTCCATTCCATCGTATACTGGTGACGCAAATATTACTGTATCTGTTTCTTTTAGTGTTATGAATTTGTCGTAACCTTTAATAATTCTTTTGATATTTGAGAAAGGTTTTTCTCTTTCGTCAGATATTATTACTACAATATTTGGGTCATTAACTTGATGAATATTTCCTATTCTTGTTTTATCAAAAGTCATGTAACCGTTATCAATCGCATTATGTATTAGAGTTTCTAATGTTTTCCCCATTATTACTACTCTTCTATTTGTTTTTGTTATTTCGTTAAATAGTTCTTGAATTCTATATAGTTGTGCTTGAAATATGTTATATAAAATTCTACCATTATTACTATTTAATGTACTTCTTATAATTGATGATACTCTATGATTAGGTGATGTAAAGCCTTGTTTATCTGCATAAAGTGATTCTGAAAGAAGGCATAGTACTCCTTGTTTTCCTACATATGCTAGTTTTCCGATATCTGTTTCATAATGTCCTCTCATTGTTGAATCGAATACAAAGTTTCCAGTATAGAATATTGCTCCATCTGGTGTGTATAGTACGTATCCTAATGCATCTGGTACAGTATGTGTTAAACTTATTGGAAATATACTATTTTTTCCAAAGTTTATTTTTTTATGTGGTTGTATTTCTATTAGATTTTCCGATTTAATATTGTCTTCTTTTAATTGGTTTTTTATTACATCTAATGTAAATGGGGCTCCATATATTTTTAAGTCTTTTATGTCTATTAATATATCTGAAAGTGCTCCCATTTGTGCATCATGCCCGTGTGTAATAAATACTCCTTTTATTCTTTTTTTATTTTCTTTTAAATAATCATAGTTAGGTATTATATAGTCTACTCCTAACATTTTGTCATCTGCGTATTTTAATCCTGCGTCAAAAACAAATATGTCATTATCAACTTCTACTACATACATGTTTTTTCCAACTTCATTTAATCCGCCTAATGCAAATATTTTTATTTTACTCATTTTTTCTCCTTTCTTTAAAATTAAAAAAGCCTAACTAATTATAGCATAAAATAATTAATTAGACAAAGTTTTTTTATAATAATGGTGATATAAGTCTTAGTATTGCCTCTAATACTTTTTTGCTTAGTTTTCTTTTATTCCATTCTTCTAGTTTTATTTCTTTACAGTTTTGTATTGTATCCATAAAGTCTTCTTTTATTTTTATTTCTTCTTTTGTTTTATGTATCCATATTCCACATTCGTAGTTTAAGTAAAAGCTTCTAAAGTCAAAGTTTGTTGTTCCTATTGTTGCGACTGAGTCATCTGATACAACTATTTTTGAATGTATAAATCCAGGTTTATATTCGTATATTTTTATTCCATTTTCTAGTAAAAGGCTATAAAATGATTTTGTACATGCATTTACTAGTTTTTTGTCTGGTATGTATGGAACTATTATTCTTACATCTATTCCTGATAGGCTTGCATTTATTAGTGTTTGTTCTGTTTCGCTATCTAGTATAAGATATGGTGTCATTATATATACGTATTCTTTTGCGTTTGTTATTATGTTTATGTATGTATTTTGTGCTGGATTTGCTTTGTTTTGTGGATTATCTGAATATGGTATTATGTAACCATTTTTTTTAGTATTTTCTTTTATTTCTTGTAAATATTTTTCATATTTTACTCTTTTTTCTACGTTTAGATTCCATAGTTTAAAGAATATGACTATGAAGTTTTTTACTGCTTCTCCACTAATTCTTGTTGCGCAATCTTTCCAATGGCCTAATCTACTATTTAAATTTATGTATTCGTCTCCTATGTTTATACCACCTGTATATGCATAGTCTCCATCTATTACTATTATTTTTCTATGGTCTCTATAGTTTAGATATGATCTTATTAATGGTGTTAATGGATTAAATTGGAGATATTTGATTTTTATTTTTTCTAATTGTTCGTTAAGTTTTTTAGGTTTTTTTGAAAGGCTTCCTAGTGAATCATATATTAAGTATATTTCTACTCCTTGTTTTCTTTTTTCTTTTAATATTTCATATATTTCTTGCCACATTTTTCCTTGCGAGATGATGAAGAATTCTATTAGAATGAATTTTTTAGCATTCATTAAGTCTTCTTTTAATTTTTTATAGCAGTCATCACCTGTTTTAAAATATATAACTTCTTCATTGTTATACATTGGATATTTTGATACATTAAATATGTAGTTTGCTTCTTTTCTTCTGCATGGATCTTTTATTTCATTATATATTTCTTCATTTTTTATTAGTGTTACATGTGATTTTTCTCTTTCTTTTTCTATTCTTTTTTTTATGTTTTTTGGGGTTTTATTATTTCCCCAAAGCATGTATGCTACATAACCTGTTATTGGCATAAACATTAAGAATATTATCCATATTATTTTGTATGCT
This sequence comes from Caryophanales bacterium UBA3631, assembly GCA_002374055.1. The sequence goes on from DFLA01000012.1 coordinate 6,941, forward strand.
GAGTTTTGTCTTTTATATATTATGTATATTACTGATACAAATTTTATTATTTCAAATGAAATAGCAGCATATTCACTTAGTGTTGATGTTGCTCCATATAGACAGAAAAATACAAATAATTGTAACACTAACGCTAATAATACTATTATTAATTTTATTAAATTGTTTATTAAATTGTTTTCTCCTTTATTTTTTTTCATACTCCCGCCTCTAAGTTATTATAACATATTTCTTTATATTTTCAAAAAAATGGAAGTTTATCTTCCATTTAGTTATTTTTTGAATCATCTAGTTTTTTTATAAATTCTCTCATTTCTTTTTCAATAGTATCAGTTTCAATATTATGAATATAGTGTCCACAATCAAGTTTTACTAATTTTGCATTAGGCATATCAGATGTATAATCAATTGCATAGCCACGCCATTTTTCTACAGCTTCTTTATCATTTGGATCACCATCACCTAATGAAGTAAATATAAGCATTGGGATATCTGGTTTAGGATTTTCTGTTATTTTTTTACTTACTATTTGAGCATTTTCAATTGTTTCATTTTGAACTGTCTTATTAAGTATTCTTGCATACAAAATTGCTTTATATATATCTTTTTCTTTTTCTGTAAGCACACCAGTTTTAAATGCATCAAATGTTTCGTCACCACTCAATGCTAACACTAATCTATAGACTCCCATATTATTTAATAATCTTGCTAGTTTATATTGTGATTCTACATTCATATCTTCCCACTCTAAATATTCTTTAGGATAACCCATATCTAATCCTATTATAGCTTCAACCTCTTCTGGATGTTCTATTTCCCATAACATTGCCTCAATTCCTGACATAGAATGTGGACATAATATATAAGGTCCTTCGATACCTGCTTTTTCAAGTGCTTCTCTATCTTGTCTTAATATCGTTTCAAAAGATCTTTCAGTGTCAACTGTATCACTAAATCCATATCCAAATTTTTCAATAACAACTATTTTATAGTCATTACTTAACTTAGAGTATAGTGGTTTAAAATCTAGAATTGGCGATACTGTTCCACTACCTGACATAAATACTATTGTATGTTCTCCTTCACCTTCTGTGTATATACTCATTTTATGCCCATCAACTTCTACCATTTGTACTCCATCAAATGGTTCTAATAATTTCTTTTCCTTGCTTAACATAATTCTATGATATATAAACAATATCAATAAAAATAAAATCAATGCTGCTAATATTATAAGCAAAATTTTTCCTATAGTTTTTAATACTTTCTTCATATAATCCTCCTATGTTTTATATTATAACATATATTTAAATAATTTGACAATTATTATTAATCTTTTAGTTTATTATTTTTGTATTTTTTATTAACTAGGGAGGCTTTTTTTATAATATTTCCATACTTTATATTTATTTTGTCTAATACTTTGTCAATTTCATGGTCTTCTTCTTGATCAAATATGGATACTTGTTTTATCTTTTTTTCTGTTAAGTTATCTAGTCTTATTCCTATTAATCTTATGTCTTCATTGTTATATATTTCTTTTAGTATTTTTTTTGCATTTTTATATATTTCTGTTGAATCGTTTGTTGCTGTTTCTAGTTTCTTTTGATGTGAATATTTTTTAAATGTGTTATCTTTTAGTATTACTACTATTACGTTTGCATATTTGTTTTGTTTTCTTAGTCTTAATCCAACTTTTTCTGATAAAAATAGTAAGTATTCATTAAGTTTTGTTATATCGTTTATGTCTTTTTCTAATGTTATTTCATTTCCTATTCCTTTTGGTTCTGGTGGAATACTTATTACTTCTGAATTATCTATTCCATTTGCCCAATTAATCATGTGTTGTGCTTGATTTTTAAAATATGGATATAATATTTCTGGTGTTGTAGTAGCTAGGTCTTTTATTGTAAAAATTTTTAATTTATTTAATTTAGGTACTGTTTTTTTTCCTATTCCAAATAATTCTCCTACTTCTAATGGCCACATTTTTTCTTTTATTTCTTCTTCATATAATGTATGGATTTTATATGGTTTTGTAAAGTCTGATGCCATTTTGGCGCATAGTTTATTATTTGCTATTCCAATATTTACTGTAAATCCTAGTTCATCATATATTTCTTTTTGTAATTTTTTCGCAAAGTCTAATGGTTCTCCTTGCATTTTTCTTATTTTTGTATAGTCTAAATAGCATTCATCTACACTGGCTATTTCTATATCTGGTGTATATTTACTTATTAGTGTAAACATTTTATTGGACATTTCTTGATAGAATTTGAAATTAGGGGGATATGTTCTTAATACTTTGCATTTTTGTTTTGCTGTATATATTGTTTCTCCTGTTTTAATTCCAAGTTTTTTTGCTGGGGTTGATTTTGCTAGTACTATTCCTGATCTTGTTAATTCGCTTCCTCCTATTACTGCGTATGAGTTTCTTATATCGTATTTTGAACCATTTTTTAATAGGTATATTGCTGTCCAAGATAAAAATGCATTATTAACGTCTATATGCATAATTATTCTTTCCATTTGTATCACCTAGTTAATTATAATACATTTGTTTGTGTTTGTAAATATTTTAAAAGAATCAAGATATTTTCTTGATTCTATGTAGGTATTCCAAATATACAAAATCTTATAAAATCCACTATTCCGTGTGCTATCATAGCTGATGTGATATCTCTTTTTTTTTGTAAAATTGTAAATATTAGTCCGAATATTACTGTATATAGTATTATATATATTGGCCATGTTATTAATGAATTTATAAAGTTTTCATTAAAGTATTCTGTCGTATGTGGGATAATATGTGGTATCATCATCATAAACCAACATGTGAAGTTTGCTTTTTTATTATCTTTTATTGTGCTTATAATTAATGTATAGAATACTGTTCTATACAGTATTTCTTCTCCTAGTGCTGGATTTAGTGAAAGTAATAATGCACTTATTATGTTTGGATGATTTATTTCATTATTGTTTTTCATAAGTAAGTAATTTATTATTCCAAATATTATTCCAAAGGTTATTCCTATAAGTATTGTTTTTGTTATTTCTTTTGGTGTTTTTTCTTTTATAAATTTTAAACTTGTTTTTTCTTTATTAATTGTACTTATTACTGAACATATTCCTATAAAAAACAGTACTATGCTTACTATACTATATATCCCAAAGCGTGGTATTGTTGAGAGTGAATATATTAATGTATAAATTATTGCATGTTTTAGTTGTTGTTTTTGTGGAAATTTATATTTTTTTAGCAACTTTATTGATATAAACAATGAGTATGCTTGTAATAATAGCCATGATAATTGGTTTTTATTGGTTTTTTCTTTTATTAATAAACATATCATTAAAAAAATTATTGTATATATTAAAAATGATATCCATATATTTTTCTTATTTTTCATATTGTTTCTCCTTTGTATTGTATTATAAATATATCATTTTTTATAATTATATGTCAACATATAAAAAACCTCTACTTTTTATGTAGGGGTTATTTTATTATAACAATACTTTTATTTGAAACATCTAATTTTTTTATTATATCTTCTGCTTTTTTATAGTTTAATTCTTTTGTAAATTCTATGTCATCTGTTTTTATTTCGTTATATTTTATTATATTGTTCATAATTTTTTCATTCATGCTGAAGATATTGTCACTCATAAAAATATATGAGCTTATTGTATTTATTTTTTTTCTTTCAAATTCTTCTATTGTAATTTTTAAATTTTTTATTTTTTCATCAATTCTAGATGCTAACGTTTCTGTTTTATCTGTTTCTCCTATTATTGTTAGTAGTATATGTTTATCTGTATATATGAATGTAAAGTCTAGATTGGATGTAATTATATTTTCTTGTTTTAATTGTTCATTTAGTATTGATGTTGTTCCTATATTAATGTCTGTTATTATTGATAGATACGCAAGTGCTTCTCTTATATCAATTCCTAATTTATTGTAATTAATTTTATAGTTTAATGTTATTTTTGGTACACTTACATCCATATTAATTATTTCGTATTCTTTTTCTACTTTATCTGGTTCATCATATTCTTTTTGTTTTATATTTTTAAATTTTTCGAATTTTTTATTATTTTGATTTTGTTTAATTATTTCTATTACTTCCCCTGGTTCTACATTTCCTGTTACTACTAAAAACATATTTCCTGGATTGTAAAATGTGTTATAGCATGTATATAGGTCTTCTTTTTTTATTTTTTGGACATTTTTTATATCACCTATTACTGGAATTTTTATAGGATGTTTTATGAAGCTGTTGAATATTCCTTTTTCATATATTACTGAATATGGGTCATCTTGATACATTTTTATTTCTTGTATTATTATTCCTTTTTCTTTTTCAACGTTTTGATCTGTAAAATATGGTTTTTGAACATAATCAAGTAGGAAGTTTATATTTTCTTTAAAAAATTCAGGTCCTGAAAAAAGGTATGTTGTTTTATAGTTTGATGTATTTGCATTTGCGTCTGCTCCATTGTTTGAATATATTTCAAAAGGATCTCTACCGTCTTCCATTTCAAACATTTTGTGTTCTAGAAAATGCGCTATTCCAAGTGGAAATGATTTCATTTTTTTTTCGTTTAATGGTACAAATTCATCATTATTTGATCCATATTTTGTTGATAGTGTTGCATATATATTGTTACAATTGTTCTTTGGTACTATATATATTTGTAGTCCATTTTCTAATGTTTCTTCATATACTTCTAGTTTTAATTTTTCTATTTCAGTTTTCTTCATTTTATTCTCCTTCTAATAAGAATATTGTATCAATATGTATTTTTTTTGCAACTTTCATTATGTCTTCTTTTGTAACTTTTTCTATTTCTTTTGTTCTTTTATCTAATGGATCATAGTTTAAGTATTCACAGCTTGTGTATGAATTTAGTATAGAGAATGCTGAATCTTCAACTTCTTTGAATGTATTTTTATATGTTATTATTCCTGCTTCTAAGTCTTTTTCTTCAAATTTTCCTTCTTGCATATTTTTTAGTTCTTGTTTTATTAATTTAATGCTTTTTTCAAAGTTTTCTCCATCTATTCCTGCTTTTATAATTAGTAGGTTAAACACTGGTTGATATATACTGTTTACGTTATAGCAAAGTGAATTTTTTTCTCTTAAATTCATAAATAATTTTGAATTAGGACTTCCTCCTAGTATAAATGAATACATATTCATCACGTATTTTTGTTCAAATGGTGTTAGTTTGTCTAATTTACATCCTATATACAGTTTACTTTGTTCTAATTTTTGTTTTAGGTTTTGTGTTTTAGGTTTTCTTTTTATTTTTTTATGTAATACATAGTGTGATTCTGATGGTTTTTTTAGTGTATTTATTTTTAGTTTTTTATTTATTATTTCTTTTATTTGTTGTTCTTTTATATTTCCTATTATAAATATGTCTATTAAGTCACTTTTTATTATTTCTTTATAATATTCATATAAATTTTTTGGTGTTATGGCTTCTAAATCTTCTAAATATCCATCTGCATTTATTGCGTATGGGGCTTGTGGATCTATTGCTTCTAGCATTTTATGCATTCCATATTTATCTGGATTTTCTTTTAGACATTCTATTTCTTGTTTTAATGATTTCATACATAAATCAAAGTTATTTTGATTAAATTGTTTATTTTCTATATCTGGATTTAATATGAAGCTTAGTATAAATTCTAATGAATTTTCTAGTAATCCTTTTTCTGTGTATTCTTCATTTAGGAATGAGCTTTCAAAACTCATTATTGAGTAGTTTCCAGATATTGTTGAGGAGCTTCTGAGCATTAGGCCATATAGTTTCTCTGTTTCTATTTCTATTAATCTACTTGTTTTATAAATTTCATTTGATTCAAGTAGTATTCTTGTTAGTAAGTTTCTTTTTGTTACTTCTTCTTTTTTTATTTTTCTTTTGAAGTTTATTCTTATACTAACTGTTTTAAATTTGTCTGTATTTATTAAATGAATATTGTATGCCCCATTTTGAATTTTTTTATAATTCACTTTATCACCTCTTTTTTTATTATGGTATTTTTTTCTTGTTTTATAATGATTTTAAAGCAAGTTCTATCATTTTATTAAATGAGTTTTGTCTTTCTTCTGATGTAGTTTCTTCTTTTGTTACTAAGCTATCTGATATAGTTAGTATACAAGCTGCTTTTTTTCCTAATACTTTTGCATTAGCAAAAAGTGCGAATGATTCCATTTCTACGCACATGCATCCGTATTTTTCATATAGTTCTTTATAGTTATTATTTTCTTTATAGAATACATCACTACTATGTACGTTTGCGATTGTTATTGGAATGTTGAACTCATTAGCTGCTTGTTTTATATAAAAGTTTAATGAGTCACTAGCGTACATCATATTGTCTTCACAACCATTTTGTGTTTTGGCGTAACTTGATTCTGAGTAGCAACCATTTACTAATACTACGTCATATAAGTTTAGGTCTTTTGTATATGCTCCTGCTGATCCTACTCTTATTATTTCATCTACATCATAGAATTTAAATAGTTCATATGAGTATATTCCTATTGATGGCATTCCCATTCCTGATGCCATTACTGTAACTTCTTTTCCATTGTATTTACCAGTATATGCATACATATTTCTTACTCTGTTTACTAGTTTATAGTCACTCAAAAAGTTTTCTGCTATATATTTAGCTCTTAGCGGATCTCCTGGCATTATTACTGTTTTAGCAATTTCATTTTTTTTTGCTTCATTATGTGGTGTCATATTATCATTCTCCTTTATATTTTTAGTATATCAAATATATTAGTTGTAAATCTATGATTTTGATTAAGTTTTATTAAATTTAACGTTTAATTGACTAAAAAAGAAGTATTAAGCAATACTTCTTCCATAAGTTTCTTGTTTTGTCATTATTATTTGATTTAGGTCATTTTCAAATGCTAGTTTTTCCTCATCATAGTTGTCTATTACATTTGGAAATGTTTCTTTTGGTTGTATATCTGTTTTTATTTCTTGTGCTTTTTCTGGTGTCATTATATGTTGAATTGAATTTACTATTTTGTGATTTATTTTTACACTCCAGCCTTTTTTTTCATTTGATTGTGAATAATAGTTTGCCTCATCAAGTATTTCCATCATTGTCATTAAAATTTCACCCCTGCTTCCATTAATTTGTTTAATAAAAATTTTGAATCGTTATTGAAGTATGCATATAACATATTTTCAAATCCTACTATTGTTATTATTAAATTTGTCATTATTGCTTCGTCTGGATATAGTAGTAATTCTTTATTGTTTCCTACTAGGTAGTTTGCAATTATTTCTGTAAATCCAACATTTAGTGCTAAAAATCTATTGTCTGTATTGAATCCTACTTGATTATCTGTTGCTGTTATTATATTTAAAATTTCAAACATCATTACATGTTTTACGTCATAGTCTTTGTTTATTTCATCTGTATTAAAGTATAGTATATTCTTTTTAAAGCTATAATTTGATATATGACTTTTTTCGAATTTTGATGTTTTTTCTATTTTTAATGTTTTTAATCTTTTATTTAAATTTTCTAAGTTTACTGTTGGAAAATTATTATGGAATATAACTATTAATTCAAATATTCCATCTCCAACTTCTTTTGAAATATTTTTATTTTCTTGTAAAGAAGTTTTTATATTATCCATTATATCCATATAATCACCCAATATCATATTATCATATTTTTTTTAAAAAATCTATAATTTAGAGTAAAATATATTTTTTAATATTTTGCATAAAAAAAGAACCTTTTCAGATTCTTATGTTACTTTTTTTCTTTATATCTAATTATTGATATTGTTGCTGATATTATTTCTAGTACATTTCCAACGCATATTATATATGCACCTACATAGATATTATATATAGCCCATAATAGTCCTGCTATAAGCATTGTATATCTAATATATTTTGGGTTTTTAAAGTATGTGGATGTGAATAGTAATATATTGATTAGTAATGGTAATAATGATAATGGACCATCATAGAAGATTATTGATACTATGATTAGCAGTAATATGAATATTATTAATATATATAATGGAATTTTTTTATTATTTTTTTCTATTTTTATAAATATAATATTTTTTAGTTCTTCTAATATTTCTATGAATACTCCTGACCATGCTCCTTTAATAACATATACTATTAGGTAGCAGAATGATGCACCTATTTGTGTTGTTAATATATGTTTTTTCTTTTTGAATTGTACGCTCATTACATATAGAAATATTGATAATATTGATACTATAAAATATATAATTTCAGTTAAATTCATAATACACTTCCTCTACATTTATTAATTATACATAATATTTTTTTGTTTGTCACTAAAAAAAATTATAGAGTATCTATAATTAATAAACTAGTTCTTTGATGTGTATTTTTTTTGTTTTATTAATTATATTATCTATAATTTGATTTTCTATTTTATCTTCTATAATTTTATCTATTTTTCTCGCACCAAATTCTTTGTAATTGGATTCTTCTACTATTTTTTCTATTACTTTGTCATCTATTTCTAGTTTTATGTCTTTAAGATATTTTCTTTTTATGTCGAATAGTTTTTTATTTATCAGATTTTTTATGTTATTTTCTTTTAGGTTTTCAAATACTATGATATTATCTATTCTATTTATGAATGGTATACTGAAGTGTTCTTTTAGTTTTTGTGTTACTTTATTTTGATTTTTTTTAAATCCAATCGTTTCTTCTGTAAATCCTATATTCGATGTCATTATTATTGTTACATTTTCAAACCTAACATAGTTACCTTTTGAATCTTTTATTTTTCCATTATCTAGTACTTGTAAAAATAGGTTTATTACGTTTGGATGGGCTTTTTCTATTTCGTCTAGTATTAGTACTGAATATGGTTTATTTTTAATTTCTTCTAAGATATTTCCTGTATCTTCGTATCCTACATATCCTGGTGAGGTACCTATTATTTTGCTTACGCTATGTGGTTCTATATATTCTGACATGTCTAATCTTATTATGTTATCACCTACTAAGTTTTTTCCAAATGTTTGTGCTGTTAGAGTTTTTCCCACTCCTGATGGTCCACAAAACATTAGTGAGTAGCATTTATTTTTTTTGAATCCTAGTTTTATTCTTTTTACGACATTCATTAGTTTTTCTATTGTTTTTTCTTGACCAATGATTGTATTTTGTAATTCATCATGTATTTTTTCTATTGTTATTTCTTGTTCGTTTAGTAATTCATATACAGGAATTTTTGTTTTTGAGTATACTACTTTTGCTACGTCTTCTTTTGTAACTTTTTTTTGTTTTTTGTCGTAAAACTTTAATTCTAGATTATTAATTTCATTCATTATTATTTTTTCTTGTTCTTTGTAAATAGATGCTTGTTCAAAGTTATTTTTTATTATTGCTTGTTTTTTTTGTTCTATTATTTCTGATAGTTCTTTATTTTTTTTGTTATATTTTTTTAGTTCTTTTGTTTCTTTTAAACTAACTAGGCTACACACTTCGTCTAATATATCTATTGATTTATCTGGTTCAAATCTATTATATATGTATTTTTCTGAAAGATCTGTTATTAGGTTTATTATTTCTTGTGACACTGTGACTTTATGATATTTTTCGTATAGTGGTTTTAGTTTTGAGAGTATTTCTCTTACTTTTTCTTTATTTGGTGTTTCTATAGTTATTGGTTGAAATCTTCTATCTAGTGCTGCATCTGGTTTTATAAATTTTTTATATTCGTTTATTGTTGTTGCTCCTATTAGTCTCAGTTTTCCTCGTGCTAGTGCAGGTTTAAATATGTTTGATGCATCTATTGCGCCTTCTGCCCCTCCTGCTCCTACTAATGTATGTATTTCGTCTATAAAAAGTATAATATCCTCATTTTCTTCTACTTCTTTTAATATATTTCTTATTCTATCTTCAAATTCTCCTCTATATTTTGTTCCTGCTACTAGTGATCCCATGTCAACATTTATTATTTTTTTATTTTTTAATTTTAGTGGAACGTTGTTTGTTGCTATTAGTCTACTAAGTTCTTCTACTATTGCAGTTTTTCCTACTCCTGCTTCTCCTATTAATAT
>DFLA01000027.1 GCA_002374055.1 Caryophanales bacterium UBA3631
ATTATTTTTGATACTCCTGCTGGTAATTCATCGCAATCTTCTTTAGTGAATATTTTGATATCATGAACGATACCTTCTCCACCATGAGGTACTCTTAATGAAGTATCTCTTACTTCTCTTGTTTTTTCTCCGAATATCGCATGTAATAATTTTTCTTCTGAAGTTAATTCAGCCATTCCTTTTGGAGTAACTTTTCCAACTAATATATCATCATCTTTTACTTCTGTACCGATTCTGATAATACCGTTTTCATCTAGGTTTTTAACTGCGTCTTCACCGATATTTGGTATATCTCTTGTGAATTCTTCAGGTCCTAGTTTTGTGTCTCTACATTCAATTTGGTAGTCTTCTATATGAATTGAAGTATATACATCATCTTTTACTAATCTTTCATTTAAGATTACGGCATCCTCGTAGTTGTAACCATTATAGTTCATGAATGCTACTGTTACATTTCTTCCTAATGCCATTTCTCCCATTTCTGTACTTGGACCATCTGCTATTACTTCGTCTTTTTTAACTTTGTCTCCTAATCTTACGATTGGTACTTGATGGTAACAAGTTCCAGCATTACTTCTTTCATATCCATTTAGGTAGTATGTATCGTTTCCACCTAATGTTTTTACTACTATTTTTCTAGCATCTACATAGTCAACAACACCGTCTGCTTTTGCAATTACTACTGCTCCAGAGTCTCTTGCAGATATTGCTTCAATACCTGTTCCAACTAATGGTGCCTCATTTTTAAGTAATGGGATTGCTTGACGTTGCATGTTAGCACCCATAAGTGCACGTTTACCATCATCGTGTTCAAGGAATGGAATACCTTGAGTTGTTATTGATATAACTTGTTGTGGTGAAACGTCCATGTAGTCTACTTTTTCTTTTTCTATTTGAATTGTTTCTCCATGATATCTTACTGGAATTCTATCTGGAACAATTTCATCATTTTCATTCAATTCAACTGTAGCTTGTGAAATATAGTATTCTGTTTCTTCATCTGCAGTCATATATTTTACTTCATCAGTTAATTTGCAATTTTCTACTTTTCTATATGGAGTCATTATGAATCCATAGTCATCAACTCTAGCATATGATGCTAATGATGTTATAAGTCCGATGTTTGGTCCTTCTGGAGACTCGATTGGACAGATTCTTCCGTAGTGTGATGGGTTAACGTCACGTACTTCCATACCTGCTCTATCTCTTGAAAGTCCACCAGGTCCTAGACTTGATAAACGTCTTTTATTTGTTAACTCTGCTACTGGGTTTGTTTGATCCATGAATTGTGATAATTGTGATGAACCAAAGAACTCTTTTATAGACGCTGTTAAAGGTCTAATATTAATTAATGTTTTTGGAGTTACATCAGCGATTTCTTGTGTACTCATTCTATCTCTGATAACTCTTTCGATTCTTGATACACCAATTCTAAATTGATTTTGTAGTAATTCTCCTACTTGTCTTACACGTCTATTTGATAGGTTATCAATTTCATCATAGTTACCAATTCCATCTAATAAATTTAGATAGTATGATACTGATGCATAAACGTCAGAAATTGTAAGTCTTTTTTCATCTATCAATTGATCATTTCCAATAACTTTAACAACTTTTTCTGGATTAACTTTTGAGTATACTTTTAATATTTGAACTTTGTTATATGTATCTAATACATCGTTTATTAATACTTCTTGTACACCATATCCATCAGCCATTATTGGTTTTAACTTATCAATAATTTCTTTTGTTATTATAGTATCTTTTTCTACTATAATTTCACCATTAACTTTAATATCTTCTGCTAATTTACATCCCAAAATACGTTCTAATACATTTAATTTTTTATTAAATTTATAACGTCCAACTTTTGCTAAATCGTATCTAAATGCATCAAAGAATCTAGATATCAATTGGTTTTTAGCACTATCTAATGTTGATGGTTCTCCTGGACGTAATTTAGAATGAATATCAATTAAAGCTTCATCTGTATTCTTATTAACATCTTTAGCCATTGTTTTTGCTAAATATTCATTTTCTCCGAATAAGTCAACAATATCATCATCACTAGATAATCCTAAAGCACGTAATAATGTTGTTATAGGAACTTTTCTTGTTCTATCTATTCTAACATATACTATATCTCTAGCATCTGTTTCATATTCAAGCCATGTTCCACGTGTTGGTATTACTTGACAAGTTATTATAGATTTTCCATTCTTTTTATCTATTTCTTGCCCAAAGTATACACTAGGAGATCTAACTAATTGTGATACAATAACACGTTCAGCGCCATTTATTATGAATGTACCTGTTTCTGTCATTATAGGCATATCGCCTAAGAATATTTCTTGTTCTTTTACTTCACCAGTTTCCTGATTAAATAACCTAGCTTGTACTTTTAAAGGTGCAGCATATGTTGCATATCTTTCTTTGCATTCCTTGATTGAGTATCTTGATTTTTCAAATGAATACTCTCCGAATTCTAACGATAAGTTTCCTGTAAAGCTTTCGACAGGAAAAATATCCTCGAATACTTCCTTGATTCCTGTATTTAGGAACCAATCATATGATTTTTTTTGAATTTCTAGCAAGTTTCCTAATTTAATTGCGTTTTTTGTTTTTGCATAATTTCTTCTTTTTCGGTGATCACCAAATTTTTCAACTTTATAAGCCACTCTTTCACCCCTATAACTATATTTTCTAGTGCACGCACAACAAAAACAGTACATGTCGCCACTTTATAAGTTTATCAAAATCAAGGCAACTTGTCAATTATTTCTAGCACAAATAATATAAAATCCTTTATTTTTATTTTTTATTTCTACTGTATATTCTTTTTCTAAGTCTTTTGCTAATGTTTTTGCTCCTTGATCTTTATGTATTACTAACCAAAGTTCACCATTTTCTTTCAAATATTCTTTTGCTTCAAATAATATTTGATATAGTATTTTTTTGCCTACTCTTATAGGCGGGTTTGTTACTATATAATCATATTTCTTGTTTATATTTTCATATATGTTACTTTCAAATATATTTATATTTACTTTATTTAGTTCTGCATTTTTTTTAGCTAAATTCATAGCTCGCTCATTTATATCTACTGCATCCACTTCAACATCATATGTTTTTTTTAAATATATTCCTATTGGGCCATATCCACATCCAAAGTCTAGAACTTGTCCCTTAATATTATCTATTGTTTCTAATAGCGAACGTGTTCCAAAGTCTAATCCTTTTTTTGAGAATACTCCATTATCTGTTACAAGTGTTAGTTCTATATTTTTAATTATACATTTTGTTTTAGTTTCTTTTGATTCTACATAATCATTTGTAAAATAGTGAGACATTTTATCACTTCAATTCTTTTTTCTTTAAATATTTTTTGTATTGTTTTTCTTCTTTTTTATAATATTTTTTTAATTTCTTAGTTTGTTTTTTTATATATTCTTCTTGTTCTTCTGGTGTCCTATACATTCCAAAGCTCAATCTAACATTACCAGGTATAATTTGTTTTGGATGTGTTGTAGTTTCTTTTTTTATAAAACTTCTTAGTTTAATTAATGAGTTTTTGTTCATTTTCATCATCCTTTTAGAAACGGCGAAAGCCCATACATTAAATGTATAGGCTTAACCATTATTATTTTAATTATTTTAATTCGATTGTAGCGCCAGCTTCTTCGAATTTAGCTTTTAATTCATTAGCTTCGTCAGTAGATACGTTTTCTTTAATATTTC
>DFLA01000045.1 GCA_002374055.1 Caryophanales bacterium UBA3631
TGTGAACTTTAAAGGTATTATAATCGTAAATAAAATGAATATTGATAAAGATTTAATAAAAGATATGGAATATGATTCATCTAGAGATAGATTTATTGGAAAAGATGGAAGTGAGTTAAAAATCACTCCATATTCTGATGGAACAGGGTACAAAATTGATTATTATAGTCAATCTACATATGGTGGAACTATTCATGATTCAGTGCATATAAAATCAGATTTGAATGAAAATTGGACAAGAACTGATAATGATAGAACTAATGAAACTAAAAGTAATAGTTCAGGAACAGGTTGTTATTTAACAACTGCTTGTATGCAGTATTATGCGGAAAACTTTGATGATAATTGTTATGAATTAACTAAATTAAGATGGTTTAGAGATACATTTGTTTCAAAAGAAGATATTGCGCATTATTACGAAATCGCACCATCTATTGTTGAATCAATTAACAAAACTTCTGGATGTGAAAAAATCTATAATTATATTTATGAAAATGTAATCGATGTATGTGTAAAAGCAATAGAGCAAGGAGATTATGAATTTGCATATAATAGATATAAAAGCAGTATTTTAGCCTTTGAAAAAGAGTATGTAAAACAATCTTTAGAAAAAGGTAAAAGAAAAGTATTATCTATTTAAACTTCGTTATTTATATATTAAAAAATTCAGTGCTTGCATCAACGGTTGCTCATTCTTTTAAAACTTTATATATGAAGAAAAAACAGCATTCATTACTTGCATATGTTTCATGATAGATATTTTTTGATTGATGATGAAACTATTTATCACTGTGGTGCAAGTATAAATAGAATTGGTTATAAAACTTTTTCTATTAATTTAGTAAGTGATATAGAAGTGTATAAATTATTTTTTAACAAAGTAAATGAAATTATATAAATAATTAATATAAAAAATATATTAATATTTATAAGGTTCTAAGGTTTTAAATTGAAACCTTAGATTATATGTTTTTAGAGTTCAATCTAGAATTATAATAATATAATTATCAAGGATATGTATACGATAAATAAACATTTCTATAAACATACGTATACACCACAATATACATGTTCAGAAGAACAACAAGTTGTTAATATTGATTGTGGTAGTTGCGCACAATTTCAATAAAAACTGTCATTAAGACAGTTTTTTTAGTTTAATATAATCGATTTCAGGTTTATAAAAATGATTGAATAATAACATAAATTTAGGATTGCTTTCAGCAAACTTAGTAATGCCACCACTTATAATCATGTTATTCTTTTTGTTTTTAGTAATTATTCCTCTAGCGTATTTTGGAAAGAAATTAGAAAAAGGACCGATGATTCCATAATTCTTAGGAATAATTCTTTCTAAAAAATTAGGAACTAAGCCATTATGCATATGACCAGTTAATACTAAATCCATATTATTTAAATCACTGATTTCTTTAAAACACTCATCATTAAATATTCTAATAGGTGAATGAAATAATAAAACATTATAATTATCGTTATTTTCTATTTTCATTTTTTGATTAAAATCATTAATTAGTATTTCGTTACTTTCACGAATTTTATCTATTTTATTATATTTATAGTATTCAACTGGTGCTTGATATCCATGAAAATTTATATTATTGATAGTTATTCCTTTGTTATTTAATAAGTATAGATTAGGAATCTTTTTAAGGGTATTTATCATTTTGGTAGGTGTTTTATATTTTAGTTTTTTGCTAAAACGTTGATAAGTTAATTTATAGAAATCATGGTTACCTAATATAATTATTGTAGGAGCAATACTGGTTAAAGAAATAAGCCAGTCATAAAATATTTTCATTTTAGGTTTATTATCTAAAATATTGTTATTATCAATAATATCACCTGCGATGCATATAAAGTCAGGGTTGTTTTGAATTAAATTATCTGTAATTTTTTTTAATTTTTTAGTTGAAATAATATTTGAGTAATGAATATCTGAAAATAGGGCGATATTAACGTCTTTTTTTATTTTATTACTTGATAGTTCGTATTTTTTTGTTATCATAAAATCACATATAATCAATCTTGTAGGATTATTAATTGATTGATTCCTTTCTGTTAATATAAATATTATAATTATCTATACTTGATAAGTCAATTTCTTCTTTTGTATTCTTCTAAAGTGATGTTGTTTTTGTATATTTTTTTAGCTGTATTAATTCCAACATAACGATAATGCCATGGTTCATATTTGAATCCGGTAATATATTCTTTATTCTTTGGATATCGCATAATAAAACCATATTTGTGGGCATTATCTTTCATCCATTTAAACTCTTTAGATTTATCAAAAATATTATAGTCATTATTAGATCCCATAACATCAATACTTAATCCTGTTTGATGTTCGGAGTGGCCAGGTCTTGCTGAACATTTATCAGCATATACAATACCTTTTTCATTAACATATTTTTGATATAGTTTATCTTGATAATTATAATCACGATATGCGGATACTACAATTATATTATATCCATTTATTTTTGCATCTTTACTAAGTTGTTCAAAAGAATTTTTAGCTTCTTCTATTAGATATTTATCATCATAAGCATATTTTGTATCTATTTTAGATAAATTCTTAGGCACATAGTCGCTATTTAGTTTATACATTTTATTAACTAGTACATCTATTTCTGCTGGATTATCTATTACAGTTATATGGTCATAGTATTTTGAAAATATTGTTTCATCATTTCTAAGTAACATTAATATAAATAATATAATTATGATATATTTTTTACTCATATTCTCACCATTATATTATATGAAAAATAGAATCGATTAGATTCTATTTTAGATAATAAGCATAATATTCATCAAATGTAATACCTAATTTCTTGATTTTAGTTGCAGTTTCAACACCAACATAACGATAGTGCCATGATTCATAATTATAACCAGTTAATTTTTCTTTTCCTTTTGGATATCTTAGTATAAATCCATATTTATGAGCGTTTTCTTGTAACCATTTAAATTCTTTTGTGTTTTCAAAATCATTCATATTAGATTTATATGTAACTATATCTAAAGCAAGTCCACTTTGATGTTCAGAATATCCTGGTCTAGCAGCAACAGAATCGGCCCATTCTTCTCCTTGTTGTTCAGCATATTTTTTCCATAGCGTTTCTTGAAATTCATATTCTCTATAAGCTGATGTAATGATCAAGTATAATCCTTCTTCTTTAGCGGCATTATACATTGATATATATTTATTATATACTTCTTCGCTGATTTTATTTTGACCATAACAGTACTTAACTGAGACGTCAACTAACTTATCTGGTTTATATTCTTTAGTTAAATAATTATGTTTATTTACTAGTAATAATTCTTTTTTACTTGTATCAGTAGCTTCTGTTGATTCGTATTGATCTTTATTACCTTTAACATTTACTAAGGCAACTACATCTTTTTTAGATAAATCAGAATTATCAGTATAATAACTTATATATTCTTTAAGATTTTTAAAAATAAAATATTTTTGAGTGATAAAGTCATCAACTAATTTGTTATATTTCATTTTTAGTATTTTATCTAATTCTTCATCTTTTAATTTTGAGGTTAATACCTTAATTTCTTTTTCATTATATCCTATTTTTTCTAATTTGTATGGATAACTATTGATGTAATCATAGTATTTTTTGATTCCAATACCTGCACCTATAAATAATACTAGAAAAACTATAAATATTATTAGTTTTCTTTTTACGCTTTTTTTTAGTCTTCTTCTATATTTTATATCATTCATATTATCACCTCTTTTATTATAACTTTAATTAAAAAAAAATACAATCAAATTTTATAAATTAACTTTGTGTTAACAAAAAATATTTTGAAATTAAAAGGAAATTAGAAAAATAAATTGTATATACTTAGTAGAGAGTATTTGATATGATATAATTATGGCGAGGGAGGTTAGTTATGGAAGAGGTTTATAAGATTATTGATGTATCTAAAATATATAATAATGATGTTCATGCATTAGATAAGATAAACTTAACTATCAATACAGGTGAGATAGCAGTAATATTAGGGCCTAGTGGTAGTGGTAAAAGTACATTATTAAATGTATTATCAGGAATAGATAATCCTAGTAGTGGGAAGGTTTATTTTGAAGGTAATCAAATTGATAATCTTGGGTTAAATGATCTTACTTTATACCGTCGTAATAATATTGGCTTTATATTTCAAAGTTATAATTTGGTTTCAAATTTAACTGTTGAGGAAAATGTTTTGCTTGGGGCATATTTATCAGAAAATCCTCTTAAAATAAAAGATGTTATATCAATTGTTGGACTTCAAGATCAAATCGAAAAATATCCATATCAGTTATCAGGTGGTCAAATGCAGAGGGTAGCGATAGCTCGTGCACTTATTAAAAATCCTAAGGTATTATTTTGTGATGAGCCAACGGGAGCATTAGATGAAAAAACGGGAAAGAGAATATTAGAATTTTTACAGAGTGTTAATAAGAAGTATAATACAACTATAATTATAGTTACACATAATCCAAGTATCGCACTTATGGCTAATACTGTAATTAAGATGAATAGTTCTCATATTGAAAGTATTACTCATAATAAAAAAGTTATTAGTGCTCAAGATTTGAGGTGGTCTTAGATGAAATTATTATTTCTAAATACTTTAAAAGGACTTAGAAGAAGAAAGATCCAAATGCTTGCAATTATTGTTATGGTTGCTTTATCTACAGGTATTTATACTGTTTTAAATAGTGCAATTGATAGAATGGAAAATAGATATTATGACTATTTAGAAGAGGGTAATGTTGAAGAGTTTAGTTTAGTACCAGTTATCGATTATAAGAATGATTATACCGTTTCTGATCTTGATAGATTTAGAAAGAATAATCCAAATATTAGTTCTGAAGAGAATCAAATGTTGGATATGTATAATATGTGCTTATCTGGTTATAAGCTTTGTGATGACAATTTTTATTCTTATATCGGACAAATTTTTAGAAAATATGATTTTGATACTAAAGTAGCCAGACAAAAGTTAGATAGTATTAAAGATAAATATAATTTTGATTATGAATATCAGAAATCTAAAGTAGTTAATGATGATAAGTATTATATAAAGGCTATGCCATATATTAAAAACAAGAAAATTAATAAGCCTTATTTAGTTGATGGTAAGTTTCCTACTAAAAATAATGAAGTAACTGTGCTTCCTAAGTTTGCGAAAAAAAACAATTTAAAAATAGGTGACAAATATAAGATTAATAATAAAATTTATAGGATTGTAGGTTTTGCATATGCATCTGATTATATTTATCCGATGATATCTTATAATCAACCAATATTTGATGAAAAGTATAATAATATAGTGTTTATGAATGAAACCACATACGAAGATTTTTCTGGAATAAAAGATGATGTATATGCGATGGTGTTTAAAGAAAAAGTTAATCGAAAAAATAGAATAAAAGTATCGTTTTCTAATTCTGCTGATGTGAATAAGAAAAAGAAGATGACTTTAGAAGAGGCAAAGAGATTAAAAGATTATAGTGAAGTAATTAATATTATGTTAGAAGATGAAAAGGATATTGTTTCTTTTGATATTAATTCTATAATTAGAGTTGCTCGTACTGATGCAATTCAGTTAGAATTTGATAGTGATCGTGTTTTTGCTGATGCATTCTTAAAACTTCTTCTTTCAATTGCAGTAATTATAATTGTTATTATTACTAAGAAAAGAATTGAAGATGAAAGGCTTCAAATAGGTGTATTAAAATCATTAGGGTACAGTAAGTATAGTATTGCTGTTAGTTATTTAGTATATCCGATAATTGGATCATTAGTTGGTGGGTTACTTGGTTATTTAATTGGAATATCTCTACACGGATATCTTACTGTTTTATATATAAGTTATTTTAATATACCATTAGCTAGTTTTACTTTTAATAAGACATATTTAATTAATTCGGTAGTTACGCCATTAATATTTTTATCTATTCTTTGTTATTTAGTCGCACTTTGGATGTTACGTAAAAAGCCGTTGCAACTATTAAAAGAAGGCAGTAATTTAAAAGTTAATTTCATGAGTAAAATAATCAATAAGATTACTAAACCAATGAAATTTAAAAGACGATTTAAGTATTCATTAATGTCACGTTCAATAGGAAAACTACTAATAGTTAGTATAACTTCATTCTTTACAGGAATGCTTATTGTTTTAACGATAATTGGATTAAATCTATTTAATGGCATGATTGAAAAATCGTTTGCTAATATGAAGTATAAATACATGATTAATTATGCAATACCTGTTAATAAGATTGATAAGAATTCTGATGTTTTAAGTGTTAGTAGTATGAATTTAGCAAAGATAAATAATAAAACTTATAAAAAAAAGAATGAAAAAGATTATACTATAACTTTAGATGGTATTGATAAAAAAACTAAATATGTTGAAGTGATGAATAATAATAAAAATAATTTGCTTGATAGTTTGTATACTAAAGAAAATGGTATTGTAATCAATAAGAATATAGAAGGATATTTAAAGGTAAAAGTGGGCGATATATTAACTCTTGATTATAATGGAAAAGAATATGACTTTGTAATTACTGGTGTATGTGATGAATATATAAATGAATCAGGTTATGTAAGTAGAAGTTATTTAAATAAACTTATGGGATATGATTCTAATTCGTACAATGTTAAATATACTACTTCATCAAAGTATTCAAGTCTTTCTAAAGTGAATAAAGAAGAAAGAGTAAATATTTCAAGTATATTTAGTGTTGATGATTTAAAGAGAAATATAAATACACAGATGGAAACTATGAATTCATCAATTTATATAGTAATCTTTTTTGCAGCCATAATGGCTTTAATAATTATTGGTGTTATTGCTAATATAATTGTTGAAGAAAATAAGAAAACTATATCACTTATGAAAGTTATGGGCTATGATAATAAAGAAATAAGTAGTATTGTTTTAAATATTTATACACCATTTGTTATTGTTTCTTATCTACTTTCAATTCCAGTTATGACTAATTTATTAAAATTAATCATGAAAGCTATAGCAGGTGATACGGGAATGTCAATACCTATTTCTATATCACCAGCATTAGCTATGCTTGGTCTTGTTGTTTTGCTTGTTGCTTATTTTATTGCAATAAGTATATCAAGAGTAGTTCTTAATAAGGTGCCATTATCTGTCGCGCTTAAAAGGGAGTAGGTGAATATGGAAAAGATAATTGAACTTAAGAATGTTTATAAATATTATAAGATGGGTGAAAAAAGAGTTACAGCATTAAAGGATATTGATCTAGATATTTATAAAGGTGAAATAGTTGTTATTTTAGGCCCAAGTGGAAGTGGTAAGACAACTCTTCTTAATGTTTGTTCGGGGCTTGATATTGTATCTAAAGGAAAAATTATATTTGGTGGTAAAAATATAACTAAATATAGTGATAGAAGATTAACGCTATTTCGTAAAAAAAATCATGGATTTATATTCCAAACTTATAATTTGTTAGAAAACTTAAATGTGTATGAGAATGTTTTAGTTGGTGCTAATTTAAGCCATAGTAAAGAAGATATTGACAAGATTATAAAAACAGTTGGCCTTACTTCACATAAAAAGAAATATATGTATGAATTATCAGGTGGAGAGCAACAAAGAGTATCTATTGCCAGGGCTCTTGCTAAAAATCCTAAAGTTATGTTCTGTGATGAACCAACTGGAGCCTTAGATGAAAAGACAGGTAAGAAAGTTTTAGATGCTTTAGTTAAGGCTAATGAAAAGATTGGAACTACAATTATTGTTGTTACACATAATCCAGGAATTGCTTTAATAGGTGATCGAATTATAAAAATGAATAGTGGTACTATAATTGATATATTTAAAAATAAAAAAAGAATACCTGCTAAAGATATTCCATGGGGATAAGACACTTTTGTGTCTTTTTTCGTATATAAGTGTTATAATAATAATTAGTTAGAGAGTTGATATTATGAATAAAATAGTTTTGGTTGATGGAAATAATCTGTTATTTAGAAGTTATTATGCCACGGCATATTCCGGTAATTTTATGCGTAATAGTAAGGGGTTTCCTACTAATGCTTTATTAGGGTTTGCTAATATGATTAATAAGATAATTGATGAAGAAAAACCAGAGTATATTATAGTCGCATTTGATAAGGGTAAAACATTTAGACATCAGAAATATGATTTTTATAAAGGTGAAAGAAGAGAAACACCTGATGAATTAAAAATACAATTTCCAATTGCTAAAGATATGCTTGATGCGATGGGAATAACTTATTATGAAATTGATAATTATGAGGCTGATGATATTATTGGTACGTTTGCTAAATATTGTGATGATGATCCTGAATTTATTGGAACTATTGTTAGTAGTGATAAAGATTTGTTACAATTAATTAGTTCCGATATAGATATTAAACTATTAAAACAAAAAGATTATATCAGATATGATTTAGAGGGATTTAAAAAAGAGTATGGTATAGATCCTATTAATATAATTGATTTAAAAGCACTTATGGGAGATGCTTCTGATAATATACCAGGTGTCAAAGGTGTAGGAGAAAAAACAGCCTTAAAACTTTTACATGAATATAAAACGATAGATAATTTGTATAATCATATTGATGAAATAAAAGGTAAACTAAAAGATAAATTAGTTGATGGTAAAAAAGATGCTTATATGAGTTATGAAATTGCGACTATCGTTAAAACTGTACCTATCGATATAACAATGAGTGATTTAGTATATAAAGGTATTAATGAACAAAAATTAATAAAAATTTATGATGAATTAGAATTTAAATCATTAATAAAAAAATTAAATTTAAAAGAATCAAATCATCAGAAAGAAGAAATAAAATATAAAGTTGTTGAAGATCCTAATGATATTAAACTTACTAAAGATAGTGCGATTTATTTAGAAGTTTTAGGAGTTAATTATCATACAGCTGAAAGATTAGGGTTAGGTTTATATAATGATGTAGATGGTGCATATTTTATACCAGAAGATAAGATAGTTGATGCATATCCATTTTTTAGAGATTATATAAAATATACTTATGATTTTAAAAAGTTATATGTAACATTTAAATGGTATAAGTTAGAAATAACTAATAAAATATTTGATACTATGATTGCAGCTTATTTACTTGATTATAGTGCGAAAGAAGATCCATCTTATTTAGCAAGTGATTTAGGTTATAATCTTGATTATACTGAAACAGTTTATGGGAAAAATAAGCGCAAGAAACCTGATCAAGAAGTGATTGTTAAATCGGTTGTAGAACGAGTTAAGTTTATTTATGATATAGTTAATAATTTAAAAGAAGAGTTAAAGGCACAAGAAGTAGAAGAGTTATTTTATGATATTGAAATGCCACTTGCACGAACACTAGGTAATATGGAATATAGTGGAGTATGTGTAAACAAAAAAACATTAGATAATATGGGTGAAAAAATTAATGAGAGTATTGATATATTAACTAAGGAAATATACGATTATGCAGAGTGTGAATTTAATATTTCCTCTCCACGAGAACTAGGTAATATTCTATTTGAAAAGTTGGGATTGCCACATGGTAAAAAGAATAAACTAGGTTATTCAACTTCTATTGATGTCCTTAATAAATTAAGAGATAAACATCCAATAGTAAATAAAGTATTAGATTATCGTATGCTTACTAAGTTATATAGTACTTATATTGAAGGATTAAAAAATACGATTTTAAATGATGGTAAGATTCATACTATATATACTCAGACATTAACGCGTACAGGAAGATTATCATCGATTGAACCAAATCTTCAAAATATTCCTGTTAGAAATGAATATGGTAGAATGATTAGAAAAGCATTTGTTCCTAGTGAAGATTCGATATTAATAAGTAGTGATTATTCACAAATTGAACTTAGGGTATTCGCACATATAGCTAATAACGAAACTTTAATTGATGCTTTTAGAAATAATTTAGATATTCATGCCAAAACAGCGGCTGATATTTTAAGAGTGGATATAAATGATGTAACTAAAGAAATGCGTAGAATAGCTAAGGCAGTAAACTTTGGTATTATATATGGAATTAGTAGTTTTGGACTTTCTGAGAATGTTGGAATACCAGTTAAAGAAGCAAAGAAATTTATGAATGATTATTTTGCTGCGTATCCTGGTATTAAAGATTATATGGAAAAAAATAAAGAAGAGGCCAGGCTAAATGGATATGTAAAAACAATATTTAATAGAAAAAGATTGATTCCAGAGATTAATGATAGAAACTTTATAGTAAGAAATCAGGGTGAGAGAATCGCACTTAATACTCCAATTCAAGGTAGTGCGGCTGATATTATGAAAAAAGCTATGAATGATGTTGCATTAGAATTTAAAAAGAATGATCTAAAGAGTAAATTGATATTGCAAGTACACGACGAAATTATAATAGACTGTAAAAAAGATGAAAAGGATATTGTTGTCAAAATATTAAAAGAAAAAATGGAAAATGCATATAAGTTAAGTGTACCACTTAAAGTAGATATAAATATTGGTAATACTTGGTATGAGGCAAAATAGATGATTGACATCAATAAACTAATATGATAGTATTTTATATATAAAGCAATGAAGGAACTAAGTAATAAAGTAATTATTGATAGAGACTTTGTGGGTGGTGTAAACAAAGAATAATCTTTATGAAATCTATTCCAGAGTGAAATGTAAACATTTCCGGTAAAGCCGTTATCTAAATTAAGTAAAAAGAGGATGGTACCGTCTTATAGACTCCTTATGGTACTATCTTTTTTTGTTATAAATAAAGATGCAAAAGTTTATACATGGCTTTATATGATGTGTTAGATGAGAGGAGAGATAAAATGATTGATATTAAATTAATAAGAGAAAATAAAGAATTAGTAAAAGAGAATATTAAAAAGAAATTTCAAGATCATAAGTTACCACTTGTTGATGAAGTATATGATTTAGACTTAAGATTTAGAGAAGTAAAAGCGCAAGGTGATCAACTAAGAAGTTTAAAAAATAATAAGAGTAGTGAAATAGGATCATTAATGCGTGAAGGTAAAAAAGATGAAGCTATGAAGATAAAAGATGAAATAGCTAAGTATAATGAAGAAATTAATGATTTAGAAAAAGAAGAAGAGAAATTAACTAAAGAAATAAATGATAGAATGATGGTTATTCCTAATATTATTGATGAATCTGTTCCAATTGGTGAAGATGATACTAAAAATGTGGAAATACAAAAATATGGAGAACCAGTTGTTCCAGATTATGAAATACCTTATCATGCTGATATTATTGAAAAATTAAATGGTATGGATAAAGATGCTGCAGGTAGAACTAGTGGACAAGGATTTTATTATTTACTTGGTGATATTGCTCGTTTACATGAAGCTGTGCTTGCATATGCTAGAGATTTTATGATAAATAAAGGATTTACTTATGCTATTCCTCCATTTATGATCAGAAGTGATGTAGTAACAGGTGTTATGAGTTTTGAAGAGATGGATGCTATGATGTATAAAATTGAAGGTGAAGATTTATACTTAATAGGTACTAGTGAGCATTCAATGATTGGTAAGTTTAAAGATCAAATAGTTAAGGAAGATAGTCTTCCTATAACTATGACTTCATATTCACCATGTTTTAGAAAAGAAGGTGGATCACATGGTCTTGAAGAAAGAGGATTATATCGTGTTCATCAGTTTGAAAAACAAGAAATGATTGTATTATGCAAAGAAGAAGAAGCAATGGATTGGTACAATAAGATGTGGTCTTATACAGTTGAATTCTTTAGAAGCTTAGATGTTCCAGTACGAACACTTGAATGTTGTAGTGGGGATTTAGCTGATTTAAAAGTAAAATCTTGCGATGTTGAAGCTTGGAGTCCAAGACAAAAGAAATATTTTGAGGTTGGTTCATGTTCAACATTGGGTGATGCACAAGCACGTCGTCTAGGTATTAGAACAAAAGGTAAAAATGGAACATATTATGTTAATACATTAAATAATACAGTAGTCGCAACTCCGCGTGGTTTAATTGCTGTTATAGAAAATAATTATAATGAAGATGGTACTATTACTGTTCCAGAAGTTCTTAGACCATATATGGGTGGAACTGACATTATAAAATAATATATATTAGAGGTGAGTTTATCATCTCTTTTTTGTTTTTAGATTGACATTTAATGAATATTTTTTTATAATAGGTGTGTCTAAAAAACACAAAAGGAGAATTTATGAAGGAAGAATATAAAAATATAGTTGAATCTGTTATTGGTATATTTACCGAAGTAGATTCTAAAATAAAGATATTATTAGTAAGAAAAAAAGATGAACCATATAAGAATTATTGGGTATTACCATCTGCTATTTTAAATAATAATGATACTATTGAAGATAGTTTAAATGATATAGTTATTAATCAGATAGGTCTTTCAGATATTAGTTTTGAGCACGATAATGTATTTGGAAGTTTAGATAGGGATCCAGATAAGAGAGTAATTGCTTTATCTTATATTAGTTTTATTGATAGTGTTAGTGTTGAATTAAAGAAAGTAGATACTGATTATGAGATTGATTGGTTTGATATTGATTCCTTACCTCGTCTTGGATACGATCATGAAAGTATTGTATTGTCAGCTATTAATCGTTTAAAGAAACGTATATATGATATTGATGTTCTTACTAAATTATTCCCAAGCGATTTTACTTTACCTGAAATTCAAAGAATATATGAACAGGTATTAGAAACTAAGTTTGATCGTCGTAATTTTAGAAAGAAATTTATCGCACTTAATTTAATTGAAGATACGGGATATGTTACTGATGGTGTTGGTAGACCAGCAAAATTATATAGATTTAAAGATGATATAAGTGATGGAGATGATTATAATGAATAATAGAGGTTGGGGACTTGATGTAATGCTTAGGCTTTGCTCAGTTATTGGAATTGCTTTGATTGTAGTCGCAATTATTTATAATTTTTATTATAAGAAAAATGTTGGTGGATTTGATAAGGATGGTGTTGATACTGAATATAATACTTCAGATGAAAACTATCAATATTCCACTGATACTAGAAGCGAAGATGATACATATGTTACAGAGTCAAAAAAGACATATGATGATATATTAGAAGAGATGAAAGTGGCTAGTGATACTTATGTAACTAATCATTATAATAATCTTAAATCAGGATCAGTAAGAATATCATTGGATAGTTTAATTGAAGATAAGTTATTAGATACTATTTATGCATTAGATGATAATACAGTTATTTGTAATGGTTATGTTGATTATAGTATTAATGGTGGTAGTAAAGAGTATAAATCATATTTAAAATGTGGTGATCTTTATAAGACAGATGGATATCAAGAATAGTCCATCTGTTTTGTAGTATTAATTGAAATTGTATACTATTTTTAGTATAATTATTAGGGTATTTACTAATTAAAATGGTTGGTGATTTAATGGGATTTAAGATTAAAGATATTAATATTAATAATCAAGTTGTACTGGCGCCAATGGCTGGTATATCTAATCCGGCATATATAAAAATATGTGAAGAAATGGGTGTAGGATATGCAGTTACTGAATTAATAAGTTCTGAGGCTATAATTAGGAATAATAAAAAGACATTAGATATGTTAAATGGAATAGAATCATTAAATATTCCTGTTGCTGTTCAAATATTTGGTTCAGATCCTAATCATATGGCTAAGGCTGCTAAAATGTTAGTTGATTTATATAATATTAAGATAGTTGATATTAATATGGGGTGTCCAGTACCTAAGGTAGCTCTTAAAGCAGAATCTGGAAGTGCTTTATTAAAGAATCCTAAAAAGGTATATGATATTGTAAAGGCAGTAGTAGATGCTGTTTCTATACCAGTCACGGTTAAAATAAGAAGTGGTTGGGATAGTAATAGTATTAATGC
>DFLA01000037.1 GCA_002374055.1 Caryophanales bacterium UBA3631
TTTGTAAAAATATTCTTCTTTTTTACATTTATTTTAAATAAACTCATTCCATCAGTAACACTAGCCCTAAAAAGTGAAAAAAACTTTCTCATATTAATCCTCACCCAATTCAAGGAAAACCTTCTCCAAAGACTTATCACCTTTTATATCTTCCATACTTCCTACTTTTACCAAATTACCCTTTTTAATAATTGCTACCCTAGAACAAAGCCTCTCTGCAACATCCAAAATATGAGTTGAAAAAAATACAATTTTCCCCTCCCCAATCATTTTACTCATAATTTCCTTAAAATCAAATATAGCCTTAGGATCTAACCCAACAAAAGGTTCATCCATAACTAATACCTTAGGATCATGAGCAAGAGCCGCAATTAACGCAACCTTCTGTTTCATACCATGAGAAAAAGAATCAATAGTATCATTCAAATTTTTCTCTATTTCAAACAACTTAGAATACTTCACAATATTCTTTTTTCTTATATCCTGAGGAACCTCATAAATATCACAAATAAAATTAATAAAATCAATCGCCTTCATTTGCTCATACAACTCAGGATTATCAGGAACAAAAGCCATCTGCTTCTTACAAAAAATCGGATCATCTTTAACAGAAATTCCATTAATTAAAATATCACCTTCATCAAACTTATGAATACCAACAATAGACTTTATCAAAGTTGTTTTACCAGCACCATTATGCCCAATAAACCCAAAAATTTCACCATCATTTACTGTAAAAGACACATTTTTTAATGCTTCCTTCTCACCATACTTTTTAGATACATTCTTTATTTCTATCATACTTATCTCTCCTTCAACAAAACAAATATACATCATATAATAAAATATTAACACAAACCAGAAGTTGAGTTTATAAAAGTTGAGTTTATATTTATAATTAAATTATACAATAAAAAAAATATAATGTATATAAAAAATTTTTATAATCACCACACCTATATTACATAACATAAATCTATTCTTTTAAAAAAAAGTACATAAAAATGCACATCAAACAAAATAAATTTTGTAACATCAAATCAATTATAACGCTAGTTACTTTCTAATACTTTTTCGTTTATTCACTCTTCCATCTGAAAGTAATAATCTTTGAAATAATGATAAATCTATTTATCATTTTAAATTGCTTTTAGACTATCTCGAATTAATACATTCATTTTCATAAAATTTTCTTTCATTATCATCTTCGATATAAATTAAATAACAATAATATCAGCTATCTGATTATACATACAGCTTATTACTTTATCATTATTTATCACATCATTCATACTATCTTACCTCACTTATAATTTCTAAAATACAATTCAAATACTTTTTATCTCCAAACTCATTTATCGCAAAACATTTCTTTCCTAAATCTTTAAAAGAAGCTCCACAAGTATATAACTTATTTCTATCAAGAATAATAAATCTATCATGAAAAGAATCATTATTTATAAACTTTATATTATCATACTGTTTTTCATACTTTTTCTTCAAAACATCATCAATATTCTTAGAAACAACAATTATTTTTCTATCAATATTTCTCAATACATCAAACAATTCCTTAGAAGCATAATTGTCAATTATGATAATTTCCTCTTTAGAACTATTAAAAATATCCAATAAAACAGAATTTGCATCATAAAACTCACCATCAAAAAATAAATAATCTTTAGCAATAACCTTAGGGTCAAACTTATCAAATAACTCATTAATTTTTTTAGTATTATCATCCACTTTATCTTCCAATAACAAAACTCTATGAGGTAACACTCTATAATTATAATTAATATAATGTCTCATCTTAACAAAAGCATCCATTATCGAAATTGAAACATTTGTCGCAACCTTTGATTTTAATATAGTCGCAAGCATATAAACTCCTTGTTCAGTAAAAGCAGTATGGCCTTTTCTAGAACCTCCTTTTGAAGTCGAAATTTTCGACTTCAAATCAACATATTCACTTTCTGAAATTCTAAAGTAAAATCTTTCAGGAAACTTATCAGGATTATTTTTTACTGCCTCATTAATCCTTTTTGTCTCAACCTGATACAACCTAGCTAAATCAGAATCCAACATTACCTGTACACCTCTAACCTCATAAATCATATCATCAATACTAATCATTTCTTTTTCCATTATTTCATTCATACTATTCCTCCTAAAAAATAACAAAAAAAAAGTATACTCCTCCTTAGAAAAGTATACCCGCATCATGTCTATTTACTTCTTGCCTAAATAAATAAACGTTATCGAACTAATTGTCATATTAACACACAGCAAGTTAATTAATACAACTAAATTATAACTTATTTTTAATTTATTAACAAGTGTTTTACTTACTATAATGAGATGAAATATCATCATAATCCTTATTCTTTATATGATCACATATTTCCTTATCCCATATATACTTATCAAGAAATTTATTCTCATACCAATTTGGAAAAAACTGTTCAACATAATCAATAGACTTTTTAACATAATCGCTATCTATATTTTTACCAGCTCTCTTAAAATTACCAAAGAATAAATACCAAACAAGTAAAAACTCCAATCTTTCTCTTCTAGAAAAATCTAACTCATCCAAATTCTTATAATTAACTATATCACCAATTGGTTTAAAAATTTCCATATACTTATCTGACCAAGTATTAGAAATAGATGATTCATTTCTTCTATAAAAATATAAAGGCTCCTCAGTGTATGATATATTCTTAGATAAAAAAGACAACTCATAATTAAATATTAAATCTTCAGCAAACATATGACTAGTAAACCTAACACCATCCAAGTATTTCGCATTATACAATTTATTATAACAACATTGTCTTATAAATAAACTGTTTTTTTCTGGAGATAAAAAAGTATCTTCTCCATTAACACTTATACCACAATAAGAATATAAATCATCCTCTTTTATAATAGACACAAGCTTTTCAATAAAATCAGGTTTTACCGAATCATCTCCATCAATAAAAGAAATATACTTACCAGTTGCATAATCTAATCCTTTATTTCTTGCCATACCTGGACCAGCATTTTCCTGTGAAATACATATAATCCTATTATCTATTTTAGAATACGAATTCATAATATCTAAAGACCTATCACTAGACCCATCATTAACAAGAATAATCTCTAAATCCTTATAAGTTTGATTAATAACAGAATTTAAACATTCACCCAAATACTTTTCAATATTGTATATAGCAATTATAATAGATACTTTTCCCTTCATAAAACCCCCTAAAACAGGAGATATTATACATGATTTTAAAAAAAAGTCAAATAACACCCATACTAATTAAAATTAAATAAAAAACAATCATCAAACTAAACAACCAAAACAAAAACTTATTAACCTTACCATTGCTTTCACATATTCCAAAACATAATCTATATTTAGATGGATAAAATAAAGAAACACCCTTCTTATTAAATAAATCCAAAACAATATGACTCGAATGAGAAACAACATAAGGAACAATTACATTATCATAAAAACCATAAGATAAAATGCCAGTATAAACAAACAACCCTAATATAGAATGAGTAAAAGATCTATGACTAGACTTACTTCCTAAATAAGCCATAACAATAAATAAACATATACTAATTAAATAATTAAAAATCTCACTACATTCTTTTATCTTACAATATAAATCTATATCAAAAAAAAACTTAATAAAAAAACTCATAACAACAATAGTAATCAAAGAAACCATTAATCTATCAAATAACTTATCACTAGTAGAATCTTTCAAATCAACATCAGGAACCAAGCCACCTAAAGTAGCACACCCACAAGTAATAAGTAAATCACAAATACTATTAGGTTTCATCAAACATAAAGAAACTAAATTCGCACACATAACATGAGTTTTCTTTTCCATCATACCACCTTAACAATTATACCATAATAAAAAGTGAAATAAAACATTTCACTTAGAATCAATAATTATAGTGGTAGGCCCATCATTAACCAAACTAACCTTCATATCAGCTCCAAAAATACCCTTCTTAGTAGGAACAATACTATTTAACTTATCACAAAATAAATCATAAAGTTTAATAGAATCTTCACCTTTCATAGCCTTAATGTAACTAGGTCTATTACCACGAGAACAATCACCATATAAAGTAAACTGACTAACACATAAAATGGAACCACTAACGTCTTTAACACTTAAATTCATAACACCATTACTATCATCAAAAACTCTTAAATTAACAACTTTATTTACTAAATAATCAATATCTTTAACAGTATCACCATCAGTAAAACCAACCAATACCATCAAACCATTATCAATACTAGAAACAATCTTTCCATCAACACTTACACTACTATTTAAACATTTCTGAACAACTACCCTCATAAAAATCTCCTTAAAATTAATTTATAAAAATTATAACAAAAAAAGAACAATTTTACAATTGTCCCAAACTAACACCAGGATAATAATGCAATAAAATATCACGATAACTATACCCAGCCTTTCCCATACCATTCGCACCGTACTGACTCATACCAACACCATGTCCATACCCACGAGTAGTAATAACAACACCATCATTATTCTTGACTATATCAAAGTCAGCACTCCTAAGTCCTAACATACTTCTAAAACTAACGCCACTAAAAATATTACCATCAATACTAATACTACTAACCCTACCACCACTAGTATAACCTAAAATATTAAACTCACTATCACCATTAACACTAAATCCCAACTTGCTAGATAATTCACTATAACTAAAAGATTTACTAATAGAAAAACTAGGATTGGTATTATCATAAGAACTTTCAACACTTACTAAATAAGGATAAGAATTACCCCATACATTACTAGAATCCTCAGTTTTACCATTACTAGTAGAATGATATAAGGCTTCAATATAATTACCATTATAAGTCAAATAAATACCTTTAGTACTATTAACAGCATCCTTTATCTTACTGTAATAAGAACTATAATTGCCACCCCAAATACTAGCTAATTCACCATTATCTTTATAACTTTGAGTAGACTCATTATCACTTAACACGCGCCCCATACTATTAGCCTTTAAAGCATATGTTCTGGCAATAACAGCTTGAGCCTTCAAAGCTTCACTACTAAATAAAGCAGGCATTTCAGCACCTACAACCCCAGTAACATAATCTTCTAACTCCAAACTAACAACACGACCATCACTTCTTCTAACACTGACATAAATATTATCATCAACTTCAGGTTCAATGACAACATTAACAGGTTCTGAAACTACATTATTCACTACAGAATCTGAAACACTATTATTCACTATTGGTTCAGAAATAGAAACATTATTATTAACCGTATCAAAAGTATTAGAATTACTAACTACACCATCAGATTTAGTATTATCTACAACAATAGAAGGACTATCACTACTAACTACCAGCTTATTTTCAGAAACATTAGTATCCTCATTAATAGCATCACTCTCTTTAACCTCATCATTTTTAACAATTTCCTCAAATTCATGAGTATCAACCTTTTCCTCAATAGAAACATTATTATTCATAGCTACTTGTGAAAAACTAGGAGTACTTAAATTGATGCTCCCAAATAAAACACCACCAGAAACTAACGCAATAGTTGCACCCTTAAAAATAATATTATGTTCCCTAATAAAATTTCTAACAACATCATGTATCTTCTCACGTTTAGCCATAAAATCAAAACTAGAAAACTCATAATTAAAATCAAAAAACAAATATAACACATCTTGCCCATTAACTCTTCTAATAGTATATCCATTAATCATAGAAATCACCAATATTAATTTTTACAAAAATAATAAATATATACAAAAAAAGTTAGTATATACTAACTAATTAACAAGAAATCATCTTTAACTCATCAGATTTATTTAAAATACCTAATTGATAATCAGCAATACTAGGTAATATATCAAATCTTTCTTCTTTTGATTTACCATCCTTAATTAATTCTGAATTATGTGATTCTAAGTTTGAAAGTACAGTAAGCTCATTAATACTAGCAAAATCCCTCATATTATATTTAGAAGCAAGAGAAGGATTTAAATCACGCCATTCCTTAGCAGTAGATTTAAATATAATAACATTTAAAATATCAGCCTCTTCTGCATACTTTAACCATTCCCTATTTTTATAATAATTATTATTAGGTAAAATATAATTCTTAATTGCATCAGTATGTATCAAATAATTATTCTTAGATAATAATCTCTTAATATCCCAATTTCTATTACAATTTTCTAATTCTTTTAATCTTTGAAACTCTCTTATCAAATATAATTTAAAAACAGGACTAATAGCTGAAGCAAATTCAAAAGCAATATCTTTGTGAGCATAGGTACCACCATATTTACCTTTTTTAACAAATATACCAATTGCACCAGTTCTATCAACCCACTCAGTAACACTAGGAGTAAAAGTTAATAAGCCAACTTGCTTTCTAAAGTGTTCAGATTCGAACACTTTAAAATTTGGATTATAAATACTTTCCCATGTACTTAAAAAATCAAGGGTATATCTATTTCTTAACCAATTTCGTATCACATCAGCAGCTCTGGAATTATCACTTTTAGCCTTAGCTATATCAGATATACAAATATAATCATTATCTCTATCACTAGATATACCAATAGAAATATCATTAACTACAATAACATTATTTTTCATTTTATACCTCCATTCTTAACCAAATTATAATACACAAACATACGTATGTCAATAATAGAATTAAAAAGTATTCAAAAAGAATACTTATCCCATCACTTGACCACCATTATTATGAATCACTTGACCTGTCATATAACTAGAATCATCACAAGCTAAAAATACAAAAGTAGAAGCAAGTTCATAAGGCATAGCTCCACGAGCCATCGCACTATCAGCACCCAAAGAAGGAATCTTCTCAGCTACCCAACAAGCAGGTTGTAAAGGAGTCCAAAAAAATCCAGGAGCTATCGCATTAACACGAATATTCTTTAAAGCCAAATTACGAGCTAAAGCGCGAGTAAAACCAACAATAGCTCCCTTAGTACTAACATAATCAATTAATTGCGGATCACCATAAAAAGTAGTCACACTAGATAAATTAATAATAGAAGCACCACTTTTTAAATAAGGTAAAACCTCACGAGTTAAATAAAACATACCATAGACATTAACCTTAAAAGTCCAATCTAATTGCTCATCACTAATACACTCCAAACTATCCTGCTGATACTGTACCCCTGCATTATTAACTAAAATATCAATATGACCATACCTACTAATAGTTTCATCAACAACAAACTTACAAAAACCATGATCAGTAATATCACCTCGGATTAAAAAACACTCTCCACCTAAAGACTCAATATAATCCTTAGTATCAAAAGCATCACGATCCTCATCATAATAAACAATAACTACCTCAGCACCTTCCTTAACATACGCAATACTACAAGCACGACCTAGTCCACTATCACCACCAGTAATAATCGCAACTTTATCCTTTAACTTACCACTACCCTTATAATTAGGATTATCAAAAATAGGAAGTGGATCCATTAAATACTCCATACCAGGTTGATCATCCTGAGATTGTTCTGGCGCTAAAATATTATAAACAGTACTCTTTATACCAATAGGTCCATCATACTTATAATAATCATTACCAAAATTATAATCATAATCCATATTATTCACCCAAAATAATATATGAATAAATAAAAAAAAGGTTAATAAACTTGGTGCGATACAAGAGCCTATTTTGAACACTTACATCTATAAAGAACAAACTAATAAATATCAGTTCTATATATAATAGAACATGAATTTTTATTTTTTTAAACGAATAATCCTCATTTTATAGAAAATAAATAGTTTTAATGATATAATTATGTATGTGAGAAAATTAATTAAGGAGTGTAAAATGAGCAATATTATTAAAATAGATAATCTAAACAAAAGTTATGGAAGTATTAAAGCTGTTAATAATTTAAGTTTCCGAGTTAAAGATGGAGAATTATTTTCTTTTTTAGGAATAAATGGAGCTGGTAAAAGTACTACAATTAATATGATTTGTGGCGAGTTAAAAAAAGATTCTGGAACAATTTTAGTCTGTGATAAAGAAGTAGACAGTGATGATAGATATATTAAAAGAAAAATTGGTGTTGTTTTTCAAGAGTCATTATTAGATAAATCCCTAACGGTTTATGATAATTTAAAAATTAAGGCATCTCTTTATGGAATAACTGGAAATGATTTTGCAAAAAGATATAACGAATTATCAAAATTGTTTGATTTGCATGAAATCGAAAGACAAACTATTACACAATTATCAGGTGGTCAAAAAAGGAGAGTCGATATTGCAAGAGCAATAATTCATAATCCCGAAATTTTAATATTAGATGAACCAACTACTGGTCTTGATCCTGGAACAAGAAAAAAAATATGGAAAGTTCTTAATTCATTAAGAAAGAATAGCAAACTGACTATTTTTCTAACAACTCACTATATGGAAGAAGCAGTAGACTCTGATTATATAGTTATATTAGACAAAGGCTCTATTGTAGCAGAAGGTACTCCACTCGAATTAAAAAACAAATTTGCTTATGATATGATACTTATTTATAATATTGATGAAGATGAAATAAAAAAATTAAATAAGCCATACACAAAAATAAGAGATGGGTTTAAAATAGAAATTAAAACATTAGAAGAAGCAACAGAATTAATCATAAAAAACAAGAGTTTATTTAAAGATTATGAAGTTGTTAAAGGAAAAATGGATGATGTTTTTCTTAATGCTACTGGATACGATTTGGAGGTAGAATAATGAGTCAACTTATTAATTTAACAAAAAGAAATATTAAAGTATATTTCTCTGACAAAGGAATGTTTTTTACTTCATTAATAACGCCAATTATTTTGCTTGTATTATATGCAACTTTTTTAGCTAATGTTTATAGAGATGGTTTTTTATCGGCTATACCTGATGGTTTTGAATTATCAAATAAATTGATTAATGCTCTAGTAAGTGGTCAATTAATGTCTTCGTTACTTGCAGTAAGTTGTGTAACTGTAGCATTTACTTCAAATCTGCTTATGGTTCAAGATAAAGTCAATAATACAATTAAAGATATAAATGTAACACCAATAAGTAAATTTAAAATTGGACTAAGTTATGTACTTTCAACTTTCATATCAACACTAATTGTAAATATTGTTGTTGCAATAATATGCTTCATATATGTTTATTTTCAAGGATGGTACATGAATATTAATGACGTTTTATTAATATTACTTGATGTATTATTATTAACTTTTTTTGGAACAATTCTATCATCAGTCGTGAACTTTAATCTTTCTACACAAGGTCAAAGTACTGCTGTTGGAACAATGATAAGCGCTGGTTATGGATTTTTATGTGGAGCATATATGCCGTTATCATCTTTTAGTAAATCTTTACAAAATATATTATCATTTTTACCAGGTACATATGCGACATCATTATTTAGGAATCACTCTTTAAATGGACCTTTTAGAGAAATGCTAAGATTAAATATACCTGTTGATGTAATTGATAAATTAAAAAAAGCATTTGATTGCAAAATATCATTTTTTGATAATAATGTAACTATTAGTACAATGTACATTATTCTAATTTCAAGTATCATTATTTTAACTACTATTTTTATCATAATGAATAAATATAAAAAACAAAAATAGATGTCGAGTAAAATTTACCTTGACATCTTTTATTATTACAAAGGTAAATCTTTTACATCTTTAACAATATCATTTAAACCTTTTTGTATTTCACATTTAGTATTACAGAAACTACATACAAACTCTAGTTTCTTTTTTAAAGACCCTTCAATATCTAAATCTTCTTTAATAATATTTACCATTAAATCATCCCTTTCTTTTACACAACAAAAAATCAATTCCATTTCTAGAATTGATATTTATTAGTAAATTGAACCAAAGTTCAACTGGATTCTTTAATGGTGCAAGAAAAGGGATTTGAACCCTCACAGACCAATGTCCACTACCACCTCAAAGTAGCGCGTCTACCATTCCGCCATTCTTGCATATAAGTTAATATAATTAACTCATATTTAATTACACTCTAACAACATTTTTTCTTTAATAGCGTCTATATCTGTAAAAAATAAATTTCTACCTTCTTTTTTTAAAGCTAATAAATATTTGAAATTTTCTAATATTTCGTCTTTCAATGTATCAATTACTTTCAATGGTTTACCATCGACAATATGAGGATGGTCAATATATTTTTCTAAAGTAGGAAAAGCATTTTGAAGTAAAATTACACAATTTTCACCGGCTATCTCACTAATCATAATAGACTTACAACTACCATATTTTTCGATTTTCTTATCCACTATTTTTTGATACTTTAATACCTTGCTGCTTAAAGGTATAAACCAAAGTATATTCTTATCTTTTATAGTAAAATAAGTAGGTCTACTACGTCCATTTTCATGATTAATCATTAAACCATTATCATTAATAACATCAAAAAAAGTATCTTTTATATGATAAATATAGCCTGTTCTCACTTTCATAATATCACCACCATACAAATAATAACACACAAACAATTGTATGTCAATTGTTTTAAATATATAAAAAAGAAAACCCTACCTAAATAGATAAAGTTTTCAAACATTTTCGACCGGAATAATTTATTACTCGCACCATCCGGGAGCGATTAACATTTCTCGCCTGGAATAATTTATAGCCCGCACCATCCAAGAGCGGTTAACATTTACATACTGAATTTTTTGAATTCGATATGAGTATACTATATTTTTAACAAAATGTCAACTAGTATACAAATATAATATATGCATAAATTAAAAAAATATATGTATTATAGTTAATCCTCAAACCTCTTAGAAATAAAAGGTTTTAAAAATTCCATAAATAAGAAAGCAATAATATTTAAAACAATAATAATTAAAACTTCATTAAATCCTAAAGTAACAATATGCAATACCTTACTAATAGGAGTTAAAAATATAATAAATTGAATTAAAACTAATGAAATAATTCCAATATTCATAATTTTATTACTAAATAAACCATGCTTAATAATCGGATCATGTAAATTACGACAGTTATAAGCAAATACCATTTCTTGAACAATTAAACATAAAAATGCCATACTTTGAGCACTTTCAAAGCCAAAATTCTTATAACCAATCATATAAACAATAAATATTAAAACACATTCAACCACTGCAGAAACACCTAAAAAAGTAGTCATAAAAGGAGTAAAAAACCTGCGAGAACTATGAGGACGCTCATTCATAATATTCTTTCCAGCACTTTCAAATGCCATACAAATTGATAAAATAGCATCAGTAAATAAATCAATAAATAAAATTTGTATAGGAAGTAATATATTTAACCCCATAAACATACCAATAACAACAATAAATAATTCTGCAAAATTACTAGATAAAGAATACAAAATAACACTCTTAATATTATCATAAATTCTTCTACCCTCACGAACAGCACCAACAATAGTATTAAAACAATCATCCATTAGTAACACATCCGCAACACTCTTAGTAACCTCAGTACCAGTCTGCCCCATACCAATTCCAATATGAGCAAGCTTAATACTAGGAGCATCATTAACTCCATCCCCAGTCATCGCTACAACCTTACCATTTTTCTGCCAAGCCTTAACAATTCTAACCTTATCATCAGGACTAACACGAGCATAAACCCTATACTTCCTAACTAAATTAACCATTTCAGAATCAGAATATTTAGCTAATTCTTTTCCTTCAATACCCTCGCTATCATCACTACATAAACCAATATTTTTTGAAATCGCTAATGCAGTATTCAAACTATCCCCAGTAATCATAATAGGAATAATACCAGCACGCTTGCACTCTAAAATACTATCAGCAACACCATCACGCTCAGGATCGATCATACCTACCATACCAACAAAAGTAAGATTACACTCTAAATCCAAATTATCATCATCAATATCAGATTCCAAAACATTTCTATAAGCAAAACCAATAACACGTAAAGCTTCACTAGAAAAATCCTTCTCAATAGAAAATAATTCATTTTTCTTATCCTTATCTAACTTTAAAACTTCACCATTAACAATATAACTACTAGAACTATTTAAAATAGACTCCAAACTTCCCTTAACAAACATACGAAGTCCATCATCATAACTATTAATAGTACTCATCATCTTTCTTTCAGAATCAAAAGGAACCTCAACAATTCTTCTATACTTAGACACAATACTATGAGCATCACCAACATAATCCATTAATGCAGTTTCAGTAGGATCACCAATAAACCTACCATCAGAATACTCAGAATCATTACATAAAACCATAATATCACGCATTAAACTATTACACTCATAAACTCCATCACTATAACACTTAACAACACTCATCATGTTTTTAGTAATAGTACCTGTCTTATCAGAACATATAACATCAACAGAACCCAAAGTTTCAACAGAAGATAAAGTACGAATCAAAGCATTCTTCCTTGCCATTTCCTTAACACCCAAAGATAAAGAAATAGAAATAACCGCAGGTAATCCCTCTGGAACAGCAGAAACCATCAAAGAAATTGAAAGCATTACAATATCCAAAATATCATTATGTAAAAACAACATATTATAAACAAACACAAAACCTATAATAAAAATAACAATAATAGATAAATTACGACTTATCTCACTAATTCTTAACTGTAAAGGAGTAGGAACATCCTTCTTAGAAGTAATAGAAGAAGCAATATTACCAAGTTCAGTATTCATACCAGTAAAACATACAACAGCAACTATTTTACCATGAACTAAACTACACCCAGAATAAATCATATTAACACGATCATTAATAATAACATCATTTTTTATAACATCACTAACCTTACTAACACTAACACTCTCACCAGTAAGAATAGACTCATCAACCATCGCACTTACACTCTCAATAACACGACAATCACATGGAATCTTATCCCCTGCCTCAAGAATGATAATATCACCAGGAACCAATTTTGTAGAATCAATTAAAT
Organism: Caryophanales bacterium UBA3631; assembly: GCA_002374055.1. Next base: position 13,121 of record DFLA01000037.1, read on the forward strand.
AAATAATATTGTTCCTTTTAACCTTAACACTACAAGTATTAACTTTCTTTAAAGAATTAATAGAAGCCTCAGCCTTAGATTCCTGAAAAAAGCCCATTAAAGCATTCAAAAACACAATAAAAACTATCAATATACTATCAGTATAAGATTCATGCATAAAATAAGAATAAAAAAAAGAAATAACAGATACAATCAATAACATTACAATCATCGTATCTTGAAATTGCTTAAAAAACAAAGACAATTTACTTACCTTTTTATCCTCAGAAATCACATTTAAACCATAACTGTTTAATCTATCACTAGCTTCATTTTCAGATAAACCATCCATACTAGTATTTAAATCATCTAAAACTACATCAACACTTTTCTTATAATACATTAAAATCACCTACTTAAATAAAATTTTAAAAATCCTATAATATACCTACTCTAATAATTCTATCATAAAAAGAAAAAGAGAACTAGTCTCCTTTAACATTTTTAACAAAATTATAAGCGTCCCTACACATATCTTCAATACCAAGATTAGCTTCCCATCCAAGAATATCACGAGCCTTACTAGGATCAGCATAACAAGCATCAATATCACCTGGACGTCTATCAGTTATTTTATACTTAACCTGAACACCATTTACCTTAATAAAAGTATTAACCAAATCAAGAACACTATACCCATGCCCAGTACCTAAATTAAAAGCATCAATACCCTTACTATTTAAAATATGTTGAATAGCCTTAATATGTCCACGAGCTAAATCAACAACATGAATATAATCTCTTACACCAGTTCCATCTGGAGTATCATAATCATTACCAAAAACACTAAGGCATTCTAGTTCTCCACAAGCAACCTTAACAATATAAGGCATCAAATTATTAGGAATATCATTAGGATTCTCTCCAATTAAACCACTCTTATGAGCACCAATTGGATTAAAATATCTAAGAATTGCTATACTCCAATCATTATCAGAAACATATAAATCCCTCAAAATATCCTCAATCATCAACTTAGTAGCACCATAAGGATTAGTAGTAGACAAACTAAATCCTTCCCTTATAGGTAAACTCTCAGGTTTACCATAAACAGTCGCACTAGAACTAAAAGCAAGTTTCTTACAACCAAACTCATTCATAATTTCTAACAAACTCAAAGTAGAATCAATATTATTTCTATAATACATCAATGGTTTAGCTACACTTTCACCAACAGCTTTATATCCAGCAAAATGAATAACCGCATCTATCTTATTCTCACTAAAAATTTTATTAAGAAGAACCTTATCACAAACATCTCCCTCATAAAACTTAAAATCACGACCAGTAATTTCTTTTACCTTATCAATAACATCCGATTTAGAATTAGAAAAATTATCAATAACAACAATATCATACCCTGCATCAAGTAACTCACAACAAGTATGACTACCTATAAATCCCGCACCACCTGTAACTAAAATATTCATAAATACCTCCTATAAACTATCTATATAATCCTTAATTAGCTTATTAAACCTATAATTATTAGATTTATAACTTTTAGGATTAAAATCTTTACATTTTTTAATTAAATCAACTAAATCATCCATCTCACCAGTTAAAATATAACCACAATCAGAAAATTCATTAATAATTTCAACCTGATGATCATTAACATGCTCCAAATATTTAGATAACCTTGGAAAAGCAATTATTTTTTTTCCCAATTTCAAACCATCCAAAATAGTTCCAACGCCACCATGAGTAATTAATATATCACAATTAGAAATATTCTTATTAAAAGTATCCATAGGCATTAAATCAACAATATCCATATTACTACTCTCATACTTAGTATAACCAGATTGAACAATTACCTTATCCTTAATATTGCCCAAACTAATTTCCTTATCAATCTTTTCAAGAAGCCTCTTAAAACTTTTATCATTTGTACCTAAACTAACAAAAATCAAAATATCCAACCTCCATAAATAGCCTTAGGATAAAACCTAAGCATACTTTCCCATTGAACAATAAACATATCAGCAATAGGATAAACAAGTTTACCACTCATAGATTTAGAATGAATATTAGCAAAAGTCTCAATATAAATAACCTTACGTCTGAATAACTTAGCTAAATAACACATAAAAACACAAGTATGAGCCCCAGTAGTAACAACAACCTTAGGTCTTATTTTAATAAAATAAATCAAACTCTTAATACAATCATAAGGATAAATATAAATATAGCTCAAATGTGATTTTGTACCATACTTCAAAAACTTAACCTTATTACCAAATTCCTTTTTCAATCCCTCAGTAGATTTAGTTTTCTCAGTAATAAGATACGAATCATATTTCTTCATAGTTTTTTTCAACTGCAATAATTCATTCAAATGACCACCAGTACTTGAAATAAATAATACTCTTTTCATTAATACACCTACTTTATAATCTTAATCCACTTTTCCTTAACCTCATCCAAAGAATACTTATTAGCCTTATCAATAGCATTCTGCCCCATTACATACCTTCTACCATAATTTTGAATCATACGACAAATTCTTTTAGCCATTTCATCGACATTTCTATCCTTAATCAAATAACCATCCCAATTATTAGTAACAATTTCATTAGCCCCTTCAGCACTGTCAAAACAAACACATGGGACACCATAACTAAAAGCCTCCAATAAAACAATACCAAAAGATTCAGTATATGACGTCATAGCATATATAGAAGACTTAGATAAAACCTTTCCAATTTGTTCCCTATCCAAAAAACCATGCATTATAACATCATTATCCAACCCATACTTATGAATCTTAGAAACAATTTTATTTTTTTCATCTCCATCGCCAATAATATTTAACTTCCAATCAGGACAAACCATATGAACCAAAGCAAAAACATCAATCAAATCAAGAAACCCTTTTTCATGAGACAACCTACCAATACTAACAATGTTCTTACCCTTTAAATCAGATATAGTATCAGCCTTAGATACTAAATTAGGAATATAAACACATTTAGGTCTAACACGAGACTTATAATACTTTGTTAAATCACGAGAAACAAGAACAAAATAATCCAAATTCTTACAACTTTCAATTATCTTTTTAGCATACCTAAGATTGCCATGATGATGATTATGCTCCCAACCAATCTTTAATACACCATCACGAGCATACTCGCCCAACCATTGATTATGAATATCACGAGTAGAAATAATAACATCAGAGTCACATTGTTTAATAAATTCAATCATCAAAGACTTTTTTAATCTAAGAATTTTTATACTTTTAATACCTTCCCTAAAAGCACTTATAAACCTAAATTTCTTTAAAGCACTTTTAAACTCATTTTTATTAGGTTTTAACTCTGTTAAATACTTAATACTAACCTTTCTATCAAGTTTATTAACAGGCTTATCATAAACTTTATAAGTAGAAACAATTTCCACATTATAATCATTTACTAAACTATTAGCCAAATCAGTAATAGCCCTCTCAATACCACCATAACCAAGGTGTAAAGCTAAAATCGTAACTTTTTTCATTAAACCCCTTAAAGGGTATTCACCTCTTTCTAACTAACCCCTATAATAATTATAAAATAATTAAAAAAAATAGTAAAGTAAATTACTATTTAAAATTGACATTCTCCATCTTGACTTATTAAATTGTAACTTGATATGCCTTTAATCTTATTTAAATCTTCAACCAATAATTCAGAACTCTTGCATGACAATTCAAAAACAACATCAATATTGCCCTTAGAAACATTTCTAGATTTCACCTTATATTTAACACTATTAACAATCAAAGTATCAACAATCTTATCAAAAACATTATTATCACTTATATTAACAACCAATAAATATGGAATCTTATTATTTGGTAATAAATCAAATGCTAGAAGACCAATAGTCAATATAATTGCCATTATAAAAACCAAAGAATATACCCCAGCACCAATTATAATACCATTACTAATAGACCAAAATAAGAATAATAAATCTCTTGGTTCCTTAACAGCAGTTCTAAATCTAACAATAGAAAGTGCACCAACCATACCAAGTGATACAACAATATTAGCTTGCATAGATAAAACAACACCAGCAGTAATAATACTAATCAAAGACATAGTAACATTAAAACTCTTTGAATAAATTGTATTTTTACTAGTAAACTTATATACATAAAATACAACCAATGAAAAAATCAAAGCAACAATTAAAGTAACAATAACCATCTGAATACTTATATTACCTGAAAAATTCTCTAAAAAATTCTTTTTAAAAATATCTGAAAAACTCATAAACAACCTCCTACATAATTCTTAATAGCAAGTCTTCCATTACCATACTTGGAATAACTTGTTCTATATAATTCATTTAATTGTAAAGAAAACCTAATATAATCAGGAATAAAATCATTATATTTAACTTCTAATATAGTACTTCCCTCTTCCATTAAAGGAATTCTTAAAATATCATTATCAAATAATTTATCAAAATCATAACTACAAGATAAATTATAATCAAAAGTAATCCTAACACATCCAGCATCATACACATAAGGAATCCTATCATAATCAATAATAACAACAGGCCTAAAACCACGTGTTTTAATCATTAAATAAAACTCATTTAATAACTTATCATTATCTTTACTAATAACAAAATTACCTTTTAAAATTCCATCAACAATTTCCTTAGTAATCTGAACACTAGTTTTTTTAGTCATATTATTAATTTTATACTTTTTTTCTAATACAATATAATCAGCATTACCATTATAAAATCTAATCCTATATTTATATCTTTCACTAATACCATTAATAACCTGTTTCAAACAAGTATTATTATAATCATCAAAATACAAACTTCTAATACTATAAAAAGATTTACCAGATAAAATAGGATCCAACTTCATTAAAGGAGAAAGTCTATGTTTCAATTGTTCAACTTGTAAATTGTTTAAGATATATTTTTTTTCAAATCTAAACATAACTACCTCCTGACAATTAAATATTATATCATACATAAAAAAAATAAAAAACAAAAACTCCTAAATTAATAGAAGTTTTTACTTAAAGTATTCATCCAAAAATTCAATTCTTCTTCTAGCCCACTCACGAATCTGTTCTATCTCAAATTCAACATCATACTCATACCAACGCTCACTATCACGTTTAGCAGCTCCACTATTAACCAACAATTCTTTATAAGAATCTAAATAACCATTAATAGTATCCATAGTAATAACATTTTTTCTTAATTCACAATATCTTTGTTTCATTAAAGATATCGTTTTTTCATCCATATTTTTAGTTATATTTTCGTTCATCCAATTAATATCAGAACTAGACTCCATAGAAAAAATACTATGAAGATTATAATCCTCCAGCCAATTTAAACCCCAAGTCAAATCCATATCCCAAGGAGTAATTAATATTTTAGAATCAGGATTTTTTAAAGATAAATACTGATTGTAAGTTAAATTATCATTACCACCTATAAGACAAACAAATATTTTATAATTGATAAAATTATTAAAATCAAAACTATTATCAATTATTTCACTTGTTATCCCATCATAATAATTACGATAAAAATTTTGAAATTTAGATATAAAAGAATTAAAACTATCGTGATTATATTGTTTTATCTCATAATTTAAAAAAGAATTTTCTTCCACTATAAAACTATTTGTTACAAGCTTATTTATATAATAATCCTGAAGATGAATAATAGATTTCAAAAGCAATCCATTATCATCAATACCAGTAATACTTTTATTAACCTTATTTTTCAAAACATACAAGCCTTCATACTTATCATTAATAAACACCTCAACAAAATCACCATATAAATCATTTTTAATTTTTTGATTATTATTTATCAAATTCCATATATCACTAGAAAACTTATTTCTAATTTTAGACTTATCTGTATAAAGAGCATCTAAAACCCAAGTATCTTCCTTATAATCGTTAAAAAAATTTATTTTATCATTAAACTTTAATTTATATGCACTTTTACCATACATTAAACTCGATGAACCACGAACACTCATGCTCGCTGTATCACTAAAATATAAACGAGAACTTAAAGAATTATTAAAAAACTGTACCCCTACATTCCTCAAATCTATTGATTCATCATTTAATTCTTTAATACTATTAGAATTAAAAATCTCTAAATCCTTTCGATAAGGAATATTTAAATCATAAATACTAAGAATAGGAGCATTTGTAATAACAACATCAACAATCTGATATGAAGATGAAGAATAAACAATAATCTTATATGAGCCATTATCATTAAAAACATACGATCTAACATTTGAATTTAAAGAATTTATGTTAATTCTACTGTTTTTAATAAAATCAGGATTAGAAATATAACATGTATTTTTTTCTTTATCAAACACAACTTGCATTTTATTTATAAAAATCGAATCAACCAGATCATAAGACAATATTCTTTTTTCAATTATTTTATCAACATCAGGTGAAAGAGAATTCAAAACCAAAAATAATAAAAGAAATATAGAAACAATAAATATAAAGATTTTAGTTTTTTTTAATAAACGCATAACAAACTCTCCTTCATTTAAAACGAAACTATTATAACACAAAAATAAATAATATAAAAGTATCACATTATAAATGTGATACTAATATTTGACAAGAAACATATAAATTAACAAGTAAAATAACTATAGAGATAAATTTCAAGATAGACTCTTCCTTATATGAAACTTGAATTTTAACAGCACTTCCAATAATAAACATCATAATTGGTAAAATTGGTAAAAAATATCTTCCCTGAACACCTAAAATACTTGTTGAACCAACAGTTGTCCATTGAACATATAAGCTTGCAAAAATCAATCCAATAATCGCAGCTGAAACTAGAAAACAAACAGCATATTGGAAAAAACTAAATTTGTTTTTTAACGTTTTATCACCAAATAAAGCAAAGAATGATAATAATATAAATGTATATGGAACAGCACAATATAATTTAACCAATTCTCCCCATCCTACATCATATCCAAATAAAGAAAGCACATATTTACTACCATAAATATTCATAGAATATAATATCATTTGAATAAAATGAATAGGATTTTTTATTGCAAGTAAAACTTGAATTGCAGAATCACCATCCCTAAAATCAGACAAATACTTACTGGCACACGATAACCAAGTTAAATTCGCAATTGTAGAAATAATGAAAATTATTAGAAAATTAAGAATTTTATATTTAGCTTTTTTATCTTTAAATTTCTCAGATGGAATCAATAAAATTAATCCAACGAGTGGCAAATAAACAATCTTACATAAAGCCAACATAACAGACATTATAAGTAACAAAATAAAATCTTTAATTTTATAAATACGTTTCTTATCAAATGTAAGCCTCAAAATATATGCCAAATATAAAAATGACAAAGAAATAGTTAATGCATCAGGAGATAAAGATGTAAATGCCTCTACAGTTGTAGGAATAGCAGACAATACAAATAATACACCTTTACCAAATGGAATAATTCTAATTGCCAAATAGCAAAGTAAAACCGAAACAACCAAATTAAATATTCTACCTGCATATGTAAATAAATAAACCCTATCAGTAAACAACCTAGACAAAGCAATCCCTGTAGATTGTGGAATATACTGAACGAAAGAATATACAGCCGCAGTCTCAGGATTAAGTAATCCATGCTCATCATAATTAACCTTAATACTCAAATTTTTCCTAACATCGGAATAACTCATTTTAGTCCAAGTAGAAGTTGGGAAAATTTCCGAAACAACGCTTGGCATTTGAGACCCTTGAATACCATCCACAATAGGTGTTTTCAAATGACCATTAGACACCTCATATGCTTTTAACCAATGATAATATTCATCATGATTTTTAAAAGTTGGCATAGTAATTAAAAAACTCAAACAAACAATTGCCATAACAAACAAATACAATTTTTCTATTTTTATACTCTTTTTATTATAAATAACAAAACAAGAAATTACAGTGATAAATATACCTGCAATAATAAAAGAGCAAAACAAAAATAATCTAGTATTACTAACATAAAAATCATTAAATATCAAAGAACTATTCTCACTCATAACACCATTAATACTTAAATGATTAGTTTCTATAGAATTCTTATCTGTTATAAGAACACTATAAAACTTATCATAATCTAAAATATCATCAAACTTAATTTCTATTTTATATTTACGCCCTTTAGAATTAGTTTGTTTTTTAAATGAAATAGAATAATTTCCTGAGCTACGAATATAATTTCTTGAAATAACATCAGATTTTAATACTTCAGCATTATCATCTTTAATCTGAATAACTACATTTCCACCAACACGATGTTCATCCTTAAGGGGCTCAAAATATATTGTAATTTTTTTTAAATTATCATTTTTAGCCTCAAATTCCTGAACAATTTCTGTGCCTTCATTAATCTTATGAATATATCCTGTAGGTTCTTGTTTAGAACCTGAAACATATATTTTATTATTTATAGACAGATTATATAAAGATAAAAGAAAAATAACAACAATACAAAAAAATAATAAGAAATAAAAACTGATTTTTTTATTTAAAAAATTCATCTAATCACCTACTATCTAATATTCAAGAAAACAATTCCTAGAATAATCATAAGAATACCAAAATAACCAAATAAACTAATATGTTCTTTAAAAAGGAAAATACCAAATAAAATTATTAAAACTTGAGTTACACCTGTCAAAATAGGAAAAATATAACTTAAATCAAAATGTTTTATAATATAAAAACTATAAATCAAGAAACTAAATATATAAGATATAAATCCTAACATTGCTTTAATACCCATTGAAAAATTAAATGTCCCATTACTTATAGCAATATTTACATTATTAGATCCAAGTTTCATAAAAACTAAACCACCAACAGAAAAAAGCAAATATAAAATAATACAAACAATTTTCATTTTTTCATTTTCTCCTCTAACTCTTTAACTCTTTTTTCTAACATTGCATTTTCCTGAACAAGAACAGTAACTTTCATAAAAACCTTAGTAAAAACAACACTTATATAAAAGACAATTATCATAAGTAAAAATATATAGATTAAAAATAAAGCATTTGTAGGTTCTTTAATATGAATTAATTCTGAAAAAGAAACTATAATTTGAGGGAAAACTGCAAATAATATAGTAAAAATAGAAAAAAGTAACCATAACAATGTATATTTATAAGATAATTTGTTCTGACGCGTAACAGATAAAATAAATAATAAAAACAATACAGAAAAAACTATTAAAATAATTTGCAAAATAAAATTCATATTTAAACCTCCTTATTTTTCTTTAAACATGCGAGTAAAACAGCTAATCCAACTTTTATAGCATAATATATAGATTTTACAGGTGTAATCGAAGATTTACCACTATCACGTTCCATCATCTTCATTGGAACTTCAACAACCTTATATTTTCCTTTTGCAATCAAAGCATTAGTTTCAGGTTCAGGATAATCGACAGGATACTCTCTTGCAAAAATCTTAATAATACTTTTTCCAGCTGCTCTAAATCCAGAAGTAGTATCTGTTATTAAAACGCCAGTAAAAATCCTTATTATAAATGAATACATGTTTATACCAATACGTCTAATAAATGTAGACTGGAACCCTTTTTTTTCAATAAATCTCGAACCAATGGCTAAATCATTACCATTTTCAATTTCTTTAACTAAATCTTTTATATATTTTGGATCATGTTGTCCATCTGCATCCATTTGGATAGCAATATCATAACCATTTCTATAAGCATATTTATATCCGGTCTGAACCGCACCACCTATACCTAGATTAACAGGTAAATTGATAACATTATAATTATTCTTAACGCAAATATCATATGTTGAATCCTTCGAACAATCATTAATTATCACATAATCAACATTTTTACACATTTTTGTTAACTTACTTATCGTATTAACAATAGATCCCTCTTCATTATATGCAGGAATTATAACAAGAACCTTTGACATAAAAACACACTCCTTAACTTTTTATATAAAGAAATAACACATTTTTTTAAACTATTTATTTTTTAAATAACAATAATTACATATTTATAATAATCATACTATCCGCTAATAAATACTTATATGAACCGTATTTCCATGAAATACTACCTGATCCTCATCAAAAGAATTCCAATTATGATTAGAAAACTTCTTCTTCAAATTGATATCATTCTCAACTTCATTAAAAGACCTTCCAGAATACATTTCTAAAGCTTTTTTGAAACACCAATTAACACTATAAGCCCTTATATTCATATCACCAGAATATTTAAGCCAAGGATAAACATAAAGTATAGACTTATCACTATAAATAGAAATATTATCTACCCTATTACCTGTACTAGATTCATAATCATTAATAACAGTAATTATCTTTTCAGATAAAACCCTATCTTCATAATTACCAATATAATTATCAACTGTCAATCTAGTAAAACAAACTAATTGTACAACTAATAAACATATAATAATAATAGAAAATGAAAAATCATATTTAGAATTCGATTTTGAATTAGTAAATACATACCAAATTAAAATACTAATAATACTTACCATTGGATAAGAACTTCTTGCAACAAACCATATAGAATCAGTATTTTGAATTATCTGAGGAGCAATAGTTGCAAATAAAGAAATAATTATAATATAAAATATAGCAATTATATTCAAAATTTTAAATTTTAATTTATTATTTTTTTTGAAAATCATAATAATACATAATACTACAACTAAACCACATAAAATAAGAAAGAAATACGAAGGTAAAATATTATAGGTTTCTACTAACATAAATTTTATACCATCTACGATTTTTCTTATAGATTCAGATAAAACCTTACCTCCACCAAGACGTTGATTTGCAAAAAATAATTTAATAGATAAATAATTCAATCCAGAAGACAAGCCATAAATTAATGCAACAGATAAATTATTCAATAAAAATTTCTTAAAACTTTTACTATTTTTTAAAATTATAACTAATGAATAAACAACAAAAAATCCTACAACACCTTGATAGCAACAATTAGCAATAAACATATATATAAATGCTAAAACAAAAGGTTTAAATTTTCCTGTTTTAAATGCATCATTTACTTTTTCAACAGCAAAAACAGATAATAAAATAGCAAGTGTCATAATTCCTTTTTCTATGTACATAAATAATTCTATGGAAAAAGGATTAATAATCATAGCAACTGATAAAATAAAACATAAATACTTATTCTTTACATCATCTCTCATTAAATTAAATACTCTTGAAATTGAAATAACAATACATAGCAATGCAAGAGAATATGAAAGATAATAAATAACTATATGAGGTAAATTTAAAACATGCATTGAAATAAATACTAAAAATTGAGTTACGTATCTACCACATGAACCGAAATGAGAAGCAATAATTAAAGAATCAGATGCAAAAACACTATACGTATCTGGAGCAAACTGTAATAAACAAAATCCTCCAAAAAAAATCAAAGTAACTAATAAACAATACAAATACAAAACATTTTTTTTATCAATAAACATTTTTCTAATTTTTTCAATCATTTTTTCATCCTTCTTACCTTCTAAAAAACTTTCTTTTTAAATATTTACCTGCAATACTAAAGGCAAAAACAATACTCAAAATAAAACTAATTACAAATTTAATCAAACACAATATAAAATTTTTAAAATTAATAATAACGCCTGAAAAAAATCTATAAGTATTTAATATATATTTCATTTCTTTTACGCAATTATACCTGCTTGCAATAAACTTAAATTTATTCTTAATTTTACTCTTTTTTGAACTTTCATTTTCACTATTTTGATTAATTGATACCCCAAATTTATCATTATTATACTGATTAACTATCCAATTAAATTCCTTTGAATAAAGAGACGAATATGTTAAATACATTCCACCGCAAAAATCTTCGGACAAACTAAAGTTAGAATCAGGTTTACTATCAAAAACTTTCTTAATATTATTAATCATAGAATCATAAGTAAATTTTTCTTTAACTCTTTTTCTTGAAGCAGAAGATAATTTTTCAAGATTATCCAAAACATAACAGCAACCTTTTACGTATTCATCAAGTTCATTAGATAAACCATAATGAACAACATACCCAACTTTATCATCAATAAGTTCTGTTTGTCCACCAACATCTGTAGAAACAACAGGTACACCCATTGCTAAAGACTCAAATGAAGTTAAAGCTAACCCTTCCAATCTAGAACAATTGACTGTTAAATCACTAATTGCATATATTTCTTCTGGAATATTAGTTGAACCTAACATTTTTATAGAAGAAGATATACCACATCTTTTTATTTCTTTACTTACAGAATTATATAATCCTCCGTCTCCAACAATCAAGAAAAACAAATCATCTCTCTCTTTTAATAATCTACTTGCTATTTTAACAAATAAATTTGGACGTTTTTCCTCACTTAAACGAGCTAAGAAAGTAATAATTTTTTTATTATTCGGTACACCATACTTACATAATAAATCATCCCTAGAAAATTTAGTTGGATCAAATCTATCAATGTCAGTACCAATATATAATGTTTCAGCATTTGACTTCTTAAAGATATCTTTTAATTGATTATTTGTAAAATTATTGCATGTTAAAGTCTTATCAATAAAAGAATCAAATTCATATGTGCAACTACCAAAACCAAATCTTTTGTCTTTAAAATCAATAGAATGAACATAATCTACAACTAATATATTTGGATATTTTGCTTTAACAAATGGAATAACAGAATATCCATGCTTGCTATTACTAACAAAAACAACATCTATATTTCTGGATTCAATAATATAATCAATAAAATTTAAATAATCACTAACCTCTAGAAATCCAGCCATATCATAAACCGCAGTCGAACATTGTTCAAAATCTTGTCTCAAACTATTTTGTGATGGCAACGTTGTAAGCACATATGATGAATACTTACCTTTATCAAGTCTCTTAATCATCTCTAAATTAAAAATATCTGCTCCTCCAATAACCATCCAAGGAAATAAAAACAAAATATTTTTTTTCTTTTCATTCTCATACATAGGAAGAACCATATCATTACACTTGTTAAATACAACATCATTACTAGAAGACTTAGGAAATTGAATAATTGATACATCATTTTTAATCTTACTAGCACTCTCATTAACATATTTCATTGCATTTTCATTATTCTTTTTAGCTCTTGAAAGTTCACCTGTATTACTTGTTCTATACCAGAAAAGATTTGAACTTACACGAATTGGTTTTTTCCCTTTTTCAAGTAATTTCAACCATAAATTCCAATCTTCATACATTGCTTTTTCTTTTATTCCAAAACAACCAACCTCTAACAAATCAGATTTTTTAACCATAGAACTTATACATATAACGTTTTCTCTTTTTTCACGTTCAACAGTTAAATATTGTTCCCACAAAAATTCACGATCGCCAAAATTAATCATTGATGTATAAGCAAAACTTGCATCAGGATGAGTTTCTAATGTCCAATATAAACACTCCAACATAGTTTTATCAATAATATCATCACAATCTAAGAAAAAAACATATTTAGTATCAGAATTACATTTACTAATTCCAAAATCCCTAGCTACAGATGGCCCACCATTTTCTTTATGAAAAACCTTAATTCTAGGATCCATTTTAGAAACCTCATCAAGTTTTTTTAAAGAGGTCTCATCTTTGGAACCATCATCGACTATAATCCATTCAAAAAAAGGATATGTCTGATTAAAAACACTATATGCAGTTTCAACTAATGTTGCACCACCGTTGTAAAAAGGTGTAACAATACTTATAGTAGGATTTGCTTTATTCTTTAATTTTCCAACCACTTCTATATTCTTACCAGGTCTTTTACTATAATCCATAATTACTCCAATCTATATATCAAATAATAAACAAAAAATTTTTTTACCTAGATTTTTTTTTGAAAAAAAGTAACTTATTAATTGCATTAAAAATTTTATCAGTTATCTTAAATCTTTTACTATTATAAATTGATTGTAACTGTTCGTAATATCTTGTATTCTCACCAGATAACCTTTGCAATTCTAGATAATTATCGTTTTTTTCTTTTTCTAAATTTTCTTTTACTATTTTTAATTCTTTTATTAATTTATATTTATCAGAAACAACATCTATATTATTGTTTCTTAACTCATCAAATATTATATTTCTTTCTAAAGGTTTTACAACAGATTTAACAAAGGAAGGATTATATTTAATTATATTCTCATATTCTGTTTCAACAAAAGATATACTATTACAAATTTGCTTAAATAATTTTTCGCCCTTATTTGTTTTTAATATAACACAACTTATACCTTCATCATCAAAGAAATCTTGATGAACATTATAAACGCCCCAATAATCGCCAATTATTATATCAGCGCCATTTTTACTCAAACCTTTTGCAGAACAATTATAACAACTATCTCTCAAAGCAAAATCACTCAAATATAATGACATCAAAGAATCATCATTAGAATAATATGTCTTATTAATTCTATCAGAGTAATATTCTATACAATTTTTCTCCCAACCATTTTTCTTACTTCTAAACTTAATATCAGTAACTTTTGTATCATAAAAATCTTCGAAGCACTTTATTTGTTTATTTAAAACAAATTCATTCATTACACCATGACAAATAATACTAACACAATATAAATTATCATATTCTTTCTTCAAAAAACTTTTTAAACCAATTATCTGACAAGGTGTACCAGAAAATAAAACCTTTTTATCATTATTTAAATCATCCAAAACACTTTTATAAATAAATCCAACATCACTTTGAACATATTTAGAACCAAGTATTGTATTCAATTTTTTTTCAGATGCTACCCTAACATGTTTAACCTTAAAATTATTCATTGCAACGCCATAAACAATACCACCATCTCGTATAACATTCAATGCTAAGCTACCAAATATTCCACCAGATGAACTTTTTTTCTTTAAATTTTCATCATTAGATTTAGCAGCATAACATTTGACAATTTTTTCACTAAAAGTTTTACTATTTAACACAGGACAAACTTTTTTGCAGGCACCACAATTAATACATTTATCTTCATCAATAACTGGATAAAAGAATCCTTCTGAATTTTTTTCAAAATTAATCGCATTTTTAGGACAAACATTCATGCATGCACCACAGCCAGAACATTTCGCTTTATCACAAACATATTTTTTTTCTAAAACATCTAATCTCTCTTTCATTTTAGAATATAAACAAGCAGCATCCTTAGCTATAAATTTCATTTGCCCAATCAATTTATTTTTAATATCTTCCTTATTAGCATTAATATATTCAAAATATGAAACTAAATTTTCATATGTAAGTTCTTCAATAGGTAAAACATAATTTTTATAATTACCAAATAACTCCTCAGCAATTCCTCTAGATTTTATACTATAACCTATAACTAATGTTGGAACAAAAGTCGAATATGCAGCAATAGAAGCATGAGTTCGTGCAGCTATCAACATATCACACTGAGAAATAACATACTTAATTTGACTACAATTATAATCTATTCTCTCAATAAAAACTCTATCATTATCAAAATAATCATCCTTCAAACGAATAAGTATAATCATATCACTTACAGATTCTAAAGTAACATGTGGTATAAGTGAAATAGAATAATCAGTTTTATTAAGAACATAATCAATAAACTCAATAATAGAATTATAATTATCATCTGTTTTAATAGTCAATGGGCTAAGATTTAATCCTAACACTTTTCTACCCTTATACCAAGGATTTAATTTAACTTTTTCAGGTTTTAAAGAAAATGCAGGATCAGGAACCAAAAGCAATTTATCCTCGTCAATAAATCTTTTAACAGCATTATAACTAATTTTTTCTCTTAACATCAACAAATCATATTTTTTTAAATTCTCAATAAGTTTTAAATCTGTTATTTCATCAAAAAGAGATGCTCCCCACAAAATTGTTTTTTTACCAAGTTCATGTGCTTTGTCATTAATATAATACATCCACTCATTTGAACCATAACAATAATTGTCCCCACCAATATGAATGCATAAATCACTATCTTCAATTTCTTTAACAACATCCTTTTGATAAACAGATTCGTAATTATTATAGTCAAATTTAATAGAATTAAAATATTCTATTTTTTTTCTCATCTCATCATCGAAATCATTTTCTTTATTAATATAATGATTTACAACTTTACTAACAGCAGAATTTACCTTATCTTTATCATTGTTATAATCAAAAGTCGCTAAAGAAATTTTAGTATCTTTATCAATTTGAGAAATAGTAGAATTGACTAAGGCCTCGCAACCTCTATTGCTTAAAGAACCAACACCATATATTAAAATTTTCTTCATATACATCAACCATTCTTAATAATTATTTTCCCATTTGAAATTTATAATATTCATCACATAGCTCTTTAGGATCACCTATTTTTACAATTTTTCCATGATCAAGCCATATAACTTTTGTACATAAATCTTTTATAGATTCAAGCGAATGTGAAACATATAAAACTGTTGTTCCACCATTAATCATTTCCATCATCTTTTTCTTACTTTTCTCTTGAAATTTAATATCACCAACAGATAAAATTTCATCAACTATAAGTATTTCAGGATCAACAACAGTCGCTATAGAAAAAGCAAGTTTGGCTGTCATTCCAGAAGAAAAATTTTTAACTGGAACATCTAAAAAATCCCTAATTTCTGAAAATTCAACAATTTGATCAAATTTTTCATCTAGAAATTTTTTTGAATAGCCTAATATAGCACCATTTAAATAAATATTTTCTCTAGCAGTAAGTTCAGGATCAAATCCAGCGCCCAATTCAATCATAGGAGAAATAACACCATCAACCTTAACTTTTCCTTTAGTAGGTTTCATTACTCCACTAACAACTTTCAAAAGAGTACTCTTACCTGCACCATTACTACCAATAAGGCCAACAACCTCTCCTTTAGATATTTCAAAAGAAACATTATTTAAAGCCAATAATTCATTTTTTTCCTTTGACACTCTTCTTTTTTTATCAAATAATGAAATAAATGTTTCTTTAAAAGAAGTAGCTTCAATTCCTAAATTAAACTTCATAGTAACATTTTTAACACTAATCATTTTAACCTCCATTAAACATAATAAATAAATTTGTCTTGTTTTTTTCTAAAAATAATAAGACCTATAAATAAAGTACCAATTCCATATAAAGCCATGCTTCCGAGTTGAATCAACGAAGGCCTCTGACCAGCTAAAACAATACTTCTAACACCAGTTATATATAAATATAAAGGATTAAACTTAAATATAGTTTGTAAATTATCAGGCAATATTTCAATACTATAGAATACAGGAGTCATATAATTCCATATAGTCAAAATAATACTATATATATAAAACATATCTCTTAAAAATACCGAAACGCAAGAAAGTATAAAACCAATTCCAAGCGCAAATAAGAAAAAGCACAAAAATACATAAGGAATTAAAATATACCAAACATTTAAATGACATGCATGTTCACCTAACCCAGCATAAGAAAGTAATATTATGCCAAACCATGGTATCAAAGTTAAAACAAAATTAATACCGCAAAATAAACATTTAGCTATAGGAAATATATATTTTGGTATATAAACCTTATTAATAAGCCCAAAATTAAATACAACAGAAGTCATCGCATTACTCGTAGCATCACTAAAATACCCAAACATAACAATTCCTGTCATTAAATAAACCAAATAATTAGTTCCCTCAACCTTAAACTTAAACATCTGAGAAAATACTATCGCCATAACAGTCATCATCAAAATTGGTTGCAAAATTGACCATAATACACCAAGTACACTTCTTTTATACTTAACTTTAAAATCACGTGATATCAATTGACTCATTAAAAATGAATACCTTTTAAAATTACTGAACAAATTTCTTATCATTAATCATAACTCCTATCCTTTTTCATTATACCAAAAAATACATTGTGAATTCAATAAAATCAGACTACTTTTTAAAAATTGAATATAAATCACAATGTATTTTAGTTAAAAATTTACTTTTTTCAATAAATCCTTTCAATTTATTACGCTTCTTAAAATAATCACTTTTCTTAAAATTAGGAATATTCTTATTTAAATATTCAAAAGCAAAATCAATAAATTTATCCCTTTCATTCTTATTATTTAAATAACGTTGAGATATAGTATACTTAGTAATTAAATAGATAACCAAATCGTCAACACAAGATTTTATCTTTTCATTATTACCCAAAGTTTCAAACAACAAATCAGTAATTTTAAATATATCAAACACGCGTTCATCAATAACAGTAGTTTGACTATTATCATGAACAATATAATGATATAATGGTTCATTTAACTTACCTATTCTATTAGCACGTGAAAACATCAAAGCAACCCATGGAGTATCCTCATACTTAACACCAACTGGATAATATGTATCAGAAGAAAAAATCCTTTTACTATAAATCTTATTCCATGGAGCTAAATTAATATCAAGAAGCAAATTAGGACTATCATCCAAACTAGTAACACCAAAATCAATAAACCTCAAAGTAGAACTACTAGATTCACTTTCTATATAATGATCACAAATAACAATATCTAAACCCTTATTAATACACTCATTATACATTTTTTCATACATATCAGCATCAACATAATCATCGCTATCAAGAAATCCAATAAATTCACCAACAGCATGATCAATACCAAAATTACGAGTCGCACCTATTCCATGATTAGATCTCTTAAAATATTTAATACGTGAATCATTATAACTATTAATAATAGAATCACAGCTATCAGTAGACCCATCATTAATTAAAATAAACTCCATATCAGATAAAGTCTGATTAACCAAAGAATCAATACACCTCTTTAAATACTTCTCACTATTATAAATAGGAACAATAACACTAACCTTAACCATACTCTACCTTCTAACTATTTTATAATATAATTTAGGACTTAATTTAATAAAAAATTTCTTAATTTTTCTTCCAAAACTATTATCTAGTAACATGTTAAAAGTACCCAACCTTCTCAACTCTTTAACATACTTTTTATAATCACTGCTCTTTAAAGTGGTAGACTTTAATATAACAGAATTAGCAATATAACTATTAAATATAGATAAATCCACTGGTACCTTAGAACTCTCCAACTTCAAATATTTAAAATGTTCTAAAAAATCATTAGCTTTCTTTAATACCTTACTATATTCAATACTTTTTGAAATACTATTAGAACGTTGATAATAATTATAACCAATATAATTAATTGCCTTTACACTAGAACACTTAATCAAAACAAGTGGTATTAAACCAAAATCCTCATGAAAAGCACCATCTAAAAAACGAAAACCATTATTTATCCAAAACTCTCTCCTATAACAATAAGCACAAGCAATTTCAACATAATGATACATACATATATTTCTAAATGCATTAATACCAGATAACCTATCAAAAGGCCTATCATTATATTTAATTATATTGCCATTATCAAAAACATCTTGAACACCAAATCTAATAACATCACAGTCATCAATGTTATCATTCAAATTTTTCAACAAATCAGATTCATAATAATCATCACTATCCAAAAACAATATATATTCTCCACAAGATTTAGAAACACCATAGTTTCTAGCACTACTCAAACCACCATTTTCTTTAAAAAAATACTTTAAATTATCATGCTTCATTCTATGAACATCAACTATTTTTTCACTATCATCAGTAGAACCATCATTAACAACAATAACTTCATAATCAGAAAAAGACTGATTAAATACACTAGATAAACACTTATCTAAATATTCACGAGTATTATAAACAGGAATAATTATACTAAATTTAGGCATCATTTCACCTCTTCAATTAAATCCTCAATTTTTTTAATTTTACAAGAATTTATTTTGCTAAAATCTACATTTTCATATTTTAAATCATCTGATGCTAAAATATCCATAATCTCATCATACATTTTATCTTCATCTTTAGAAACAATATAACCAAACCTATTAGGAATGGATATAAAATCATCACTTACATCAATAGTACTAATAATCTTCTTACCTAAAACAATTGCCTCACTATAAACAACAGGGAAACCCTCATAATCACTAGATAAAACAATATAATCAGCTAACTTCATATAAGAATAAGGATTCTTCTTAGTTCCTACCATAACAATTCTATCACAATCAGAAATCATATCCTTATACATATCACGTTCCGGCCCATCACCTACGATTAATAAAGAAACATTTTCTAATCTCTTAACAACATTAATCATTCTAGATAGTTTTTTTGATTTTTCTTCAAGTCTTCCAACAAAAACAAACAAATATTTAGTTTTTTTACCATACTCAACGTTTTCTTTAGATAAATCAATAATTTTTTTATAATCAATCAAATTATTAATAACAACAGATTTATGACTTATATCAGGATAAAACTTTATTAAATCATCCTTTGCCTCATTAGCAACAAAAATAATATTCTTAAACTTACCAATACGCCTGCAATCAAAGAAATTTCTTAACTCTTTATCATCATATATGTATTTATAATTACTATGTACATAAAAAGAATTATTTTTAGATCCATAATAAGCTAACATATTACAAGGTAAAGAATAAGTCGCATAACAACAAGAAAAATCATACTTATGATAATTCTTAATAATCCAAAACATCTTTTTAAATAAATTTTTAAATTTTCTAACAAATATATTTTTATTACTACTAACCCTATACACAATAACATTAACATTTTTATTAAGTCTATCTAAAAGCAAACCCTCTTTTTTTTCAAGAATCAAATCAACATCATATTTACCATAATCCATATTGTTAAGCAAATTAATTAAAGCAGTTTCAATACCACCAATATTTAAATCAAAAGAACAAAATAAAAGCTTCTTTTTCATTTCCAACTCCTAAATTTTTTCTTTAATTCTTTTCTATCAAAAATAATATTAGTATTCCAAATAAATAATAAAACAAGAACAATTAATACACCATAAACAATATAACTAAAATTATTATCAACATCTATAATATAAACAATAGATGCAAAAGCAAATAATAAATCAATTAAATAAATAATTAAAACAGTAGTTCTTTGAGAAAAATTACGACTTAACAATTGATGATGAACATGACATGCATCGCCTTCATAAATTTTTTCTCCCTTCAAAGCTCTGCGTATAATTGCAAACAAAGTATCAAGAATTGGAATAGCCAAAATAAGAAGAGGAATAATTAAAGAAGTCATAGTAACATTCTTAAATCCAAGTAATGCAATAACCGCAATTGTAAATCCCATAAACATACTACCGGTATCACCTGCAAAAATCTTAGCTGGATAAAAATTATGAACCAAAAAACCTAAAGTAGAACCTAGCATTACAAAAGTCAAAACAAATTCCAAATCAACCTTATCAACCAAAATACCAATTATACCAATTGTAAGATAATATATCGCACTAATTCCACCACTTAAACCATCTAATCCATCAATCAAATTAATACAATTAATACAAGCCAAAATAAAACCAATAGTCAACGGATATGTTAAAACACCAAAATTTAAATAAATACCAAAAGCACTTATATCAACAAGTAAAATTTTACCATAAAAAGTGATAATACAAGCAGCAACAACTTGTCCAATTAATTTTTCCCATGGTTTTAAATCACAAATATCATCAAACATACCAGTAATTACAATAATAAAACTACCTATTAAAACAGAATTCATCTGTTCACTGTGTTCGCCAAAAATCATATATCCAAGTAAAAAACCTAAAAATATACCTAAACCACCAAATTTTGGCATAACCTTTTTATGAATATGTCTACCGCCTGGAACATCAACAGCTCCTACCCTAATAGCCATTTTTTTAATAAAAGGCATAATTAACGCAACAAACGCAAATGGTATGAAAACCATCAATAAAATTTGTCCTATTAAATCACACATACTTTACTCACCTAATAACATTATATATTATTTTTAATAATAACTCAAACAAATGAACAAAAAACAACAAAAAAAATAAAAAACAACCTTAAAAAGGCTGTTTTAAAACTTAAACATATCATCATCATCTTTATTTTTTTTCTTTTTCTTCCTTAATGACTTACGTTCTTTAATAGATTCTTTTCTATTTTTTGTATTATTATAAACATTAGTAACACTTCTAGAAATTAAAGCAGTATGTCCTAAACCTTCCTCAATTTCCTCAGTATCAAAAGAAACATCAGATTTATCTTCTACATTTAAATCAGAATCACTCAAAGGCTCATTTGAAGCATAATCTTCAATATCATCTTGCTCATCAACCTGAGATTGATCATTATAATCCATATCATCACTATTAATTGAATCAGTTTGTTCATTCAAATTATCACTATACTCTTGAGAAATGTTAGATTCAATTAAAGAATCACTATTATATGCCTTTTGATCCTCATTATTTATATCTTGTTTTAAAACCTTCTTCAATTTCTTATTTTTAGAAACAACACAAACAATAATCATAATAAACTCAAAAATGCATAACCCAATTAATCCAAACAAAATATAAGAATAACATTTACTATTAACCTTACTTGAAGAAACATACTTTTGCAATGTTCCCTCACTCGAATCATAACTATAGAAATTTTTCTCACCAGTCTCTAAATTAATACCATATAATAACGAATAAGAACCATCTTTCAAATAACCATTGTATTCTTTATCGCCTATCTTAACAAGACCAGACTTATATCCAATAGGAGCATCCGCATTCTCAATCAAAGAAATATACAAACCACCAATATTAATTTCATTATAAACAATGAACTTATCATTCTTAGAATCATAACTAAACAACTCAATCTTACCCTTATCATTCATAAGTCCAACTAAATAAATATCAGTAATTTCACTATGATAACAAGGAACACTCTCACCCTTAATTAAAATAGTACTTGTTTTATAAGTAACATTTGCCTTTGGTAACTTATCACTTTTACGAACAACAGAATAATTCTTATCATTAACTTTTACATCAATTGGAGATAACTCTTTAACAATAACATTAACTTTATAAGTCCTAGTATCACCATTCTCAGCAGTAACAACAATTTTTATCTCATTGTCACCCTCTTTAACATCATAGTCACCTATTCCACTAACACTAGCATTACCATCATTTGCAGTAGCACCTATCTTAACCTTTTTAGTATCATTTGGAACACTAACACTATACTCTGTAACATTACTATCAAAATCAATATTAAATCCTTCAATAACTAAAGAACTTAAACTATTATCATCACTATACTTATAACTATTAGAAGGCGTATTACCAGAACCACCATTAGATCCACCATTAGATCCACCACTAGATGGCTTAACAACATTAATAGTAGTAGAAGTAGAACCACTTACACTTATAGAACTATCATCATCAAATGCATAAGCATCAATACCACTAATAGAAAAGCTAGCACTACCAGCACTTATAGCCTTAAAAGTCCAACTATAATTAACAGACGTCCTACCACTATCAGAAGAATTAATAACATGTTGCGCAGATTCAGCAGTAGTAGATGAATAACTCAATACAGAATCATCATAACTAATAAAATACTCCCATGCACCAATCTTTGAAGAAGATGACAAAGAAACATTAATAGTTACAGTATCCCCAACATAAACAGACGAAGGAGCACTAATACTTACATTAGCGCTCGCAGCACTCACTATGTTAGGAGTTAAAAACAATATAAATAAAGAAAATAAAACCAAAAAACCTTTTTTCATACAACCTCCTATTGTTTAATCAAATTAATACCTAAAATATGTTTTTGAATCTTCAATAAATCCAAAGCATTAATCTTTCCATCGCCACTAGGATCTCCTGCCTTAACAAAAGCACCAGAAAGTTTATTAATACCTAAAATATGCTTTTGCACTTTCAATAAATCTAATGCATTAACCTTTCCATCACCAGATGCATCACCATAGATAACAACAGTTAATTTAACACTCTTATCTCCATCCTTAATTTCAACAGTAGCTCCAGTACCAATGAAATCACTTTCAATAGTTTTTCCACTAGAATTTTTAACAACAACAGTAGCATTGGCATCATTCTTCTTAATAGAATTAATAACACTACTAGCCTTAGTACCTAGAGCAATCCCACTTACATAACTATTATTAATTTTATAACCAGATTTAGTAACAACACTACTTAAATCAACATTACCAGTTGTTGGATTATTATCACTTGGAGCACTTGGTGTTGGAACAGGTGCTGGAGTAACACTCTTCTCTCGATGAACATTAACAGTATATTTTTTAACACTACCATTTTGAGCAGTAACAGAAACCTTAATAGAATTATCACCTTCATTAACATTAATAGTTCCACTAGCACTTCCAGTACCACTTATACCACCAGAAATTTTAGAATAACCATTAACTGTTCTAGCACTCAATTTAATGCTACTAGTACTTGAAGAAACATAAACATCATAAGAAGTATTCGCACCATCAAATCCAGTAACACTACTACCATTTACCTTTAACTCACTTAAATAATTATTAGGATTCAAAGGACTAGGTAAAACATACATTTTTTCCATATTATTATAAACAGGAATAGTAAACACAAATTCATTACCAAGCATACTAAACTTACTATAAGTTGAATAAGTACTGCTTGCCTCACTAAGTGGAGCACGTAAATTAGTCATATATTGATGAGACCCAACCTTAGATTGACCATTATTAACATTAAATTTTTGTAAATACTCAGTATACTGATTATTATTAATATAACCATCACTTATAAATTCAGCACCACCAATAATAGCTTTCTTCAAACTATTCCAAGGTCTTCCATAATAAGTACTCTTCTCATATCCATCCTCGCCACCATTAGCGTAAATCAAACCCTTCTTCCAGTTGTCAGCACCACTATAAGCACCTATATTATAGGCATTATATAAATTATGATACCAATTGCCATTATATTCAAACCAATCGCCACTAATAACAGAAGTAGAATCCCCTATTTCCTGGCGAGTACGACTAGCTAAATGAAGAGGACTAACATTAAAAGTTCTAGCAGCCTCCATATAATAATCCGCATAATTACCATCATAACTACCTAAACGAGTACCAGACAAAATATTCTTAACCTTATCAATAGTATGATAATTAGCGTCATAATTTAACTTTTCAAACATAAAAACATAATCAGGTTTTAAATAAAGTCTTGGATCCATATAATAACTTACAGTTGCATGATTAGCAGCATACCAATTGCTACCATCTTGTACATAAAAAGTATCATTATAATAATTATATGAACCACCAGCAGTAGACCTATGACCCACTTCATCACCTTGAATTAAACTAGTACCAACAGCACTTTCCAAAGAAGTAACAGTAGAATAATCCATATTAGTTTTCATTGCCTCAAACTTCCAATTAGGATATCTAGCATGTAATTCATCTAAATAAGGAAAATAACTATCAGGAAATCCCGCATTTTTCAATTTATTATTATAATCACTTAAACTATTACTCTTATAAAACTGTTGAGCATACTTAGATAAAGAAGTAGTAGTTACATACTTACCGCAAACATATCCAGTAGCACCACCGTTTTTAACCTTATACCAACTATAACATCCATTAGCAGTAGACATATCAGTATCAATTATTTCAACCTTATCACCACAATTTAAATTAGCAACAGTATATCCACCACCAGCTTCACTTCTCATAGGTAAACTAGTTGCATCCTCGTAACAAGCAATAATACCATTAGAACCACTCAAATCAATACTATTATATCCACTATTATCGCCCTCACTAGAAGGAATAATATCAAAAAATTCACTACAAATATACCCATATTGACCAGAAAAAGAAACCTTATACCACTTTCCAGTACTACAGCCATTAGAACCATCACTAGTACCAAAAGGATTAGAATCAGTAACAGTATAAACATTACCATACCCGGCATCTTCCAATAAAGTTTGATAACTAGTACCAGCGCCACTTCTTACACGTACATCAGTACCAGTAACCTTACCAGTTAAAGCAAAAACATTATTATTCATAAAAAGAGTCATCATAAAAATTAAAGAACAAATTACTAACTTTCTTAACCTCATATTAGCCTCCTCTACCCTATATAACATTATAACAAAATTCGACAAAAAAATCAAATTAAAACAGCTATTTCCAACAATTAACAAAAAATAAAAAATAGTACTTTAGTACTATTCCTTATAATCAAACTCAAAATCAAGAATTCTTACATTATCTCCTTCTTCTGCACCCATTTCTCTTAACTTATCATCAATACCCATACGTTTCAATTTATTAGAAAATCTTAATACAGCCTCATCAGAATTAAATCTAGTCATCTTTAATAACTTCTCAACCTCATCTCCACGAATAACCCATGTATTACCATCACGAGTAATAGTAAAAGGAACCTTCTCCTCAAACTTATATAAAACATGACTTTCAAATTTCTCTTCAGTATATAAAGGTTGTTTCTCAATCTTATCAAGCATATCAGCTAAAGCATTAACAACAATATCCAAATTACTATCAGTCATTGCAGAAATAGGATAAATAGGTAAATCAACATGTTTCTTAAATTCCTCTAAATTCTTAGAAGCACCTTCTACATCCATCTTATTAGCAATAACAATCATAGGCTTATCCATTATTTTAGAATTAAAACTTTCTAACTCCTTATTAATAATACAAAAATCATCATAAGGATTTCTTCCTTCAAAACCACTCATATCAACAACATGAGCAATAACACGAGTTCTTTCAATATGTCTTAAAAATCTATCACCAAGTCCTTCACCTAAAGAAGCACCCTCAATTAATCCAGGTAAATCAGCAACTACAAAACTTCTACCCAAAGACGCACCAACAACACCTAAATTAGGTTTTAAAGTAGTAAAATGATAAGCAGCAATCTTAGGACGAGCCGCAGAAATTCTAGAAATCAAAGTACTCTTACCAACACTAGGCATACCAACAAGCCCAACATCAGCTAACAACTTTAATTCAATCTTTACAAGACGCCTCTCTCCAGGCTCACCATTTTCAGAAATACTAGGAGCTGGGTTACTACGAGTAGCAAGTGCAATATTACCTCTACCACCACGTCCACCATGAACAACAATTGCCTTATCATCCTTATGAGTCAAATCAGCAATAACCAAATTAGTATCACAATCAGTAATAACAGTGCCAAGAGGAACACGAACAATAACATCCTCTGCATTCTTACCATGCATACCCTTACCCATTCCATTCTCACCATTATTACCACGAATTAACTTTTTATACCTTAAATCTAATAATGTATTTAAACCTTCATCAACAACAAAAACTATATCAGAACCATGGCCACCATTTCCACCAAAAGGGCCACCCATCTCAACATACTTCTCACGACGAAAAGCCATACATCCATTACCACCACTACCGGCTTCCAATTGCAATGTAACCTCATCAACAAACATATATGTCACCTCAAATCATATTAATTATACATGAAAATAAAAGAAAAAAAAAGAAGAAATTCTTCTTCTAATTAAATTTCTGGATAAACACTAGCTTGTTTCTTGTCTTTTCCAACTCTTTCAAACTTAACATATCCTGAAACTTTTGCGTATAAAGTATCATCAGAACCAATTCCTACATTATTACCTGGATAAATTTTAGTTCCACGTTGACGATATATAATAGATCCACCACTTACATATTCGCCATCAGCAGCCTTAGCTCCTAATCTCTTAGAAATTGAATCTCTACCATTCTTAGTTGAACCTTGTCCTTTTTTATGTGCAAATAATTGAATATTTAACTCTAATAACTTTAGCATGAGTGCACCTCCTTAATAATAATATTTTTCTCATATTGTTTTTCTAAATCTTTTAACAAACTAACCATATTATCAATCAAAGTATCAGTTACATCATTATGATTAAGTATATCAATACTTAAACCATTAGAATTATTATAACTAATTGAATCATTTCTTAACCTTACAATCGCATTAACACTAGTTATGACAATACTAGAAACACTTGCACAAACAATATCTTTTCCATAAACATCAAAACCAGCATGCCCAGTAATAGCAATAGACTCAATCAAACTATTATTATACTTTAAATTAACCTTTATCATAATTATTTAACTTTAATTGATTTAATAGTTACCTTAGTATATGGTTGACGATGACCTTGAGTTCTACGATAATTCTTCTTAGAATTATACTTAAAAACTAAAACTTTCTTAGCCTTACCATTCTTTTCAACTGTAGCAGTTACAGTTGCACCTTTAACATAAGGCTTACCAAGAACACCATCTGCCATTAAAACCTTATCAAAAGTGATCTCACTACCAGCTTCTGCATCCAATTTTTCAATATAAAGAACTTTACCTTCTTCAACTAAGTATTGCTTTCCACCTGTTTCAATAACAGCTTTCATATTATTCCTCCTTTTACCTAAGACTCGCCATTAAGGCACATTTCTGTTTAAAACCTTTTCAGTGCGGTTGTAGAGAGGCTCTACACGTCCTACATTCTACCATAATTTATATCGATTGTCAAACATTTTTGATAGTTTTTCATATTCAGAAATATACATTCCATTATCATAAAATAAATGGCCACACCACAAATACATATGATTAACCCCACTAACCCTTTTAACACACTTAAAATTAAAACAATTACTATACCTTTCAAACAAAAACTTATAAAAAATAATACCATGATTCCTAAACTCACATACAACCTTAAAAAACAAAAAACACAAAACCAAAAAAATTAAAAAATCAAAATGACCAACAAAAATAACAACCAGAAAAATAAAAAACATAGAAACAATCATAAGTATAATATGAGAATACTTAAAAGGAAAAAAAACACATAAAAAAACATATAAAAACTTAGAACCATCTAAAGGATAAATTGGTAACAAATTAAAAAAAAGCAAAAGAAAATTATAATAAACAACACTATCAGGCAAAACAAAAAAATGACTAATAAAAAAATAAAAAACAATTTGAAACAATGGACCCATCAAAGTAACAATAAACTGTTCAAATAAACTCGTATTTAAATAAATATTAAAAACAGTTAAACCGCCAAAAGGCAACAAAATAACCTTATCAATTTTCCAAGAAAACAAAAGACCACTAAAAATATGACCCAATTCATGAACAAAAACAATAATAGAAAAAAATAAAAAATCCCTAATATTACCAGTAAATAAGCATATAAACATAACAATATAAAAAAAAACATGAATCCTAAATATATTTCTTATAGTCAAGAACATTACCATCCTTCTTAAATACCAAATACAAATTATTATCACAATTACCAATTAAACTTCCCTTAGAAATATACTCATACATAGAAACATTAACATTACCCATATTAGAATACCATATATTAACCCCATCACTAGTCTCAATAATTACAGTATTACCATACCCTTCCTTATCACCAATATAAACAACAAGACCATTATCTATAGAAGGCACTAAATAATTACTAGAAACACTTAAACTTACACCCTCCAAATAATCATGACTATCACTATAAACCAAAGACTCATTAAAAACAGACTCAGTAGATTCAAAAAAATCACTAAAAGGCAAAACACCACCAAAATACTTACCATATAATCCATTTAAATATGCAAAATTAAAATTAACATCAATAACATTAGTATTGAAAAAAGACTTAAAATCCGAATTACCCTTTAAAAAAATAAGACAGACAACAGTTAAAAGACAAGTTATCAAAAACTTATTAAAAAAGTGCACAAAAAAATAAGATAAACCATTACTTTTCTTATTTTTATTTTTCATATAAATATCATAATTAGACATAATATCACCACTAAATACTATGAAAAAAAAATCAATTTATTCTTCTAATATTAAACCTCAAAGACAATAAATACAAAACAAAATATAAAACCAAGCCATAAAAAAGACTAACAATAATAGACGAATAAATACTCCTGAAAAAAACACCCATATCAGCAACAATCACACCATTTAAACATAAAAAAGAAAAACTTAAAAACCTATAAAACACAATCATAAATAATAATTCCAAAATAGAAACAATCAAATTATTAGGAGTAATGCGATTTATATAACTAACAATAAATCCAATAAGTAAAAATAAACCAGCATTCATAAAATAAAAACCCGTATAAGCAAAATCATATATAAAACCTAATAAAAAGCAAAAGATAAAAAAGTTTCTACTATCATTTTTAAAATAAGGCTCTAATAAAATCAAAGAAGAAAAAATAATTAATCCAACAAACTTAGTTCCATGAAAAAAATAATTAATCAAAAACTCCAAAACAAAAGAAAATAAAGAAACAATTATAACCATTATTTTTCACCCTTCTTCACAATTGAAACATAACTTATATCATTAAAATCAATACTACTTTTAACCCTAACAATCTTAGATAAATCAAAATTATCAGTAGAAATATCAGTTACAGTACCAATCAATAAACCACTAGGAAATAAATTTCCAAGGCCAGTAGTAACAACCTTAGAACCCTTAGGAATATCAATATTTTCAACAATACCCATAACCTCAAACAATCCATCACTATAATTATTTAATATTCCATAAACATAACTATCCCCTATTTTTATTTTTACAGAAATATTTACAGGAAACTTAGAATTAGTAAGCAAAATAACATTACTATTATAACTACTAACACTTGATGTAATACCAACTAAACTACCACCACTTACAACAGCCATATCATTACTAACATCATCACTAGTACCTTTATCAACAATCAAATAATCATTCCAATAATCAAGGCCACGACTAATAACACTAGCATTAACATAATTCTTATCACTAAGCAAACTATCAATACCAGTTAATTCCCTTAACTTATTAAGTTCAGATACCAATTCCTCATTTTCAGCAATATAAGACTGAGCCCTATCAACTTCCTTCTTTAAATTCTCATTTTCAACAACCAACTTATCATAATCATCATTATTAAAAGAAGTAAAAGGATGAGTCAAAACCCTATCAACAAACAATACACCATCTTTAATAAAAAAATCAGGCAAATTAACTCTCATATTAATAATTACACTAGAAACAATGAAACAACACAAAATAACACATAAAACAACCTTACTATAACCATTCTTCTTTCGCATATCATCACCTTATTAATTATAATATATTTTAATACAAAAGCAAACTATATATCACCATTTTCCAAAAAACTATAATACTTATCATATCCAATAATAACATGATCAATAACCCTAATACCGAGTAAATTACCAATCTCAACTAACCTTGCAGTAATAGAAAAATCATTTTTACTAGGAATAACATTACCACTAGGATGATTATGAATACAAATAATAGAAGAAGCACTCAAATTAACAGCCTCCTTAAAAACCTCCCTAGGATGAACAACACTATAATCGAGAGTACCAATAAATAATAACTTATCCTCAAGAACAACCTTATTAGTATCCAAATAAATACAATAAAAATACTCCTGTTTCTTGTTTAAAAAAATACCCTTATAATACTCAAAAACAATATCAGCACTAGTAATCTGAATATTTCTAATAGAAGAAAGCCTTTTATTAAACCTCTTTCCCAATTCTAAACCAGCTAAAATACACGCACTTTTAACATCACCCATACCCTTAACCTTTTTAAGATTAGAATAATTAATCCTACTTAAATCACCATCGCAATCACGAAGTATAATACCAGCCAAATCCTTAGCACTATAATCCTTACTTCCAGTCTTTACCAAAATAGACAATAATTCCTCATTACTTAAAAACTCACTCCCACAAGAAAGAAGTCTCTCAATAGGCCTCTCACTCTTGGGAATTTCCTTGATCCTCATTAATTACCAACTCCTCATAACTACTTAAAACCTGATTACAAATACTATCAATTGCATCACCACTTGCTTCATTGAGTAAAATATCATACTGACCCAAAACAGAAACAAAAGAACTATTATTAATACTATTTTCCTTTATATAAATATCATACCCTTTTTCTTTAAAATATTCCTTAATCTTAAGAGCATTTTTTTTATCTTTCGTTATTCCAACATAAGTATGATAACCATCATCAAGAACACTATACACATAATAAGAAAAATCAGACATACTTCTCTTCATAATATCCTCATTAGAATAAACACCCTGCTCCAAAAAATAAACCATATCATATCCCGAAGAAACAGGAAAAACATTAAAACTATCATACTGATTCAAAGTGAACTTTCCCAAATAAATACCAACAGCCAAAGATAAAAAAATAGACCAAAAATACTTTTTCATACCATCACCATCAATATTATATAAAAACCAAAACAAAAAAAATGTCAAAAAAAAGAAGAAACAATAATTCTTCTCTTACAAATTCACTGCACCTAAATATCAAAAAAACAAAATCTATCTAACCTTATTTCTAACAATACTATAACTATTTTTGCCAAAAACTAAATTACCATTTATAAAACCATCTAAATCCAAACTAATAACACCTTCACTAGGTTTCTCACCACTAAACGAAAAACCAGTACAAGTATTACTATTATTAGTAAAATCATAACTACATCCATTAAAATCACCCTTTAGCTTAGCCTCAAAATAATAATTTTCCAAAGACTTAACTAAAATATCCACAGAAGCATCATTAACAGATGACTTAGAATCATCAATAGAAGGTCTAACATAAAAAACAATAAGACCTGATAATAACCCTAAAATAATTATAACCGCTAATACCTCAATTAAAGTAAAACCTTTTTGATTATCTTTCATAACATTATCCTCCAATTACTCAATATTAAAACCTAAATAAGTAATCTTAACATAACCATTACCCTTCTTAGGATTACCACTAATAGGTTCACTAGTAACCATAGCCTCATCATTAACACTAATAGTTTTAGTAGATAAATCATTTGATTCACTACAATCAAAACAAACCATATATTTATCAGCTAAAAGTGAATTCCCAATATATCCAGAACCACCATTAGCACCATGAGCAAAACCTGCTCCACCTCCATAAAAGCCACTTCCACCACCAGAAGACCATTCAGAATTAGAAGCACCTATACCGAATCCTGCATTTGAACCAATTTGAGTTCCACACCAATTAGAGCCTCCAAAACCACTTTGAGAAGACGAATTACCAACTTGCAAAATTCTACCTTGACCACATGTACCAGTAGGAGCAATTGACCCATTAAATCCTCCTCCAGAACCACCAGAAGACTTAAAATCATTAAAATAATATGCTCCACCGCCACCACCTGCAACAATTAAAATAGACTCCTTATTATTTTCTAAACTCGATAAAACACCAGATTTCAAAGCTATATGAGTAGCTCCACCGCCACCACCTACCATGTCAGAAGAACTAGCAGTTATACCAGTTCCACCACCATTATAACCGCCGCATATTAAAGAATTGCTACCACTACAACCTTGACCACCAACATTTATAAAAAGTCTATCGTCCTTAGAAAGTAAAATAGTACCAGTAGAATATCCACCATATCCACCTATATATTCATCAGTTGCATCTCCACCCTGAGCACCCCATGCCTCTAATTTATAATACCCAGAATGTAAAGCACTAAAAAACTGTTCATTACCAGTATATTCAAAAACATAAGAAGAATATAAAGAATCATCAACCAAAACCAAATCGCCATTATCAACTAAATATGAATAACCATCATAAGTAATAAAACCATTCATATCTCCATTACTATAAATATTAATAACACCCGAATCAGGCAAATTACCATTAACTTGAAAACCATCACAATTACCATAGCTACCATCAAAATTATAATTACAGCCATGAAATCCGCTATTAACACTAACTCTAGCATAATACTCATTAAAAGACTTAACTACTCTTCTAGCATTCTCATAACTCAAATTTTTTTTAGAATTATCTAACATACTATTAATATTAGGAACAACTAAAACACTTATAAGACCCAAAATAATAATTACAGCTAAAACCTCAATCAAAGTAAACCCATTCTTCTTATTCATATCAACACTTTCCTTACTATAAATATAATATCACAATTAAAAAATAAAATAAAGAAAAAGCACAAGAAAATCTTGTACTAGAAAGGCATCTTAAAATTACCATTTTTAAACTGTTTCATCATAACCTTCATTTGATCAAATTGTTTTAATAACCTATTAACTTCCTCAACACTACGAGCACTACCCTTCGCAATGCGTTGCTTACGAGTAGCCTTCAAAACCTCAGGATGACGTCTTTCATAAGGTGTCATAGAAAGAATAATCGCTTCAATATGAGCCATATCCTTAGGATCTATTTTAACACCCTTTAACTCCTTAGGAACACCAGGAAGTAACTTGATTAAATTCTCAAGAGGTCCTAACTTCTTAATTTGCTTCATTTGACTTAAAAAATCCTCTAAATCAAATTTACCACTTTGCATCTTTTTAGCAGCTTTCATTGCCTCATCTTGATCAATTGCCTCCTCAGCCTTCTCAAGCATAGTCATAATATCTCCCATACCTAAAATACGAGTAGCAATTCTATCAGGATAAAATGCTTCAATTCCATCCATCTTTTCACTAACACCAACAAACTTAATAGGAATATTAGTTAAATGACGAATAGATAACGCTACACCACCCCTAGTATCACCATCCATCTTAGTAAGTATAGCACCAGTCAAAGGTAAACTAGAATTAAATCCTTCAATAACATTAATCGCATCCTGACCAGTCATACTATCAACAACAAGTAAAATTTCATTTGGTTTAACACAATCATTAATATTATTTAACTCATCCATTAAACCCTCATCAATATGAAGTCTACCAGCAGTATCAAGAAGTATATAATCAAATCCGTTTTCCTTAGCATAAGCTACACCATTCTTAGCTATATCAACAGGATTACCCTTACCCTCATCATAAACAGGAATATTTAACTCACGACCAATTTGCTTCAATTGATCAATAGCTGCAGGTCTATAAACATCACATGCAACAAGTAATGGCTTTTTAGCATGTTTCTTGCGCAACATTAAACCTAATTTACCAATCATAGTAGTTTTACCAGCACCTTGTAAACCAACAAGCATTAAAATACTAGGTTTACCAGAAGTATATAAAGGAGCAGCCTCCCCTCCTAATAACTCTACCAACTCATCCTTTAAAATCTTAACAAACATTTCACCAGGCTTTAAACTCTTAGCAACCTCTTCACCTAATGCCTTCTCCTTAACATTAGAAATAAACTCCTTAACAACCTTATAATTAACATCAGCCTCTAATAAAGCTAATCTAATCTCACGAGTAACTTCACTAATATTCTCCTCAGTTATCTTACCATAACCTTTAATCTTATTAATCGCACTCTGTAATCTATCTCCTAAACTTTCAAACATGTTATCAATCCTTTCGACATTACCAATTATATCAAAAAAACAAGTAAATATCTATAA
>DFLA01000015.1 GCA_002374055.1 Caryophanales bacterium UBA3631
AGTCAATACTTTTTTTTAATTTTTTTAAAGTTTTTTTATTTTCCTAATTTTATGTGTTTTTGCAATTGCTTTTACGACTTTTTTCGTCGTTTTTCGCAATCACTAAAAATGATTATACACAATTGCTTTTATAAATGCAAGTGTTTTTTTGAAAAAAATTAATTTTTTTTACTTTTTTTGATTTTTAACGGTTTTTTAGTCATTTTTCTATGTTTTTTCATTAAAAACACTTATATATATAATATAGAAAACAGTTAATAACCACCATCTATATTATATATATGCATAATATTAATATTGATGACTAATTATTAACTGTTTTAATTTTTTATACTTTTATATTCCTTATAGTATTTCTCATTCAATGTTTTATCAAATATAATTGAACCACTTTTATAAAAATCAATCAAATCTGATAAACCATCAGTTATAACTTTATCCAACTTAGGACCATAGTTCATTAATTTTTTATGATATTTATATTCCAATCCATCAAGTATCTTATAGCACCCGTTAGGAAAAATTCTAAGATCTAAATCATAATCAATATATTTTATAGTCCCTTCCTCTATAATAAATGGAGTTGCAATATTACAATAATAATATATT
The DNA here is from genome assembly GCA_002374055.1 of Caryophanales bacterium UBA3631. The sequence continues at coordinate 610 of DFLA01000015.1, forward strand.
CCATTTTTCTTAAGTTGTGCAATAACATTAAACCAACGATCTTTAAAAAAATACATTATAGCAGGTTCTTTTGTTTTCCATGTACTACCATCTGCTTCTGTTACAGTTGTTTTTCGGTTTCCAAATACTATATAATCTTTTTTTACATCAAGTACAACTGCCTCATCCCATGCACGATGAATCTTTCCGTTGTGTTTATAACATTGAATTTTGAGAACATCACCTTTCTTTAACGTCTTCATAACTCACTTCCCTAAACTAATTATATAATATATTTAAAAAAAATACCACAAAATATTGTGGCATCCTTATTTATTCTTTACATATTCTAACGCTTTTTTTAATTGTGTATCGTTTTCTTCTGTTGGAGAATTGAAATATTGATCATTTTGATCAACTTCTATATCAGGTTTAATTCCTACTCCATTGATCCATTTACCTTTTGAAGTAAGCCATTTCTTAGTTGTTATTTTATATTCACTATTTGTATCAGTCTTTTTTAATTCCTGTACTGTTCCCTTTCCAAAAGTTGTTTTACCTATTACAGTAGCCCCTAATTGTTCTTGCAAAGCAGATGTCATAAGTTCAGAAGCTGAAGCTGATGTTTCATTTACTAATAGAACAATTGGATACTTCTTAGTATCATCACCATTAGAATAATACTTTTTAATACTTGCTTTCTTTTGAATCTGATATATAACTTTATCTTTATTTAAGAATAGTGAGATCATATCTTCTGCAACAGTTAAATATCCACCTGTATTGTTACGCAAATCTATAATCAAACAATTTATGTTTTCTTTTTCTAATTGCTTTAAAGCATCTGAAAATTGTGAATAAGTAACTTTTGAAAATACATCTACTGCAATATAACCAACTTTCTTATTATCTTCATTATATATCTTATAATCGACAGACTTAATTATTATATTACTTCTTTTTACATTAAAGTTATAAATTTGATTATCTCTTTTAATTTGAAACTTTAATTCTTTATTATTATAGTTTGCTATTTTTTTACCCAATTCTGAAGATACCTTATTAGTATAGTCAACATCATTTAGTTTTAATATGATGTCACCAGGTTTCATTCCTGCTTTAGATGCAGGACTATTTTCAAAAACACGAACTATTTCTATATTACCTTCTTTATTATTTACAACTTCTATACCTACCCCAGTATAAGATCCATCTAATTTTATATCTAAACTATTAGAGTCTGAATTACCTATATATGAAGAATATGGATCACCTAACGATTGCATCATTCCTGCAATAGCACCATTTACAAGTTGCTCATCATTTATATCACCATAATAATTCTCTTTTATTTCATTATATACATCAGCAATTTGTTTTAAATCGTCACTATTTGACGCAGTCATCCCACCTCTGATAGTTCTTAGTGCAATTATATAACCAAAACCAAGACTCATAACACATGTAATAACAACAATTACCGCTGTATCAAAAGTAGAAAAAGTTGGTTTATATGGTTTTATCTTTCTTATCTTTTTTATTTCTTTATCTTTACTAGCAACTTCCCTTTTCATGTAATCACCTACTATTTCAATATATCACAGTTTTATTATATATGATACAACCATTTTTATTTTATACAAAAATTTACAATTTACTAATTTTGAGTATTACTACTATCAGATGATACTTTTGAAGCTAAGTCTTCTAATATTTCAGTTATATCACTTAAATCATCAGAAGAATCATCAATCTTATGATCTTTTATATGTAATAAAGTTGTTTTACTAAATCTAATATCCTTTATATCATCAACATTTAAATTACTATCATCCTTTAAGTATTTTTTGTTGAATGCAGAATCCAAATCAATAGTATATAATTTAGGATTGTTATTTTCACCATCTAATTTAGAAGTATAACTTTGAAAATCACTAAGTTTACTGTTAGTTGTAGCTAATACATAATAATCATCATAACTACGATCTAATAATTGTCCAACAATTATCTCATCATACTGAATTACAGCAGTCTCACCGCTATTAACAACAGTTTTCTTTGTACTTCTTTTTGCGATTATAAAATCTACAATAAAATAGCATATTAGAAGTGAAACTAGCATAACGCCAACAATAATAATTAATTTTTTTAATTCAAATTGATTATCTAAATCAGCAGTATATCCCCTATTTATATCTAATTTAGTAGTATTCTTTTTATTATTTGTTTTTTTTATAGAAGTTTGTTTCTTCTTATTGTTATTTGTTTTTTTAACATTATTCTTTTTCTTATTTGCCATATCTATCACCTTTGATTATTATAACACATTTATATCAAATATGGAACAAACAGTATATTAAAAAAAGATACTTAGTAGTCATACAATAACCACTAATATGTATCTACTTTCCAATTGGTAATGTATTTATAGATTTTGCTACACTAAGCAATTCCGAACTATCCATATTATTAGATGCAATATAATAATCTATTCCGTTAGTATTCCAAGTTATTGAGGAATCTCCAACAGCAGCAACAGTATCAAGCATAATTTCTGGTTCACCATACATAGGAATAACTTCGTTATCATCAGACTTTTCCATTGTTTCTTGAACTAATGTAAATGATTTATCACCAGCAAATGTCATGATAACACGCTCACCATTTGTCTTGTCTACCTTCTCTTGCTTTTCAAGCGATGTATTTGTCGGCATATACATAGGATACAAAACATCATTTATTTTACTAACCGTTTTAGTATTCTCTTTTATCTTTGAAGCCAGATTAGTTTTTAAATCAAAATAATTATGATTAAATGTAGGATTCATATCTATATTTTTATATATCATTGTAATAAAAGGTTTTCCTTCTTTATTTAAAACTTCAACTTTCTTAATATTTAATTTCTTGTCTAAATAAATTCTCTGCCTTATTAATTCCTTATTATTAGAATAATTTGCTTTTGTTTCTATCACATATTCATTTTTAATTCTTTTTAACTTAGTATCTTTATCTGATTCAATATCAGATACCAATGATTGCATAATATAACTTTGAGAATTATTATATGGCCACTCACTTTGAAATTTAAAACTCTTCTTTATTGAAGGTGTTAGAACATATACACCTTCATCATTTTTTAAAATTATTTGTTCATGATTGTTTACTTTATTTATTAATCTTACTCTAAAATTATCTTTCTTTTTATAAGAAACCTCAACATTATATTTATATTCTTCTTCTCCCATAATCATTGATAGATTACCGGTAATGTGATATGCCGAACTATCATTTATTCGTTTTTTAAAATCCTTAATTATATCACTATCTGTATGTTTACCACATCCACTCAAAAAAATACTACAAATAAGAAATAAAAATACAACAAGTTTTTTCTTCATTTTTTCACCTCTACTTGTTTTCATTAAATTATACTTTATATTTATTAATTTTATGAATAATTAATAATAATTTGTAAAAAATAAGTAGTATAAGAAAGGAGAAATATGGAAACTTTAGAAAAAATTGCACTAATATTTACAATTATAGGCGCTATTAACTGGGGGCTTATTGGTCTATTTGATGTTAATTTAGTTACTATGATATTTGGAGTTGGTACTATTTTAACTAAACTAGTTTATATAATTGTAGGAATTGCAGGTATCATAAACATCGGTTTATTTATGATGCATTTAGAAGAAAAATAAAAGACTTCACATTTTTAATGTGTGAAGTCTTTTATTTATTATTTAATAATTTTTATGCTAACTTTTTTAGTTTTAGCTTTATATTCTACTTTAGAATCTTTTCCTTCAACCATAACAGGCACTTCATGAGTTCCAGCACCAAGTCCTTTTAAGTCAAGATATGCAGTTATATCATCAGAGTTTATATTATCTAATACCTCTTTAACACCTTTTACAGTAACAGATACTTTTATATCTGATTCACTTACACCTTGAACACTATATCCTTCTGCTAAATTACGATACTCAATTCCTACGTTATCAACAACTTTATCAGTTGAACGATCTAATTTAATATTTATAGATACATTATTAACACTTAAAGATTTAACTCCAACTGGTTTATTTAATTCTGTCTTATATGTTTTATTTTCTTTTAAACCATTTACATCAATTTCAACTGGTAAATAACTTATATTAGCTAACGTTTTTTCTTTTCCATAAATAGTTACTTTAGATTCACTAGTAGTAATTGAACTTATTGCCATACCAAATCCAAGTTCTCCTGATGGAATAACTTTGATAGGTACTTCTTTACTTGGAGAAGTTATCTCTACTTCAGCATTTATTTTTTCTGGGACAACCTCAACATCAACAATTTTACCATTCTTATCAAAAGCTTTAAGTGGAATATCTTTCATTGTTATAGTCCCAACCTCTTGACTTGGTAATTGTTTAATATCAAGCAATGCTTTTACTGTAGCAACTTCAGAAACTTTATGTTCTGCTCCTTTTACTACAACTTTATCATTATCTATATTAACATCAGATATTGAAAGTTTACTATCTAAAGAATCTTCATTTAATAAATCAACTGTTAAACGCTTATTCGCAGATACTTTAGGATAAATAATAACAGTTGCCACACTTGGATTTACTTTATATTCCAATGAAGGTAAAGCTTGATCATACTTAATTGACACTTTATGTGTACCTGGTTTTAATCCAGATAAATCAACTGTTACACTGCTAGCAGGAGATTGCTTAGCAAAGTATATAGAAGAACGATTACCTATCAATGTAACATCTACTGTTTTTGGTAATCCTTCTACAACATAAGATTCCTCATTATAAGTTACCTCTACAGGAACTTTAGAGAATATCTCAGCTGATTTTTCTGTATACGATAATGCTCGTTGATCTACAACTATAAAAATTAATATAGCTAAAAACAAAGATACAAATAACATCGTATTAGATTTTGAAAACCATGATTCAACTTTACGACTATATGAACCAGTCTTATCAGTGAATTTTAAAACTAATTTAGTAACAGGAATTATGACTACTTTTTCAATAAAATGCCATATACCTTGGAAAAAGTTAATAGATTTCTTAGTTATTTTCTTCATTATTATCTTCCTCCTCAATATCTTCTTCATCATAGTATTGAACCTTTGGTCGTAATTCTTCTAATAACATTAACTTAAATTCATCTAAAGTAAGATTATAGTGTAATACTCCACCAATTGCGATAGATATTCTACCTGTTTCTTCAGAAACTATTAATGAAATACAATCTGAATCTTCACTAATTCCTAATGCTGCACGGTGACGTGTACCTAAACGCTTACTTATTTTCATATTATCACTAGTTGGGAATACTGCTCCTGCACTAGTAATTTTATCACCTTGAATTATAACTCCACCATCATGTAATGGGTTATTAGGGAAGAAAATCGAAATTAACAGTTCACTAGTTATTTCAGCATATAACTTAGTAGATTTTTCAATGTACTCAGCTAAACTATTATCTCTTTCAATTACAATAAGAGCTCCAATACGTGCACGTTTTAAATACTCAATTGCTCCCATTATTTCATAAACCATTTTTTCTCTTTCATCAACAGTTAAAACCTTATGACGACCTAGTAATTGACTACGTCCAAGTTGTTCCAATACAGTTCTAATCTCTGGTTGAAATATTATTATAATAGCAAGTGGACCCCAAGTAATTACATAATCTAATAAATAACTAATAGTCAAAAGATTAAGTGCATAACTAACAACTCTAAGCACTATAATCATTGCTATACCTTTAAATATTAAAACCATTTTTAAATTTTTACGTAAACTTTTTAATACATAATATAGTACTAACCAAACAAGCAGTACATCTAATAATTTTCTAAATAAATCAATTCCAAAGTCAATAGTCATACTATACCTCCATCTATTATTACCATTATAACATATTCCAAAATTATAATAAATACGATAACAATAATTTATAAAATTAATTATAAATAATTGTCACTAAAAGAAAAAAGGATAATTATATCCTTAAAATTTCCACAAATTATCTTTATCATCATCAGCTTCATTATCAAGCAATGGTTTTATATCATCAATGTCATTTAATATCGTATTAGTTATAGGATTATCATTAACAATTTTATCATCACCATCATTTTTTAATACTATATGATCTTCCTCTTTTACATCTTCCACAGGTTTAATCTCTTGCTCAGGTAAACTATCATCATTTAATAATGGAGCATCAAACGAAAGATTGTCATTGCTTTCTTGATTTACACTATCAGAAGTAGTATCATCTACTTTATTAAAATCCGTATCCTCAAAAAAACCATTATCAGGTAAATCCGCATTTTCTATTTCATTATTTTCTTCTTTTTTTAATTCTTCTTTTTTCTTTTTTCTATCATCTATGCTTTTCTTTTTCTTAGCTTTAGCTTTTTCTTCAAAATGGGTATTATCAGCAATATAACCAATAAGCGCTAATATAAGTACAACACTAATAACCACAAACCATACATAATTATCAATCACAAAATTCATATTGATAACCTCCCTATTCTTCTACACTTCATACATTATCTTAACATTAATTGTCAATTTAAACAATACTTTTTATCATTCTTGTAAATAATTTTCACCTTTAAATGGTTCTACCAATGATAAATCATTATAATTTTGTTGTCTTAAAACCTCATAAATCATGATAGCTGCACAATTAGATAAATTAAGTGCACGTATCTTATCATTAGTTGGAATACGCATACAATGATCTAGATCTTCTTTTAGTATTTCCTTTGGTATCCCCGTACTTTCTTTACCAAATATTAAATATATATTTTCATTGTGGTCACTATAATCAAAAGAAGTATGTGGCTTTTTACCATATCTAGTCAGATAGTAGTAAGTACCTTTATTCTTTGATTTGAAATCTTCCCAATTCTCATAAACTGTATAATCACAATTATTTATATAATTAGCTCCACTACGTTTTATACTTTTTTCATCTAGTGAAAAGCCTAATGGCTTTATAAGATGTAGTTTGGTGTCTGTTCCAGCACAAGTTCTCATTATATTACCAGTATTACCTGGTATCTCAGGTTCATATAAAACTATATTATTCAACTTCATCACCTATGATTCCATGTTTTAAGAAAAACATTCTTACATCTCTTATATTAATTTCAGTATCATCTTGATATAAAGCATCAACAATTCTTCCGTCTTTAAAAATAAGTATATTAGATCTACTAACTATTACGTTCTTATTATATTCTAAATTACTACTAAAATAGTTATCCAAAATTTTTATATCATCACTATCTACAGTATCTATATAAATAAACTCATTATTAAAACTGTCACTACCAACTAATCTCTTTAAACTATTCTCAAAAGATTTTGTTTTATAATCTTTTATATCTCTTATATATAAAACCATATTAGGATTTTCTTTAACGTAGTTAGATAATTCATCTATCGTAATTGTAGGTATTCCATCCATATTTCGATCACGATATGATCTAGTATTCTCATATAAATTTGTTGCATAATATAACAATATTAATGTTCCTATTATAAGTCCTAATAAAATAAAATAATTTTTCTTTGGAATTTCACGCATATATATCATCACATCCTATAATAATTTTAACATAAATAAAATCAACTTTCAATTGTTATTACAATATATGACTATTTAATTGCTTTGTTTATAAACAAATTGTAAACTGATAAAAAAATATAGAGATGACACATTCATCTATAGGTCAATCTCTTTATCTTCTACATCTTCTATTGTTACAACCGGTAATACAATACCTTCTTCATCACATAGTTTTTTAAAATCTTGACGGAACTTTGTTAATTCCTTAACTATACTGTCAGGATATATTCTCTTACTAATTTTAATAGCATTATAAACATCTTCTATATCTACTTGTTTTTTGTTATGATATAGTGCGTGTGAGAACGCTTGAGTTAGTACCGAAAAAGCAACGTCTGGATACATGGCAGATAATCCATATACTCTTTTAAACTCTGATGTTGCACTTACTATAGCCTTTACAAGTAGCTCAGTAACATATTCATTATATTTAAATGTAACACCTGTTTGTTTAGCTATCTTAGGTATTGTACCCATCAAAATCTTAACAGTAGTAGGTTCATCAGGTTCTAATACTTCAATTTTTTCAAATCTACGTAAAAAGGCTCTATCTCTAATTACATATGTATTATACTCAACTGTTGTAGTTGCCCCAATAGCTTTGATATCTCCACGATCTAAGCCTGCCTTTAACATATTAGCTAAGTCCATAGATTCTCCTCCACCAATTAGAGTATGAACCTCATCAATAAACACAATAGTCTTAGACGTATGTTTTAATTCTTGAACTAAAAGATTCATTATTAATTCATCTTTGCCATCTACAACTATTCTACCTACTAATGATGTTGAATTAAACTTTATAACGCGATATCCTTTTAAAGCCTCTGGAACTTGATTATTTTTAATCAAATATGACAATCCTTCAACAATAGCTGTTTTACCTATACCAGGTTTACCTACTAATAATCCAGACTTTTCTGGTGTAAGTAATACAATCATTAATCTTTTTATTTCGTCATCTCTAGCTATAGCTGGATTAGTTACATATTCTTTAGCAGTTAAATCTTCTCCATAATTAGCTAAAACACTAAAATTAACAGATTGTTTTTTTTCAGATAATACATTTTCCTCTTTATCTACCTCAATTGGTTTCACAGGATTTACTGAAATCGAATTATTATTTTCATTATTCATTATTTTCACCTACTTTATAAATCCATTACTTTTGAACTTTTTAACTGAATAATCATAATTTTTATTACCAACTATTCTAGTATACTCAGGACTTGTTTTGCCATCTCCTTCGACTCCATTCTTAAAGAAGACAACAGTTGGAGTACCTGTAAAGCTTATCTTATTACCTAATGAATCGTTATCATTATCTGATAGTTTAGAAATATCAATATAGTATACTTTAACTTGATACCTTTTAATAATTCTTTCAAGTGTTGGTTTATACTCAAGACAGTGACTACATGTACTTGAACCAATTAACAAAACAAATGTTTCTTTGTTGTCAACCATCTTATTAAATTTATTATAGTTTATTTCTTTATATGTTGTAAGTCTTCCAAAACAACCTGTCATCAAAAAACAAACAACAGCAATTGTAATTATTTTTAAATTCTTCATTGTTACCTCTTTTCCCTAATTATTATATAACATATAAAAAGAAAAAAAAAGATGTTTTAATTAATATCATCTTTTTTTACAGCAATAAGCTGATCTTTTTCAATATAAATTTCATCATTACTATCAATTATATTATCCATATTAGTAGATAATTTCTGGGCAACACTTTCTAATGTATCACCGCTTTCAGTAATGATAAATTTAGTATTTTCTAGTGGTATTATTATCTGTTCATCTTCATATATATAATCATCTTCTTTAATCCCATTGATACCTAACAAATCCTTATAATTAATTCCTAACTCATTAGCTATATTATATATAGTGTCTCCATCTTTTACCTTATAAATTCCAAACATATCATCTGAATTTAATGGGACTATCATTTGGTTAGTATTTTCAAACTTATAATTTGAATCAAATCCATTAATATCATTTAATGTATCAACATCTGTATCAAATATATTTGCGATTGAATTTAAACTATCACCATCACGTATATCATATATTTTGTACATGCTTTCACCCCATAATATTATATGTATATTTTGATTTTTAGAAACAAAAAAGAGAGTTTTAACTCTCATGAATATAATAAGTTAATGTCTTATTAAACTGATATTCTGTATTTTCATACACCGTTTTATTTCCGGTTATATCACTATAATATCTTACAGCATTATTATAATTATAATAAACATATTCACCAACAAACTTCAAACTGTTTGGATCATCAGTTTTAAATATATAAGTAAGTTTATCCTTATATCCTATTGGAGCACGATATACATCATATAAATTTCCATTTCTTTTTACGTAATAATAGAATCCTGATAGTTTATTACCATTTTTAATTATTCTCTGATATGTATCATCAGATGATTCTTCATAATACTTAAATTTAACTTCATCTGAAGCTGCTTCATATGCATTTATATCTTCCCATTTACCGTTATTATAGCTAATTATTTTAGCATCTGACTTTCCTAACGTTATAAGTCTCTTATGTTTAATATCTAATTGATACTGAGCCTTATTACTCTTATCATATATATATAAAGAGTCTCCAACTACGCCTTGTATATATGAATTAAAAGATATTCTTGTAGTCATATTAATATAATCAAGTTTATTCTTTTCAATATCAACCACAACAAAACGATTAAAATCATACTTACTATCGTAATCAGCTGAAACATAATACTTTGAAACTATTGTAGTTAATTTCTTTGTATATTCATCATTTGAAAATAATTTCATATGATTAACCGTAGAAATAACCTTTCTTGATAATATATATATTCCATTATAATCATTTATGGCAAGATAATGATTTCTAGCCAAATTACTTTTATAAACTGTTATATTCTTAAAATTATAATCATCTTTTTGATTGTCTGTAAATTTATTCTCATCATAACCTTTTAAAGATTTAACAAATGAATCTAAGTTTTCATCATATCCAGACAACATACGATAATTCTTAGTTATTCCATTATCATCACAAAGCACATCTGTTACTTGTTCATTATCTCTAAAATGTGGATAAATACATTTATACTTTCCGTTATAGTAATCAATTGATCTTATTAATTCCTTAGAAAAACCATAATTATTAAAAGTCTCTATAACAAACTTAGTACCATCTATATCAATATCAAATATATAGTTATTAGTCTCATTTTTTATTCGTTTAATATTTTTTTCTTTTACTTTCGCACTTAATTTATCATTTACACCTACTATATATGTCATTTCATATCCAGTATTAAAAAAATTAAATGTTAATTGGATAAATATATAAACAGAAAACATAAATAACAACATTGTAAATATACGTTTCATTATTATCAACCCTCTTGATTTTATATTTTTATTATATAAAATAATTTTAACTTTTACAATAGAAAAAGAAACTAAACATTAGTTTCTCCTTGTTTCATATGACGTTTTTTATGCATCATATATTCACTTATGCTTGTTTCAATTTCTGGTAAACTTTTTTTATCTAAATTAGAAATTACTACTAATTCTTTAACTGTATCTATATATATTTTACCCCAAATAATACCACTTGATACTTCTAAATCATTAAATAAATCAGGCGTTATTGAAGTTAGAAAATAACCAAATACAAGTCTATCCTCTCCTAATAATATTCGTTTGTTTGTAACTAATATTATATATGTAGTGATTATATCTAATGGATTATCATTCTTTTGTCCTGCAAATGCATATACGATTTCCTCACCAGGATTTAAGTGTTTTTCAAGAACTTTTGCGTGTTTTTTTAATCTCCAAGCAATAGTTAATGGATATTTCCTTTTGAATTTCATCACTTCATCATAAACGTGTTTTTCCATTATATCACCCTATTACATTAACTTTCTTTAAGAATTTTACAAATTCACTCTTCTCTTTGTAACCTTCTAATGCTTCTACTACTTCTTTATCTTCAATTACAAGAGTAAGTGGTGTTCCAAAATTCTCTAAATCTTTTAAATAACTTAAAGAACTAAACAATGCTTTATTATCATCTTGTGATAATTCAGTCAAATTAAGATAATTTATTGTTATATTATATTCTTTAGCTATTTCATTAATAATAGGCTTAGTTTGATTACAATATGTACATCCTGTTTGTCCTATAACAATAACAGAACGCTTTTTACTTTCTAAGATTTTTTCATAATCACTATAACTAATATTGGTTAAATTAGCATATTCAGAAACCAATTTTTCATCTTTATCAATCATTCCATTATTTTGTAAGAATGAGAATAATACATCTCTTTCTACAAATCCTGATTGTTCTGCAACTGGTTTTCCATCTTTTACAACTACCATATATGGTGTTCCAAAATTATCACTATTTATATTCAACATTTTTAGTATTTTTTCTAAACCTTCATCACTAATGTTATCAGTATTAACATAAGTATACTTTACATTATATTCCTTAGTTATTTCATTTAGAATAGGACTAAATTGTTGACAATAACTACAACCACTTCTACCAATATAAATTACATGGCGTCCTTTTGCTTTTATTGCACTAGTATATTCATCCATATATTTTTGTTTAGTTTGACCAGCGCTTAACCCTAGAAAAAGACCAAGACCTACAAATGCTGCAATGACAGCTAATATTATTATTAATTTTTTAGTTTGATTCATAAAACCTCCTACTTTCCATTTTTAATTCTATCACATTTAATAATATTTAACAATAAATTAATCTAAGAATTTTTTAACCTTTACTCAAAACTTTTCATTTTGACCTCTTTCTAAATATGAAACATATTTCATATTAATTATATT
>DFLA01000011.1 GCA_002374055.1 Caryophanales bacterium UBA3631
CTAACCAACTGAGCTAATCGCCCGTCAAATCAATCAGACAGTTATAACTATACCATCTGAAATAATGTTTGTCAATATTTTTCAAGAAATTTTATTTTTTTTTATCATTTCCATACTTTGGTCTATCCATTTAGGTAATTTATATGATAATGTTTTAAATCCACTCTGTGTTTCTTTTATTCTTTGTTGTTTATTCTTGTATTTTGGTTTATAGTTAATATTTTTTATACTTAGTCTTAGATGATTTGTTGCTTCATCGACTTCTATTATTTCTGTATATATTGTATCTCCTATATTTATAAAATCCTGGATTTTTTTTACATAACCGTGTGATATTTCTGAGATATGTATTAATCCCGTGTAAAAATCATCGAATGTTACAAATGCTCCATATGATTCAATTCCAGATACAACTCCCTTAATAATTTTTCCTTTTTCAAATTTTGTCATGGTGCACCTCTTTGATAATTATATCACTTATACTTATGTATGTAAATTGTTATGTTTTACTTTACTATTTTTTTTATTTACTATATAATGTTTTTGGTGATTTTTTATGAGTATTGAGGAAAGAATTATTGCTGTTTTAGATAATATAAGACCTTATCTTATTTCAGAAGGTGGAAATATTGAATTTGTTAAATATGATGATGGAATTGTTTATGTCAGTATGCAAGGTGCATGTGCTAATTGTGGTATGGTTGATATCACAATTAAGGAAGGAATTGAGGCAATTCTATTAGATGAAATATCAGAAATTAAAGGAGTTATAAATGTTTAACTTCTTTTTTCTAACCATTCTATATTATCTAATGGTATTATTCTTTTTAGAATTTTGTATGTTTCTTTAATTTTTTTCTCTTTTATTTCTACATTTGTTATTATTTTCATTATTTTTTTTTCTTCTTTTCTATTGTTTAATATTTTTTCACAGCAATCAATATATTCACTAGGATATATAATTCTTAAAAATAATAGTTTTGCCTCTTCTATACTTGTTTGATTGTTTATCAAATATTCGTTTATTATGTTAATTATATCGATTTCTTGGGTATTTTTTTTTATGTATTCTCCTAAGTCTCTACATCTATGATCTATTATAAAATTTAATGGATTATAAAAATCTTCTGTTTTTTCTTTATTTTCTATTCTATTATGCGATATCGTTTTTATTGATTTGGTTTCATTTATATTTGCTAACATCTCAATGCAGTTTTCTATTATTCCTATATAATATGGACTGCTTTCGTTAATAAGTGGATATTTTTTTTTGAATTGTGTTATTTGATATTCTATGTAATCTATTTTAGATTGCCATAGATAGTACCAATTTTTTCTCGTTATTTTTTTATATTGTTCTGTATCTATTTTTATTTTTGTTATATTAAATATATCTTTTTCGGTAATACTTCTTTCCTCTATTTGTATTTGTAACAAAACATATGGTATTGAGTTTATTTTTGTTATCAATTCTCTATTGTTATTTGGTATAATCATGTGACAGTATATTTTATTTAGTCTTATAAATTGATGAAGATTATATATTTCTTCTATTTCATCATAGTTTCTTGTAAATGGGCATAAAATATACTTTTTATTCATTGATGTGAATTTATATTTTTTATTAATTTGATGAATGATTTCTGTTTCAATATTATAATAATATTTTAGCGCATTTTTCATATTTTACCTCCCTATTTAACTTTATTATATTAAACAAAAAAAATAAGTGTTTTTACTTATTTCACTTATTTTTCTATTATGTTTTTTACATTATTTATTATTTCTTTATATTGTATAAGTTCTGTATTTAATTTATTTATTTGTTCTTGTAATTCATTATTTTTTTCCAACACTTCTTCATACATTGTTTTATAGTTATCTGTTTGATTTATAGATTGATTATTAAAGTTGAATGTTGGTTGTGCTGGTATATCGAATGTTGGTTGTACTGGTTCATTGAACGCTGGTTGTGCTGGTATATCGAATGTTGGTTGTACTGGTTCGTTGAATGCTGGTTGTGTTGGTATAGTGTTTTGTGTTCCTGTTTCTTCATCAAAATTTGGTTTATTTGCACCTAAATCATTTACTAAAGGAGCATTTAATTTAAATATTTTTTTATCTTTTAATAGAATATTACTTATTTTTTTAGGATTTAAATCTTGCACTGGAACTGGTATACCCTCTTTATTTGCTTTAACTATTAGTTTTACTATATTTTTTATTTCATTCCATTCTGTGTCATTTAGTGTTTCAGCGCTATATGTTCCATCTACTCCTGTTATTTTTGTTACATATAATCTTGTATATCCCGCTTCATCTACCTCGTTTAATGAGTAGATTAAGTATTCATTCCCATTATTCATAAAATATCTTATTACGTTAACTAATCCATTTTCTCCTTGTAAATTGCTTATTGTTACTTTATCCATATCATTATTCCTCCTAATTATTCTATTAATTATAATAACAAAAAAAAGTTGTTTTTTCAAGAGTTTTTTATAAATTAGTTCATATAGGTTTTTGTTCACACATTTTTTTATGTAAGGAATATGTTATATTAGGAATAAAGAAGGGGTGGTTTTGATGTGTAATAATAATGCTGATGAGTGCAAATGCCTAGCCGAGATTTTAACTATTATTAATATTCTTCAACAAAATGCGGAATGTGGGGATGCGTGTCTTGATACATGTGATAGAGGTTTTTTAGGTTGCTCTGCTACTTCTGTTAGTTGTAATACTCGTCCTGTTATGCTATATACTTGTGGTAGTAATGGTGTTGCTTTTAGTATGCCAATAAGTAAAGATCCTACTGAAACTGTGACATCTAATGTTTTCAGGGTTGAAAAAATTGATGGTTGTTGTGCTACTTTCAGGGTTTTAGCTCCTAATACTGATACTACGGAGCCTTATCCATTTGAAGCAACTAATTCATTTTTCACTATGAATTTAAATTGTGTTTGTGCATTAAGATGTTTGCAAGACACTCATGTCGATTGTATTTAAAAAACGAGTTTTCTCGTTTTTTTATTTATCCTCATTATCAATCATAATATCTTCTATTTCTTCTAATTTTATTAATTTATTATCAATCGTTATTATGTTTTTGCTATTTTTTCCTATTATTTTTGTTCTAATTTCTTCATTTTGTTTTTTTATAATAACTGGTATTTTATATGTGTATCTTTTTTTATTCATTATTTCATTTATTTTTTGATTTATTGTTTTATTCTCATTTGTTTTTTTTATTTTGTTATTATATATTTCTTTTGTGTTGTCTTCTATATTTTTTTTTGACACGTATATTTTTTCATTATTATTTATATTCTTATCTATTTTGTTTGCGAATACTTTTGGTAACTTTTTTTCCATTTTTTCACCTCACTTTATTTTATGTATGCTTGTTTTTTATATTCTATATTTTTTCTAGTTTTTTTGATATTAAGGTACCAATTAATAGTAATAACAAGCCTATCAAAAATTCTGTATTTGTATGTTTGATTTTTATACTTTTTTTTACGATTTCTACTATTGTATTTATCATGAATAATGATATTATTATATTTAATATGTTTTTTTCTTTATTCATTATTTTGTTTATTATTTTTGATATTGTAATGGTTCCTATTATAAATCCTACTATAAATGCTGACATTATAAAAATATTTTTTTTTAATTGGTTTATTGATAGTATTGTTGCGAATGTCTGTAGTATTGTTGTGTAATAACCTAGTTTCATTAGTAATGCCGTTCCACTTATTCCTGGAATTATACTTGATAAAGCATCTATTATTCCTATCCCTATGAGTTTTATATATTGAATTAGTGTATATTCTATTGTTAATATTTGATTTGTTTGTTTTTTATTGATTAGTGTTATTATTATAAATATTGATATTATTAGTAATGATATTATTATATCTTTTTTTTTGTAGTTAATCTGTTTTGTTGTGTTTAGTAGACCGCCAATAATTAAGCCTATTAAAAGTAACATTGTTGCTAGATAATACTTATTTAAACATTTTACAATTATTTTACTTGTTATTATTATTGATATTATTATTCCTATTCCTATTTTTGATAAATATATCATTTCTTGTTTTTTTATTGTTTTTATATTTGCTATTGATTTTATTATTTTGTCATATACTCCTAATGATATTGCGAGCATTGCGCCTGATATTCCGGGTGCTATTTTTCCTATTCCTATTATTATTCCTTTTATAATTAAGTTCATTTAATCACCTAATTATTCTTATTGTTTTTTTGTTTATATATTACTTTTTATTTTTATATTTTTATTTTTTTTTATTTCTTTTATAAATATGGATTCTTGATTCTTTTTTTCTAATATAATTATTTCGTTTTTTGTTCTTGTTAGTGCTACGTAAAATAATCTTCTTTCTTCTGGATATTCAACTTTTGTATTTTCTTTTTCTATTAGTTGTTGTAATATTGGGTCTGGTTCTATTTTTGAAGGAAAGCCAAGAATATCGTCTAGTGTGTTTAGGATTATTACATTATCATATCCGAGTCCTTTTGCGCTGTGTACTGTCATAAATTCTATTTTTGTTTTTTTATTATTTTGAATTATTATTTTATTATTGTCTTTTTTTAGTATTTGATTTTCGTTTATTTTATTTATATCTTCATTGTATCTTCCTAGTATTAGAATGTTTTTTTCTTCTCCATATTTTTTTATTAGGTAGTTTATTGCCTTTATTAGTTTATTTGTAATTGTTTTTTTGTATTTTAGTATTGTAATTGGATATTTTATTCTTTTGGTGCTTTTTAATGTTTTATTTATTTGGTTTGGGTTTTTTTTTATGAATTCTCCTGCTATATCTATTAGTTCTTGGCTATTTCTATATGTGTTTTGAATTTTTAGTATTTCACAGTGTTTTATATATTTTTTTATTTGCGTGAATAGGTTTATATTTGAGGATGCAAAGCTATATATACATTGCCAATCATCTCCAACGAGCATTATTTTGCTGTTTGCTATATCGGATATTTTTTTTATTAGTTTGAATCTATTTTCTGATATATCTTGGTATTCATCTATTATTATATATTTATATTTTTTCAGGGTTTGATTGTTGGGGTTTATTATTTTTATTGCTTTATTTATTATATCGTCAAAGTCTATTTGGTTTTTGTTTTTGTTATATTGTTCTATATATTTATATAGTTTTTTTATAAATATGTTAAATATTTTTTGTTTTGTATTGTGTATTGTTATTTTTTCAAAATCATTTTCGTCATAACCCTTTGCTTTGTATAGACTTATATATGTGCTGCAAAGGGTTATAAATTTTTCATATGTTTTATTTTGTTTTATTTTTTCATTAAATATTTTTTTTAATGGTATTGGTGTTCCTATTATTTTGTATTTTTTTAGTTTATTTTTTATTTGGTTTAGTTCGTTTGTTTTATATATTATAAGTAGTGTTGTTTTATGTTTGTTGTGAATTTTCTTTATTTTATTTATATGTTTAATATATTTGATTTTTTCATTTGGTGTTATATCTATATATTCTATATAGTATTCTTTGTTGTTTTGTTCTATTGTAAAATCTGGAATATATTGTTTATTGTATTTGTATTGTTTTTTATATTTGTATTTTATTCCTTTGATATATAAATGGTCTGCTATTATTTTTTGATTTATTGTTTCTGTATATTCTCCGTTTAGTGTTTTATATTTATTTGGTATTTGTTGTTCTCTTGATTCAAAATAGTTTGAATAAAATGTATATAGTTTTTTTAATGTTTTAGGTTCTTGTTTTATGATATGATTTATATATTTTTCTATTATGTATCTATTGTCCTTAATTATTTTTGGATAATTTGTTTGGTTCTGTTTTATTATTTCGTATCCAAATTTATGGAATGTTGTTATTTTCACATTATATTTAAATTGTATATTAATTCTTTCTTTTAGTTCATTTACTGCTTTATTTGTAAACGATATTATCACTATTTCTTCTGGGGTTATGTTTTGTTTTTCTATTAGGTATTTGGTTTTTGCGGTTATTGTTGTTGTTTTTCCTGATCCTGCTCCTGCTATTACTAGCACGTAGTCGTCATCTGTCAATATTATTTTCTGTTGTTCTTCGTCTAGTTTTATATTTTCATCTATATCTTTAAACATGTTTTTAAAGTATTCTTTTTCTTTTTTTATTTTGAGTTCTATATATTTTTTATTGTTTTCGTTTCTTTCTTTTTCTGCTATTTTTGATTCTTTATATGATATATATTTCATTTTACCACCTAAAAAGAATATACTTTTTTTTGTATATTCTTCCTTGGTTTTTTAGTTATTTTCTGCTTTTTTGTCTAGTTTTAAGTTTGTTTCTTTTATTTTTTGATCTCTCATATATGTTATTTTTATTGTATCTCCAATTTTGTATTTATATAAAAGGTATTTGAAGTGTGCGCTATCATCTATTTCTGTATCATTGATTGATAGTATTATGTCTCCTTTTTGTAGTCCTGCTTTTCCTGCTGGATATGACTCATTTACTTTTAGTATTACTATTCCTTTATCTATTTCTTCTGGTAGTGTTATTCCTTGCTTATATAAATAGTATGTATTTTTTGAATCTGTCATTTCTATTCCTATTAATGGTCTTTCTATTTTTTCTCCTTTTTCAAGTCTTTCAATTAGTGTATTTACCATTTCTATTGGTATTGCAAACCCCATTCCTTCTACTTCGTTTTGTACTAGTTTCATCGATGTTACGCCTATTACTTCTCCATTTATATTTACAAGTGGTCCTCCACTATTTCCTGGATTGATTGCTGCATCTGTTTGTAGTACTTCTTGCATTTGTGATGAATTTGTTGTTGATACTGTTACTGTTCTATCTTTTCCTGATAAGATCCCTTTTGTAACTGTTCCCATATATTCTTTTCCTAATGGTGATCCTACTGCGAATACTGTATCTCCAATCTCTGTTTTGTTACTTTCTCCTAGTGTCGCTATTTGTATTACTTTTTCTTTTGGAATGGAAAGTATTGCTATATCTGAGTATTCATCGCTTCCTAGTAGTTTTGCTTCTACTGTTTCACCATTTGTTAGTGTTATTTCAAATTTATTTCCACCTTCTATTACATGATGATTTGTAATTATGAAACCATCTTTATCATTCTGTTTATATACAAATCCTGTGCCTGTTGATATGTTTGAACTATTATTATATGTTTCCACAAGGACTACTGCGTCATATATTTTTTCTATCGCGCTTTTTATTGTATTTGTTTCTGTTATATTTACTAGTGATGTTGGTTCTTGTTTAGTTTGTTTTTCTTTTGGAATATATTTAATTGTTATTATTGTCGCTATTACTCCTGTAAAAAATGCTATTATTATTATTAATATGTTTTTCGTATTTTTCATAATATCACCTCGTAAGTTATTATTTCTTTCCAATTTGTTGGAAACCCAATCCTATTTAGTATTGTTTCTATTGGTACTGTGTTGATTTTTCCATCTAGTAGGTCTATTTCATAACTCATTTCTCTTATCATTTCTCTAAATTCTGATTGTTCAAGCATGTATTTAAATATTATTATTAATGCAAATAAATCATTTTTTCCATATTTATATTCTTCTTCTAGTTTTTCTATATCCAATGCTTTATGTATTGCATTATCTGGAATTGATCGTTGTGTTCTGTGGTCGTATAGTATATCTTCGTGTGCACATAAGTTTCTAAAATTTGCTAGTAGGTATAGGTATACTTCCATATCTTCATATTTCATTTTATATAGATCTGCTATTTCTTGTTTGTCGTCTGTTTTTAGTATACAATAAAATTCTGCCATAAGGCCAAATGATAATACTTTGACTAAAATCCACATTGGGATATATCCATAATTTGTAATATAGTGCATTGTAGCTGTATGTTTCTTTCCATTAAACGCAAGTTGTTTTCTTACTTTGTTTAATACATCTCGTACTTGGCGTGCTTTTAAGGGATCTTGCGTATAGTTTTCTGCATTTAGATAGTTTTTTTCTTGAAATCCATATTTTTTTGATAGTTGATAGCTTATTATAGATTTAATATTATTTTCTATTATTAATATATTTTTAAAGCATATGTTTCTTATGTGTCTATCAAAGTTGAAAATTGCATATAGTTCTTCAAATTTGGAACCTTCTATAAAATTTTTATCTTTATAATTTTTCATTAGTAGATGTCTATATCCACTTATGAAGAAATAGTTTTCTTTTAATAAAATCTGTTTTGCTTTCGTTTCGTCTTCGAATTGTAGTTTTTTATTTTTTAGTATTTCGACTTGTTCGTCTAATGTTCTAAATATTTTATTTCTCATTTGTACCACCTAGTATAATTATATCACAGTTTATGTGATATAATTGTGTATTTTTTGTGTTTTTATTAAATATTATTTTAAATATTCTATTATTCCTTCTGTAATTGTTTGTGCTATTTTTTGTTGGTATTCTTTTTGTTTTAGTTTATATCTATCATTTTCATTACTGATGAAACCTGCTTCAACTAATATACCTGGTTTTTTTATTCTGTCAAACATATACATATTTTTTAGTTGTTTTATTTTTCTATTTGATTTTATATTTTTTTTAAATTTTTCTTGTATAATTTCTGCTATTTTTTTATTTTCTTTATTCTTATTTGTATAAAATATTTGTGCTCCTTGCCATGTTGGTGAGGAATCTGAATTAAGATGAATTGATATATAAATTTCAGCATTTGATTCATTTATTATTTTTGCTCTTTCTGTTAAATCACTTTTTTTGTGATTTGTTGCATTTATCTTTGATAAGTCATAATCTCCTATTCTTGTCTGGTATACTATTGCGCCTTGTTTTTCAAGTTCTATTTTTAGTTCGTTAGTTATATCAAGATTTATATCTGATTCTTTTAAATCTTTATATATTGCTCCTGGATCTCTTCCTCCATGGCCTGCATCTATATATATTATTTTTCCTAATAGATATGGTTCTTTTGCACTTACAAATTGAAATGTGCATAGTGTTAGAACAAATAAAAAAAGTGTTGATAATTTATATTTAATCATTTTATCACCACTTAATTATATGTATTTATGTTTAAAACTTTTTTATTTTTATAAACTATGTTCAAAAGTATAGTTTTGAACATGTTTTTTTATATTTAATTTGTTTTTTTATGTTCATAACTCAGTTTTGCACATAAAAACTTATTTTATGTTCTAGTAATTCTTACTTATTGTTGTCGTATTCTTCTAGAAAACTTTTATATTGTCCATCTTTTTTTGTACCTAATACACAATTCAAATTTATATTATCCATTGCTTTAAATATATTGTAATCTACATTTTTATTTATTTTTTTTAAATTTTTAATTAATTCTTTTACTTCTTTTCTTTTACTTGTTCCATCATTTATTAGTGAACATCCTTCTGTAAATCTACAAGCACAGTTTATAAATGTTAGTTCATTGTGTTTTTTCCATGATATGATTGATTCTTCTTTTACTAGGTATAATGGTCTTATTAGTTCTAGTCCTTCATAGTTTTCGCTGTGAAGTTTTGGCATCATTGTTTTAATTTCTGAACCGTATAGCATTGATAGAAGTGTTGTTTCAATTACGTCATCAAAGTGATGTCCTAATGCTATTTTATTGCACCCTAATTCTTTCGCTTTATTATATAGGTATCCTCTTCTCATTCTTGCACACATATAGCATGGACTTTTTGTATCTATTGTTGATACAACATCAAAGATATTGCTTTCAAACATTTCTATTGGCACATTTAATATTTTTGCGTTATCTAATATGAAATTTTTATTGTATTCGTTATACCCTGGATCCATAACAACATAGTGTGCGTTAAAGTGTATTTTTCCATGTCTTTTTATTTCTTGAATACATTTTGCAAGTAGAAATGAGTCTTTTCCCCCACTAATACATACCATTATATTGTCGTTTTCTTCTATTAAATTATAGTTTTGTACTGCTCTTACGAATTTTGACCATATTTCTTTTCTATATGTTTTTATTATACTTTTTTCTATTTCTTTATATTTTTCCATTGTTTTTTAATTCCTTTATATAATTATCAAATTCTTTTATGAATTCGTCTATTTCTTCTTCTGTAGTTGTGTGCGATATACTTAGTCTTATTGATGTTGAAGCAAGTGATTTATCTTTTGTTAGGGCATATATTAATTTTGATGGTGTACCTATAGGACAACATGATGTTTTACTGGATAGATATATTTCTTTACTGCTTAGGTAGTCGACAACGTCTTGTGATTTTATTCCTTTAATACTAAAGTTTATTGTAAAAGGCATCGATGCTTGTGTATTATTTATATGTATAAAGTTATACTTTTTTATATAGTCTGTTATTTTTTTGTTTAGTTTTTGTGCATATTCATATCTTTGTTTCTGATTTTCTATTGCTTTTTTTAGTGCATATGCTGTTGCGACTATTCCAGGTACATTTGGTGTTCCACTTCTATATACTGTTGTTGATCTTCCGCCATTTATAATTGGTTTTAGACTTACACTTTTCTTTTTTATAAGCATTCCCATATCATTTGTTCCATAGAATTTATGTGGTGCAATTGTTATTAAATCTACTTCTTTGTAGTCAATTGTTACTTTTCCAATCGATTGTGAAGCATCTGAATGAAAATATGTGTTTGGATATTCTTTTAGAATTTGTGCAATTTTTTCTATTGGTTGAACTAGTCCTAATTCACTATCTACTGAGCATACGCTTACAAGTATTGTGTCTTTTCTTATCATTTGTTTTAGGGTTTCAACATCTATTAATCCATTTTTATCTACTGGTATTAGTTCAACTTCATAACCAAGTTCCTGCATGACTGTTGCGGATGCAATAATTGATGTATGTTCTAAACAGCTTACGAGTATATGTTTACCATAGTTTTTATATCTTTCGCATATTCCCTTTATAGCTAAATTATTTGATTCTGTTGCTCCACTTGTATATATTATTTCTTCTGGTAATATATTTAATGCTTTTGCAATTATGTTTGTTGATTCTTCTATTAGTTGTTGTGATTTTTTTCCAAATTCATGGTTTGCATTTGGATTTCCATAATAGTTTAATGCTGTATCATAGTATTTATCTAAAACTTCTTTATCAACTTTTGTGTTTGCTGCATGGTCTAAATATATCATGTTTTCACTTCCTTTAATCCTGTTACATCATACTATTTTATTTATTTGTATTATTGTAGTAATTTTGTTCTGATAGTTGTCTTGATAGTTCGTCTATATCTGTTATATCCATATATCCTTGCACATCATTTATATATTCTTCTATTCTAAATATTAAGCTTTCTAGTGTTTGATATTGTTCATAGTTTATATTGTGGTTATTTAATATAGCTATTTGTTCGTCTGATAATAATAATCCATTTTTTCGTAGTTTTAATTCTGTTTTTTCTATATTTAAGCTTATTCCTAAATCATCTAATAGTGTATCTATATCATTTTGTTTATTTGTTTTAATCATTTTGTTCCTCCAATTTTTGTACTGCTTTGGCTAAACCTATTTTCCCGTATTCGTATGTTAAGCTTCCTTGTTGATATGCGATATATGGTGGTCTTATTGGTCCATCACATGATAGTTCTATTGATGATCCTTGTGTGAATGTTCCTGCTGCCATTATTACTTTGTTTGTGTATCCAGGCATTTCCCATGGAACTGGCTCTACATATGAGTCTATTGCTGATCCAGATTGTATTCCTTGGCAATATTTAATTAGTTTTTGCTCATCATTAAATATTATGTTTTGAACTATGTCTGCTCTTTTTTCATTGTATTTTGGTTCTACTTCGTATCCTAATGTTTCTAGTACTTTGCTTGTAAGTATAGCTGTTTTTAAGGCATTAGCAACTACTCTTGGTGCTAGGTAGATTCCTTGTAAGAATTGTTTATTTATTCCTAGTGTTGGCCCTACTTCTTTTCCTTCTCCTGGTAATGTTAATCTTTCTGCACATAGTTCTATTAGGTCTTTTTTACCTACAATATATGCTCCATTAGGTGCTATTCCTCCACCTAGATTTTTAATTAATGAGCCTACTACTATGTCTGCTCCTACTTCTGTTGGTTCTTTTGTTTCAACGAATTCACAGTAGCAGTTATCTATCATTATAATTATATCTTTATCTATTTTTTTTATAAATTCTATTACTTTTTCTACTTTATCTAATGTTATGCTTTTTCTTGTTGAGTATCCTTTTGATCTTTGTATTTCTATTAATTTAATTTTTTTGTTTGTTATTACTTCTTTTATTTTTTCATAGTCAAAGTCATTGTTTACTAAATCTATTTGTTCATAGTTTATGTTAAACGATTTTAATGAACTTTTATTTTCTTCTAAGCCTATTACTTGATCTAGTGTATCGTATGGTTTTCCTGTTATAGATAGCATTGTTTCATTTGGTCTAAGTAGTGCGAATAATGCGACTGTTAGTGCATGTGACCCTGATATGAATTGTCCTCTTACTAGTGCATCTTCTGCATTGAATATTTCTTTATAAATTGTTTCTATTGTTTCTCTACCTATATCGTTGTATCCATATCCTGTTGTTTCGTTAAAGTGTACTTCTGAAACTTTATTATTTTGGAATGCTTTTAATACTTTTAAACTATTATATTCACATATTTTATCTACTTCTTTTAGTTCTTTTTCTATATTTATTTCTTCTTGTTCTATTAGATTCCATATTGATTCTTTTATATTTAACATATTATGCATGTATTGTTCCTCCATCTACTCTTATTGTTTCATTATTTATGTATTTTGCATCATCTGTTGAAAGAAAGTATACTACTTTAGCAATTTCAACTGGATCTGCAAATCTTTTTAGAAGTATTTTACTTTCTTCTGATTTTTTGTATTCTTCATCTAAATTTTTATTCATTTCTGTTTTTATCCAACCAGGTGCGACACAGTTTACTCTTATATATGGTGCGAAATGTAATGCGAGATTATGTGTTAATGATATCATTCCTGCTTTTGATGCGTCATAGTCTAGGCTATATTCATAATATGTATCTATTCCATTTGTTGATGATATATTTATAATAGATCCTTGTTTTTCTTTTAACATTGATTCCCCAACATATTTTGAAACTAGAAATGGTCCTATTAGGTTTGTGTCTATTATTTTTATAAAGTTTTCTTTTGTTTTATCTTCAAATGTTGTATCTATAGCGATTCCTGCATTATTAATAAGAACATCTATTTTTTTAAATTTATTTATAGAAATACCCACCATTTCTTTTATTTCTTCTTCTTTTGTCATATCTGCTTTTATTGGTAGAACTTCTATATTATATTGTTTTAGTTCTTCTGTTAGTTTTAAGGCTTCTTCTTCACTATTATTGTAGTTTAATATTATATTATGATTATTTTTAGCAAATACTTTTGCAATGGCTGCTCCAAGTCCTTTTGATGCACCTGTTATTAATACTGTTTTTTTCTCCATAAACTCACTTCTTTTCTTTTTTTCTTTATATATGATAACATATTTTTATTATATTTGGTAGAATATTTTTTCATAGAAAAAGAGTAAAATTATAGGTCTTTTACTCTTGATATATCTATTGGAAGTCTTCTAGGCATTGTTTCTGTTTTGTAGTATGCTTTTTTTGATTTTTTATCATATTGTATTACTAGTGTTTTAGCATCTTTTCTTACTAATTTTCTTATTAATTCTTTGTCACATATAATTCTTTCTGTCATTCTAATTTCCCCCACTAATTTTTTTTATTTTTTGACGCCCTTTTGTTTCTTGTATATTGTATTTTCTTTCCTCATTACGTTCTTCTTTGAATACTTTTTCATACGCTTCTGGTAGTTCTAACTCTTGTTTGTTTTCTTTACTTTTTTGTCGTTTTTTTATTTCTGTATATATTCTATCTGGTGAAATCTCATTTCTTTCTTTCGAATAAACTTTATATAAATCATATACTTTTCTTATAAGGAATAACATTTCTTCTTTTATTTCTTCTGGTATTTCTATATTATCATCTGCGTTTTCTTCTGTGTTTTTAAATAAGTGTTTAAACAAATTCTTAAACATTTGTAATTGACAATATTCTTTATAATAATTATCTCTTAAATATTGTTCAAATTTTTCAAATTTTATTATTTTTTCATATTCTTTTATTTTTTCAAACATTTCTATATGTTTCTTATACAATACTTTTATTCGTCTTGATTCTTTATTTATTGTACCTATTATGGCTATATCACCAGTTTCTTTTTTGCCATTTTTCCTAGTTATTGTGTCTATATGACTCTTGTTTTTTTCATAAAAATCTTTTACTTTTTTTGAATATAATGCTTTTATTTCGTTTCCGTTTTCAAAATTTTTGGTAAACCTGTCTATCTCTTCTATTGTTCCAGTTCTTAGTATTTCTTTCGTTTTTGCTTCTCTATCTATGCATATTACTAGTTCGAAGTTATTATCCATACTACCACCTGCTTGATGTCATATTTTAACACACATTTTTTGGTCTGTAAAGTTGTTTTTGGGGTTTATTTTTTCTTTTTTTGTTTAATGTTTTTTTTACACATTTATAATAATTTATTTGTTGTTAATTATTTTTATTTTATTTGTTGTTTTAAGGTTTTTATTGTGTTAAAATAGTGGTTTGAGGTGATTCTTGTGAGTAAGTTTTTAGATTTAGCATTTAAAACTTTTGGTAAGGATTCTGTATCTAAAGCGCTTAGTATTTCTAAGAACAGTGTTTCTTTTTATGATACCTTAGATAGAGGTAAAAATGATTTGGTTCATATTTTTAAAGTTAATTCTCAACATTATAATTATTATTATGATGTTAATATTATTACTCGACATGATTCAATCGTTTCTTTTTATTGTGAGTGTTCACAATTTTCTAATAATCATACTTGCAAGCACGTTGCGGCTTGTCTTATTAATTATGGTGATATGATTTTAGAGAGTGCTCATACTGATTTAGATATTTCTAATAGCATTCTTGATTTTTTTAAGAATGAAGTTGGCGGAATTAAGGAAGCGGTTAATGTTCTTTTAGAACTTGATTTTAGTAAGAGTGTTCCTACTTTCAAAATATATATCGGTTTAAAGAAAAAATACCTTATTAATCGTGAGTCAAAATTTGAAAGTTTTATGGATGCTTATATTAATAATCAAACTTATGAGTTTGGTGTTAATTTTACTTATGATCCAAGTATTCATTATATTAAAAATGATGATTTAGAACTACTCAATTATTTATTTGGTTATATTAAAAATAGAGGTTATTATTATAGATATAATCCTTTTGAATTAAGCGATAGAGAGTTATCTAGTTTGTTTGAAAAGTTATATAATCATAAGTTTTCTATTGTTGGGATTGGTACTATTAATGGTGTTATAAATGATATTCCGACTGGTTTTAATTTAAGTATAGATAATGATAATTATCTTTTATCTATTGATAATTTATCGGATTATAAATTTATTGGCAAAGGTTTTAAGTATTGTGTTTATAATCATATTTTATATGTTTTGCCTAATAATTATTCTACTTTAATTGGTTCAATGATTGATAATAGTCTTAATTCTTTAATAATTGATAAAAGTCATGTTGATGTTTTTAAGAATGGCTTATTTCAAAGAATTAAAAAGAATATTTCTATCAGCGATGATATTAATGATTTTGTTGTTACTGATGATGTTAGTACTAGTTTATTTTTTGATTTAAATCGCGATATAATTGAGTGTAATCTAAAATTTAATTACGGAGATAATGTTGTTAATTTTTTTGATTCTTCTAGTATTGTTGTTCGTGATATTGATTATGAAAACAATGTATTTAATGATATCTGTTCTTATGGTTTTTGTGTTGATAATAATAGATTAATTCTTGTTGATATTGATTTAATTGGTGATTTTTTAAGTAATGGTATTCATGTTTTAAGTAAAAAATATAGTATTTTCACTTCTAAAAAGATTGATGATGTTTCTATTTTGAAGAAAAGTAATATTAAATCTAATTTTAGTATCGGAACCGACGGAATTATGTCTTATAGCTTCGATACTGATAATATAGATGTGTCTGAACTTGATAAAGTTCTTTCTTCTTTAAAGAAAAATAAAAAGTATTATAAATTAAAGAATGGTAATATTCTTGATTTAAATAACAATCAAGAATTAAATGAGTTAAATAGCTTATTTAATGATTTGGAGTTATCAACTCATGATTTAAATGGTAATATTATTATTCCTAAGTATCGTGCTTTATATATTGATAGTTTAAAAAGGAATAAGTATAAGTCTATTAAAACTGATAATTCTTTTGATTTATTTATTTCTAATTTTAATAAGTATAAAGATATTTCTATTAATTTTGGTAATGATTCTGGTATTCTTCGTGATTATCAGAAGGATGGTGTTAGATGGTTATATACTTTATATAAGTGTGATTTAGGTGGTATTCTTGCGGATGAAATGGGACTTGGTAAAAGTTTACAAACTATTTGTTTTATTAAGCAAGTGTTGTTGGAAAAGCCTGATTCTAAAATTATGATTGTTTGCCCTACTTCTTTAGTTTATAATTGGAAAAAAGAGTTTGATAAATTTGGTAATGATTTAAAGTATGTAACTGTTTTTGATAATAAATCTAAAAGGTTAGAAATCATAAATGATTTTGATAAATATAATATTTTTATTACTTCTTATGGTTTAATTCGTAATGATAATGATGAATATGAGGATAAAAATTTTGAAGTTTGTATTATTGATGAGGCTCAATCTATTAAGAATTATCAAGCAGGTATGACAAAAGAAATTAAAAAGATTAAGGCTCGTACTAAAATAGCTTTAACTGGTACACCTTTAGAAAATTCTGTAATGGAATTATGGAGTATTTTTGATTTTATTATGCCTGGTTATTTAGGTAGTGTTCTTAAGTTTAAGGAAAAATATGGTATTCACGAGGTTGATAGTGATTCATTAGAAAAACTTTCTAATTTAAATTATCAAATTCATCCTTTTATTCTAAGGCGTAAGAAGATTGATGTTATTCATGATTTACCTGATAAGATTGAAAATAATATTTATCTTGATTTGCCTGCTAGTCAAAAAAAGTTATATTTAAGTGTTCTTAAAGAAAGTGAACAAGAATTTAAAGAGATACTTTCTAGTGAAGGTATTGGAAAGGCTAGATTTAAGGTATTACAGTTACTTATGAAATTAAGACAGGTTTGTGTTGATCCTAATATTTTATTCAATAATTATAATGGTGAAGTGGTTAAAATGGAGAAACTTCTTGAAACCGTTAAAAATTATATTAATGATGGTCATAAAATTTTGATTTTTTCTAGTTTTAAGACTGTTGTAGATAGGGTTAAAGTTTTATTTGATGATAATAATATTTCTAGTTATATGATTTCTGGTGATGTTAAGAGTAAGACTCGTATGGAACTTGTTGATAAGTTTAATCACGATTCTACTAATTGTTTTTTGATTACTTTAAAAAGTGGTGGTACTGGTCTTAATTTAGTTGGTGCAGATGTTGTAATTCATTTGGATATTTGGTGGAATCCACAGGTTGAGAATCAGGCTACTGATAGAGCCCATAGAATTGGTCAGACTAAAAAAGTTAGTGTTATTAAGTTTATTACTCGTGGTACTATTGAAGAAAAAATTATAGAATTACAAGAAAAGAAAAAAATACTCTCTGATAATTTAATTGAGGGTAAGGAATCAAGTATGTTATCTAGTTTGTCTGAAAGTGAGATTAAATCATTATTATCCTATAGTGAGGAATAGAGTTGTTGAAAACTCTATTTTTATTTTTTTATTATGTTCAAAAGTATAGTTTTGAACATAGTTTATTTTTTTTATTCTTTTTTTTATGTTCATAAGTATAGTTTTGAACATTATTATTTTAGTGTAAAGTATTAAAAAAAGATAATTATTAATTATCTTTTGATTTTATTACCTTTTAATCTTCATATTTATAGAATCCTTCACCTGATGATTTTCCTATTTTTCCTTCTTCTATGTATTTATTTACAATTTTTAACATTCCTTTATAGTTATAAGGAAGCATCATTTTCTTTAATAATGGGTTTATTATTCCTGGAACTTTTTGATATTGTTCAACTATATTTTTTACTGTTTCTAATCCAACGATATCCATTATTTGGAATGGTCCTTTTGGGGCTCCTGTTCCAAGTGTCCAAGCTTTATCTATACTAACTGGGTCTGATATTCCATTGGCGTATAGGTCAAATGCGCTTAATAAGAATGGTACTAGCATTGAGTTTAGTAGATATCCAGATTTTTCTTTTGTAACTGGAAGTGGTATCATTTTGATTGAACTAGCGAATTCTATTATTTCATCAAAGTATTTTTGTTCTGTTTTATCATGTCCCATTATTTCTACTACATTGTTTTTCCATATTGAATTAGCAAAGTGCATTGCTAAGAATTTATTTGGTCTTTTTGTTGAATCTGCTAATTTTGATGGTAATAGTGTTGATGAATTTGTTACTATTACTGTTTTTTGTGGTAATAAATTAGAAATTTGTTCATATAGATTTCTTTTTATTTCTATATTTTCTGTTATTGATTCTATTACTAAATCTGCATCTTCAAGTGCTTTTTTCTGATCTGTTTCTATTCTTAGTTTTTCCATTGTATTTTGGGCTGTTTCAATGCATTTTTCTCTATTAAAGTTTTTGCTATCTGCAAGCCCTCTTGCCCAGTTATGTTTTGGTGTCATTTCTGTTAGTGTTTCTATATATGTTGTTTTTAATTTTTCTAATGATTTTTTTATACTTTTTTCATTATCTTCTTTTCTTATTAGTATTGTTGTATCATATCCACTATATGCACATTGAAAAGCGATTTGTGAGCCTAAAACTCCTCCACCTATTATTACTATTTTTTTATATTCCATTTTTTTCCTCCTTCATATGCGCTGTTATTATTGTGTGACTATATGAGTTTATTGTTATTACTATGTTTTTTATTTCACAATAATAGTTTTTTCCTTTTTTGGTTATTTTTGTGTTTTTATCTAGTATTTTTTCTTTACAGTATTCTACTACATTATTAGTATTTAGTTTTAAGTTTGTTTTTATTCTTTCTATTCCTAATTTTGTAGTGTGTAATTTTTCTATATTTTTTATTAGTTTTTCCAATCTATCACCTTTTTTATTATACATTAATTATTGTATTTCTTATATATTTGTTTCGTTTTTTATTTTATTCTTTACATTTATATACATTTTTTATATTTAAAGCATTCTGGTTCATGTGAGTTTATTAATCCTATTGCTTGTAGGTATGAGTATATTATTGTTGATCCTACAAATCTCATTCCTCTTTTATATAGATCTATCGATATTTTATCTGATATATAATTTGTTGTTTTAATTTCATATATTGGTTCTTTTATATACTGATTTAAATAGTTATAGAAATTTCCATATTCTTTTTCTATTTCTTTAAAAATTTTTGAATTATTTATTGTTGCTTTTATTTTTAATTTATTTCTTATTATATTTTTATTGTTTAATAATTCTTTTATTTTATTTTCATCATATTTAATTATTTTTTCTATATTGAAGTTGTCAAAAGCTTTTTTAAAGTTTTCTCTTTTATTTAATACACATTCCCATGATAGTCCTGCTTGAAATGATTCTAGTATCAACATTTCATATAGGTATTGTTCATTTGTATTTAATTCTCCCCATTCTTCATCATGATACTTTATATATGTTTTATTCTTTTCGTTACACCATTTACATCTCATATTATCACCACTTATATTATAACAAAAAAACTAAGTATTTCTACTTAGTAATTTCTTAAATGGGGCGCTGTGTGGGAATCGAACCCACGCGTGTCGGAACCACAATCCGATGTGTTAACCACTTCACCAACAACGCCATGTCTTTTTGAGACATATATATTTTATCAGTAAAATAGGGAATATGCAAGTGTTTTTTTTATTTTTTTCATTTTGTGTTTTTGCCTATACACTAATACACCAATATCATACTATAACCTAGGAGGTATTTATGAAGAATTATGGTGTTAATGATTATTATAATTATATGAATAATAATTATAATCAACCCTTATATAATCAGCAAAGTTTTAATAATATGAATAAAGTTAATTCTAAATTATATGATCCTTATACTGGTTTTATAAGTGGTAATATGTTTCCTGATTTGTATAATGCATATAAGTTATCTAATCCATTAGAGATTGAGCCTATGAATGAGCAGGCTGAGTTATTAACTAGTATTGACGCTTTATGTTTTGCTTGTATTGATTTAAATCTTTATTTAGACTTATATCCTGAGGATAAGAGTGCGATTGAATTATTTAACAGGTATCGTGTTCAAAAAGAAAAATTTGAGAAAGATTATGAGAGAAAGTATGGTCCTTTATTTTTAAGTAGTGATGCTTTAAATACTTTCCCTTGGGCATGGGATAATTCTCCTTGGCCTTGGCAAAACAAGTAGGAGGTTTTTATGTTTTTATATGAAAAAAAGTTAGAATATCCTGTTAATATAAGAAAAAAAGATTTGAAGATGGCAAAGTATTTAATGAGTCAATATGGGGGGCCTGATGGTGAATTAGCTGCATCGCTTCGTTATATGAATCAAAGATATACAATGCCTGATGATAAAGGGCGTGCGTTACTCACTGATATTGCTTGTGAAGAATTAAATCATATTGAGATAATTGCCGCTATGATTCATCAATTGGTTAATGGGGCTAGTATTGATGAATTAGAAAAGGCTGGCTTAGGTGGTCATTTTGCTCAACATGATCACGGTCTATTTTTAACTGATGCGAATGGTGTTCCTTGGACTAGTGCTTATATCGAAACTTCGGGGGATTATATTGCCGATATAGAATCTGATATGGCCGCTGAACAAAGGGCTAGAGCTACTTATGAGCATTTAATGGATATGACTAATGATAAGGATATACTTGGACCTTTATCTTTTTTAAGGCAAAGGGAAGTTGTTCATTATCAAAGGTTTAAAGAGTTAAGAAATTATTATCTTGAAAAGAAAATATAAATACTTGGAGACAAGTATTTTTTTGCCATCTTCATTATATTATATTTTATTTATATTTTTTTTTATTTATTTATGACTATCATATTATGTTTTTTTTTTAATATATTTTATTGAGGTGTGTTATGAAGAAGGTTTTAATTATATTTGGTGGTAATAGTACTGAGCATTATATTTCATGTAAATCTGCTAAGAGTATTGTTGAAAACATTGATAAAAGATTATTTTCTTATGAGTTAGCAGGGATTGATTTGTGTGGTGAATGGTTTAAGTTTAATGATGATTTATCTTTTTTAGAGAATGGTAATTGGAAGGATGGTAATGTTTTTAAAATTGATAATATTATAGAGTATCTGAAGGCTTTTGATGTTGTTTTTCCGATTACTCATGGTAATAATGGAGAGGATGGTAAGTTACAGGGATTTTTAGATTTATTTAATATTAAGTATGTTGGATCTAAAACTACAAGTAGTGTTGTTGGGTTCGATAAAAGTTTATCTAAGTTAGTTTTTGGTTATTTAAATATTCCTCAAGTTCCATATGTTGTTGTTGATGAAAAGTATAAGGTTAGTTCTGTTGTTAGTGCTTTAGATTTTCCTATGATTGTTAAGCCATGTTCTGGTGGTTCTTCTATCGGGATTTCTAGGGTAAATAATAAAAAAGAGCTTTCGAAAGCTATTAAAAATTCTTTAAAATATGATGATAAAGTTATTATTGAAAAGTTTGTTAATTGTAGGGAATTAGAATGTGCTTTATTAGGTAATAGTGATTATATTATTTCTGACTTAGGCGAGATTAAATCTTGTAATGATTTTTATGATTATGATGCTAAGTATGTTCAAAAGTCGGAAACTTTTATTCCTAATGATTTACCAATTGATATTGTTGAGAAAATAAAGGAATATGCTGGAATTATTTTTGAAAAAATGTATATAAAGGATTACTGTAGGATTGATTTTTTTTATGATGAATGTGATGGTAGTATTTATATTAATGAAATAAATACAATTCCTGGATTTACTACTATAAGTATGTATCCTAAATTGATCAATAATGAAAATATTAGTTATATGGATTTAATTTCTATTTTAATTAACAATTCTTAGTATAAAATATTTCATCTGGTTTCATATTAAATATAGATGATATTTTTATAGCTGTGTCATAAAAAAGTCTTCTTTTTTTATTTTCTATTTGTGAATAGAATGATGGAGTTATATTTAGTATTTTAGCCATATCATAGATTGTGTATTTGTTTTCTTTTCGAATTTTTTTTAATTTGTTCATATTATACATAATTATCACCTAGTTAATTATATCATAACATTCACTATTCGTCCATGGTTTTTTATGTATTTATGAGAGAAAATTATTTTAGGTGATTTGATGACTGATAGCAAACAATATGAAATTTACAATATAATTGGTCGTAATATTAGGAAATATAGAAAATTACGTGGGTATACTCAAAGAAGTTTATCTGAGGCTTTGGATTTGAGTGAAAGCTTTATTGCTAAGTTGGAATCTCGTACTAATCAAACTATTTCTATAGATACTCTTTTAATGATTGCTGAATTTTTAGATGTTGAAATTACTGTATTTTTTGATAAAGAAACAAAATAAAAACCCTTACGGGTTTTTTTTATATATTTTTTTAGCATATTGTGCAGTTGGTCTTGTTTCTAGAAGTTTTAATTCTCCTTCTTGTATATCTATATTATACTTTATAAATTTATTTATTATTTCATAAGTAAATGATTGGTTCTGATTAAGATAGTTAATTATCCATGATTGGTTGCATGATGGATTTTCTATTATTTCACGCATTCTATTATAGAATTTATAATCTTCTTGTTCTTTTGATTGTTGGTATGTGTTACTCACAATATATAACATTTTTACTTCTGGTTCTTTAAAGGCTTTACTATTCTTTCCTAATAGGTGTAGCACATATTTTAAATCTTTTGGAGAATCAAAGCATTGTTGTGACTCTATATAATAATCTATTATTTCTCTTATTATTTTTTCTTCTGTTGTTAGTGGATTCTGTTGATAATTTAATAGTTCAGTTATCATATATGGATTTAATTCTAGTATTTCTTTTTGACTATTTTGATTTATCAATGTTTCTATGAAAAATTTTTGCGCTATATAGTTTGTTTTTTTATCAGAGATATACTTTAATAATATATCATTGATAATACTTGCATTTTCTAATAGAGGTCTGTTTATTCCTTTAAGTCCTCTTTTTTCTAGTGTTGAATACATCATTTTAATTAATTCTTGTGTTAAAAATATTGTATCTTCTTCAAATTCACTACTTATTTCTATCTTATCTTTCATATATATTGATTTATTACGTACTTTAAATAGAATTGACATTAATGTACTTGCCATTATTATATCTTTATTTTTTTTTATATGATTCGCTAATTCTGGAATATTTGTTGAACTTGTCCTTTTTGATATTATTCTTTCTATTTCGTCTTCTTTTGAATTTACTATATTATTTTTTCTGAAATCTAATTCCATATTTCCCCCTGAATTAAATTTATGTTATTTTTTACTATCGTATTTTTTTCTCTCGTTCGTATTTAGTATTCTTTTTCTCATTCTGAAGTTTTCTGGTGTAACTTCTACTAATTCATCTCTATTTATATAATCTAGACAGTATTCTAGACTCATTTTTCTTGGGCGTTTTAATACTACTGTATGGTCTGATCCAGCTGCTCTTGTATTTGTAAGTTTTTTTCCTCTTACTACATTTACTGCTAAGTCATTATTATGAGAATGTTCTCCTACTATCATTCCTTCGTATACTTCTGTTCCTGGCTCTATGAACATTACTCCTCTATCTTCTAGTCCACCTATTGCGTATGCTGTTGATTGTCCATTTTCCATAGATACTAATACTCCAAGTTTTCTTTCTCCTACACTATTTCCAACCATTTTTCTATATTCTTTATATGTATGGTTTATCATTCCATATCCTTTTGTCATTGTCATGAATTCTGTTGAGAAGCCGATTAGTCCACGTGATGGCATTGTGTATGTCAATCTTACTTGGTTTTCCTGTGTAGTCATATTTTCCATGATACCTTCTCTGTTTCCTAGTGCTTCTATTACTGATCCTACATATTCTTCTGGGACATCAATTTGTACATCTTCAAATGGTTCGCATTTTACTCCGTCTATTTCTTTTATGATTACTTCTGGTTTTGATACTTGTAATTCAAATCCTTCTCTTCTCATATTTTCAATAAGTATAGATAGGTGAAGTTCTCCTCTTCCTGATACAATAAATGATTCTGAATCATTTGGTTCAACTTTTAGTGAAACGTCTTTTTCTGTTTCTTTTATTAATCTCTCTTCAATTTTTCTTGCAGTTAAAATTTTTCCTTCTCTTCCTACAAATGGTGATGTATTTACTCCAAATGTCATTTGTAATGTAGGTTCATCTATTCTTAGTAATGGAAGTGGTTCTTCTTTTCCTATTTCGCATACTGTTTCTCCTACACTTATATCTGGAAGTCCTGCAATTGCGATTATATCTCCTGCTTGTGCCTCATTAATTTCTATTCTTTTTAATCCAATGTAACCAAACATTTTTTGAATTCTGAATTGTTTAATTGAACCATCTATTCTCACGCATGAAACCATTTCATTTACTTTGATTGTTCCTCTTTTTACAACTCCTATTCCTATTCTTCCTACGAAATCATTGTAGTCAAGTAGTGCTGGTTGAAATTGTAGAGATCCTTCTACTTCAACTTTTGGTGCTGGAATATTTTTTATAATCATATCGAATATTGGATCCATTGTTTCTTTTTGTGTTGATAAATCTTGTTCTAGACTTGATGTTCCGTTTAAAGCTGATGCATATACTACTGGGAATTCTAATTGATCTTCGTCTGCTCCTAATTCAATAAATAAATCTAATACTTCATCTATTACTTGGGCTGGACGAGCTGTTGGTTTATCTATTTTGTTTACTACTACTATTGGAGTAACTCCTGCTTCTAATGCTTTTTTAAGAACGAATCTTGTTTGTGGCATTGTTCCTTCATAAGCATCTACAACAAGTAATACTCCATCAACCATGTTCATAATTCTTTCTACTTCTCCACCGAAGTCAGCATGTCCTGGTGTATCTAGAATATTGATTCTTGTTCCTTTATAGTCTATAGCAGTTGTTTTTGCTAGTATTGTGATTCCTCTTTCTTTTTCTATATCATTTGAATCCATTACTCTTTCGTCAACAGTCTCATTATCTCTAAATGTTCCTGATTTTCTTAATAATTGGTCTACTAATGTAGTTTTTCCATGGTCTACATGGGCTATTATCGCAATATTTCTTATATCTTTCATAAATTCACTTCTTTCTCCGACCTAGGTATTATATCATAGTTTACTTTAATTCGCAAAGATTTTTTTTTAAAGAAAAGTAGATTAATTCTACTTATTTGTTGGTATATCGATTATTTCTAAGTTTGATGTATCATAACATACTTTTGCATGGTTTTCTCTTATTAGTTCTTTTGTTATTGTATTTCCTGTAGTTTTGTCTATTTTTGTTCTATATACTTTTCCATTTCTATATACTACACCGTTTTCTCTTGAAAAGAATATGTCTTCTGCATGGATGTGATAGCTATATTTTTCTTCTTTATTTGATCTCAATTCTCCGCAAAGGTATTCATCTGTTGTATATATTATTAATTGATAAGTATTGTCTGTATTATTTTTAAATCTATAGTCTAGATAGTTATACATTATTGATGTACCTGTTCCGAATGGTATTACTCTTTTAAAATCCGGGAAAAGGTCTAAGTTATCATGATGATGGTGTTCTGTTATTTCTAGTTCTGTATGTAGTATCATCCAATGTATTAGGTTCGATAATTGACACATTCCACCTGCTATTCCTTTTGATGGTTTATTATTATCTATTGTTAATCCTTCTTTATATCCTTGTCTTTTACCACATTTTCCTACTAAATACCATAGTGAGAATGTTTCTCCTGGTTTAATTATTATGTTTGTTATTTTGGGTGCAGCAAGTGATAGGTTAACTGCTTTATTTTCTTGTAGTTGTAAGTCTACATTTCCTAGTTTTCTTCTTATTAATGAATTGTGTTTATATATTACTACTGGTAATAATTCTTTTGTTTTTGTTTTAGCTAGTTTTTCTTTTCCTAATATGTTTTTTATATGTCTCATAGTAATACACTTGTACATTGATATTTGATATGTCAGTGGTGATATCTCACAAAATAGTTTTCTACCCATATTTACCCCTCTTTTTTTGCGTATATTTTACTATTATGTTTATTTCTTGTCAATACTTATTTTTTGTTGTATTATTATGATGGTGGTAGTATGAAGAAGATATTTTTTTTGTTATGTTTTTTATTTTATTTTAATGTTCATGCTTCTAACAAATTTGATGTAAAGCTTGATAAGTGTGTTGATGGAGATACTGCTAAGTTTTTAATTAATGGTGAGTCTAAAACTGTTAGGTTTTTATCTATAAATGCTCCTGAGATTCAACATGATGATGTTATGGAGGAGTTTTACGGTAATGAATCTAGTGAATATACTTGTAAATTATTAAAAAGATCTTCTTCAATTAAGTTACAGTACGATCCTAAAAGTGATAAATTTGATAAGTATGGTAGGGTATTAGCGTGGGTTTTTATTGATGATGAATTGTTACAAAAGAAATTGGTTAGCAAGGGATATGCTGAGGTAAAATATGTTTATGATGATTATTTATATTCTGAGGAATTAAAGAGTTTAGAGGATATAGCAAAGAAAAAAAATTTGGGCATGTGGAGTGATTATACTGTTAGTAATGATAATGA
Source organism: Caryophanales bacterium UBA3631 (assembly GCA_002374055.1). The sequence continues at coordinate 26,962 of DFLA01000011.1, forward strand.
TTTTTATTTTTTATTAAATAAGTATTATGTTTTTGTCATTATTTTTATTGTTATCTATATAATTAAGAGAATATGCTTTAAAAAAGTTTGATTTATTTTTTTTCTATGTTATAATGTTTTCAGGAGGAGTGTTATGAAAAAATATTTATTTGTTGTTTTAATGTCTGGAACTTTACTTTTAACTGGTTGTGATTCAGAAGAAAAGACTATGACTTGTACTAGATCTGTAAATCGTAATAGTATTTCTATGGATATGAAATATACTGTTAAATATTCTGGAAAGAATGTTACTAAGATCGATACTGTTGAAAAAGTTGTTTCTGATGATAAGAGTACATTAGATTTTTATAAGAGTAAACTTGATGAAAGTTATGAAGACTATAAAGACATAAAATACTATGAGAATGAAATATCTGTTGATGGTAATACTTTAACAAGTACTACAAGTATTGATTATTCTAAAATTGATACTGATAAGTTAATTCAAATTGATTCATCTAACAAAAAGTTAATTGAAGATGGAAAAATCAATATTGATACTATCAAGAGTTATTATGAATCTTTAGGTATTACATGTGAAAAATAAAAAACCTTTTTAGGTTTTTTTTATTTTTGATATTGTCTTTTAATTTTTTTATATTCTTTTTTGTTTTCTGTTATCCACTTTTTATAGCTATGTGATGTTCTTTGATATGTAAAGAAATCATATGCTTTATTAGATTTTATGTTTATACTTATTATGAAATCATATGTATTTCCATTTAGATCTTGATATATACATAATACTCTTATATGATCTGGTATTTCTATTTCTTCTTCTTTATTTATTTTGTTTAGTATTTTTACTTGAACTTGTTTTGTTGAATCTTTTGCTATGTCAAATGTGGTTAATAGTTTTTGGTTTTTATCTTTTGATGGGGTTTGTGTCCCATCAATTTTTTCTCCTGTTAGTAGATCGTAAAACTTTATGTTACTTGCCACTCCATATCCTATATTATCTATCAATAATTTTACCTTTAATGGTTCGTTTTCTTTTATTTTTTCATTTTTTGTTTTTATACTTTTTTTGTAATTTCGTCCAGATATTGTTAAGTAATATTTATATTCATTAATTTCTTCAAGTGGTTCTATATCATTTAATGTTAGGTATGGTTTATGTTTTTCTTTATTTTCATTTTTTACTCTTTGACTTACTGTATATAGAGTTGCGAACACTGTTATAATCATTGATGCTGCTGGTACTAGTATATTACTCCATAGTATCATATTAGATCACCTCATTAAAGTACTTTTTTAATATGTAATCCATAGTTATTTTTACATCTGGAAACACATTTAATGTTTCTAATTGTTCTCTTGTAAACCAACCGATATTAGTACTTTCATCGCTTTTTGATACTTCTATATTATTTAGTGGTATTGCAGGATATATAAAATCTAAATGAACACCTGTTTCTGTTCTATTTTTTTGTATTCCTAGTGGTCTTATGAAGTCTTCTTCTCTTGGGAATCTTTCACCCAATAGTTTTATTTTTATTCCTGTTTCTTCATATGCCTCTCTTATTGCTGCTTCTTCTGGAAATTCATTATGTTCGATATGTCCTCCTGGTTGAACCCATCTCCCCCATTTTTTATGCTTAACTAATAAAATTCTTTTTGTATCTGGATCAATTATATATGCTGATGCGCAAAAATGTCTCATATGTTATCACCCATTTTATTGTATCAAAAAAGATGAATTTAGTTTATTCTTTCTATGAACTTGGGTATTTTTTTTTATTTTTTTTGTAAAGAAATGTATATTATTCTAGTACATTTTCTATTTTTTCATTATTATTCTTATCGTATATTATTAGTTTTTCATTTATATCTAGTGTTGCTAATAAGATGCTTTTTGTATTTTTATATCCTTTTTCTTTTAATTGTTTTTTTAACCATTCTTCTGTTTTATTCATATTTTTTAGATTTTGTTTCATTATTTTTGTATCTATAATTATATTTGCTACTAAGTCTTGTTTTTGTTCTTTTATGTTCATATCTTTTTTTGTTATTGTTTTATATTCGTTTTTTGGTAGTATGCTTAGTGTTCCTTTTGATTCCATTAGTGCATATTCTATTTGGTTTATATCGAAGAAGTTTTTGCTTCTACATTCTTCTAGGAGGTCATTTACATCAAATTTTACTTTTTTTAGATTTTTTTCTAAAATCTTACCTTTTTGTATTAATATTGTTGGTGTTCCCATAAAGAATCTTCTTAGTGTTATACTTTTCATTGTCGCTATTGACACAGAAAAAGCTATTAATCCAAATACTGTTATTGCTGTTATTCCATATGTTAATGGAGTTTCCATATTTATTGATATTTCTGCAGCAAAGTTTCCTATTGATATACCTATTACATAGTCGAATAATGATAGTTGTGATACTTGTTTTTTTCCTAATAGTTTTGTTAGTATAAATAGTATTGTCAATGATGTTATGCTTCTTATTATTACTGTAAATATTTCATTCATTTTACTCACCTATTTATTTATGTATCATTTTAATATTTTTATACAAAAAAGATAGATAAATTATTTATCTATCATATGTATATTATCTAATAGTATTCCAGTTCCTTCTGCTACACATGTTAGTGGGCTTTCTGCTATAAATACTGGTACTTTTAGTTCATGGGCTAATAGTTCGTCAAATCCTTTTATTAATGCTCCTCCTCCTGTTACTACTATTCCTTTATCTATTATGTCTGCAGATAATTCTGGTGGAGTTTGTTCTAATACATTTTTTGCTGTATTTACTATTATATATACACTTTCTCTTAGTGCTTCTTCTATTTCATCTGATGTTATTGTTATTGTGTGTGGTAATCCTGTTACTAAGTCTCTTCCTCTGACATCCATTTTTTCTTTTTTTTCTGTTGGATAGACGTTTCCTATTTCTAGTTTTATTTCTTCTGCTGTTCTATCTCCAATTAATAGTTTATATTTATCTTTTATATATTTTGCTATATCACTATCAAATACATTACCAGCTACTTTTATAGAAGCACTGTTTACTATTCCTCCTAATGATAATACTGCTACGTCTGTTGTACCTCCACCTACATCTATAACCATACTTCCACATGCAGCTGATATATCAAGTCCTGCTCCTACTGCTGCTACTTTTGGTTCTTCTTCTAGAAATACCTTTTTAGCTCCTGTTCTTTCAGCTGCATCTTTTATTGCATTTTTTTCTACTTGTGTTATGTTTGATGGACAACATATTAGTATTCTAGGACGAGATAAAAAGCCTTTTCCATTTATTTTTTTTATAAAGTGATTTAGCATTACTTCTGTTATTTCGAAATCTGCTATTACTCCATCTTTCATTGGTCTTATTGCATGTACTGTTCCTGGTGTCCTTCCTAGCATATCACGTGCTTCTCTTCCTACTGCCAATGGCTTTTTTGTTTCTGAATCTATTGCTACTACACTTGGCTCATTTAATACTATTCCTTGTCCTTTTATATATATTAGTACGTTTGCTGTTCCTAAATCTATTCCTATGTCTTTTGCAAACATTTTATCCCCTCCTTTATTTTCTTTTTAATTATATCATATTTATTTGTTTTTTTATGATTAATTTGTAATTTTCATGTATTTTTTCTTTGTTGATTCTCCTCCTCTTATGTGTCTTATTTCTATATGATATTTTAATATTTTTTTTATTTCTTTTGATAGTGTTTTATCTATTTTTTCTAATCTTTCTTTTAGGTCTTTATGTACTGTACTTTTTGAAATTGAGAATACTTTTGCTATTTCTCTGACTGTTTTTTTTGTTTCAATCATATATTTTGCTTCTTCTAAAACTCTTTTTTTTATTTTGTCCAAATAATCACCTCAATAATTAATATGTGATTATTTTAAAAAAAGAACTAGTTATAAATTACCTAATTCTTTATCATAGTATTCTTCTGGATCCACTGTTTTACTATCAATTGTAAGTTCAAAGTGTAAATGGTTTCCTATGTCTTTTTGTATATTTGATGTTCCACTTTTACCTATAATTGTTCCTTGTTTTACTTCGTCTCCTTCTTTAACAAGTATTTCACTAAGACTTTGATATGTACTTATTATGTTGTTTTTATGTTTTATTTCTACTAGTTTTCCTAATGTTTGATCTTCTTTAACTGTTATTACTACTCCATCAAGGATTGATACTACATCAAAATTGTAATCTGCCTGATAGTCTATTCCTGTTGATGGTAAGTATGTATTTTCGAACAATATTAATGAGTTTTTTTGTGTTTCTTCATCGTCTTCTTTATTGTAGTAGTTTGTTTTAATTTTGATTGATGAATCTGTATATGGTCTTGATATTGTTTCAATTGTTCCAACGACTGGAATTTTATTTTCAAATATTGTTTTATTTACATGGCTATTATCATTTGATGGTTTTGCATTATATTTTAGTTCTGATATCGTTAGAATACTTATAAAAGCTAATAAACCTAACATACAACCTAAAAGCACTGATTTTTTTACTTTTCTTTGTGTCATTTTTTTCACCTCTATTAAGAGTCTTGACATTTATTTTTTTTTTATTCATTTTTGTTTATATTTTTTTAAATTCTGTTCCTTGATAGTAGTATTTTAGTATTTCGCTATATTTATATCCTTGTTTTGCCATTTCTTGTGCTCCATATTGGCTCATCCCTACTCCATGACCAAATCCTTTTGAGATTATTAGTACATTATCGTCTTCTTCTATTATGTCTACATTTGTTGATTTTAAGCTTAACTTACTTCTAAATTCTGTTCCTTTTATATCTGTATTATTTATTGTTATTATGTTTATTGAATTTGTATCATTTCTTTTTATTTCTATGTTTAATTTTTCTTGATATGGTAGATTTAGTTTTTCATAAAATTCTTTTTTTGAAAATGTCTTCTTATCTAAATATGATGGTGAGTTTTCATCCCATGTTGATGATACACTTATTAGATATGGTAGATTTTCTCCAAATACATCTTTACAATTTTCTGTTTTACCGCTACTTGTTGAAAAGAAAAATGCTTTTATTATTTTCCCATCGTATGTAAGGTATTCTCCTTCTGTTTCATTTATTGCTTTTTTTATTTTACTTATTCTATTTTCGTATGTATCTTTCCATGTTGTTTTTAAATATTCTTCTTCTAAATAAACTTGGTCATTTGTTGTATCTACTACATCATAGTTTTTTTGTTTGTTTGTCTCCATTTTTTTTAATGTGTATGTACGTGCTGCTACTGCTTGTGCTTTCAATGCTTCTAGTTCATAGCTCACGGGCATTTCTCCTGCAACTACTCCAACAAGATACTTTTCTAGTGGTATTTTTTCTATTTTGTTTTTTTCGTCTCTAAGTACTCTTACTGTCACATTTTTTTCAAATTTATAATTTATTGTTTCTCTTTTTATTCTATTTTGATTCATTATTAGTATTGTGAATAATGGCACAATTATTAATAATATTGTTATATATAGTATTTTTTTCATATTTTTCACCAATTTTATTTTAGTATATTGGATTTGTATTTTTTGTCAAAAAAAGAACTGTAATTTTATTTATTACGGTTCTTATATTATTCTTGAGTACATAAAGAAATCATATATGAAATTTACTGTTAGGTATGATAGTGACAGTGAAAGAATTAGATATAGTGCTCGTGCTTGATAGTATCTATTTTTTTTGAACACATTTGTTATATTAATACTATCTAGTGCCCATATGACTAATGGTGTTATTACTAAGTATAGAATTGTTTTAGCAGTCATTTTCATACCTTGTTATTTGTTGTATTCTTTTAAGATAGATTGGATCTTGTGTATTTTCTTTTGTGTTTAAAAATGCTTCAATTATTTTTATATTTGTTTCTAATTCTTCTTCTCCTGAGATTGCAATTACATTAACATAGTCATTTGCTTTTGCATGAATTGCTTCTTCTGGTGTATTTATTTTTCCACATCTTATTCCTTTTACTTTGTTGCATGCTATTGATATTCCAATAGCACTGCCACATATTGCTATACCATATTCTACTTCTTTATCTCTTACTTTTTCTCCAAGTTTTATTCCATATATTGGATAGTCTGTTCTTTCTTTTGAGTTTGTTCCATAGTCTATTATTTCGTATTTTGTTTTTAAATATTCTTTTAGTTTTTCTTTGGTTTCGAATCCTCTATGATCGCTTGCTATTCCTATTTTCATTTTTTCTCCTTTAATTATATAATTCAAACGGATTAAATCTTGAACCTCCTGCAAATGGTGCTCCTCCGTACCATGCCTCGTAGTGTAAGTGCGGTCCTGTTGCTCTACCTGTTTGTCCTACATATCCTATTACTTGACCTTTTGCTACAACGTCACCTACATTTGATATTCTTTGGTTCATATGTGCATATGATGTATAATATCCATTATTATGATTTATTACTATGTAGTTTCCATATCCTGCACCATTATATTCTGATTTTATTACTGTTCCATTATCTGATGCATATACTGGTGAGCCTAAACCTGTTCCTGCTATATCTAGTCCGGTATGTAGTGAACGTGATCCATCAATTGGGTCTACACGCCATCCATATGGAGATGATATTGTATATCCTTGATTTGTAGGCCATCCCCAGTTTTTTGTTCCTACATTTGGAATTTCTTTTTCTCCATATACCATTTGTTTTGATATTGCTGGTTTTAGTTCTTCTATATTTTTTGTTGTTGTATTAGTTATTATTCCGTTTGTTATTTCAAGTTCTTTGCTAATTCTATTAAGTCCATTTTCTCCTTCTCTTATTACTTGATTATCCCCTTTTAATCTTGTATCATCGTATGTTATTTCTGTTTTATAAGCATTTTCTACATCTTCTACTGTGTATTGTTTTACTATTATTTGTATTTGTGGATCCGTAACTCCTATTGTAACTTTTTGTCCTGGGAATAATAAGTTTTTAGTACTTGTAAATGTTGGATTTGATAGAAGAAATTCCTGAGTACTTATTTTGTTATTGAATGATACTGTTTCTATAGTATCTCCGTCTTCAACTGTATATTCTGATTTTTTTTCTTCTGGTCCAAATAGAAAGAATTTAGATAAATCTTCTGATTTTGTGTATATTGTTTCTGTCACTGGAATATTTGTTTCTTTTACTGTTATATTGTTTTTTACACTTACATTTTCGATTATTGAGCCTGTTGTTTCTATTTTCTTTTGTGTCTTATTTTTATATGATTCATATGCTTCTTCTCCTGCGTATGTTTTTATAAATGTTTCTATTGAATCTGTAAAAACGTTTTTGTCTATAACGTATATTTTTTTTCTTTCTTTATTATTTTCATCGTTTTCTTCATTTATATATGATGATGTTATTGTGTATTGATATCCTTTAATTGTGAATGGTTTTTTATTTTGGATTTTTTTATATATTTTTTCTACTGTTTCTAAATTTTTTTCATATATTACATCTGATTTTATGTCAAGTCCATTAGGCGCGTATATGTTATCTACTTTATATTGTTTTTTATATTCTTCATTTTGATTATCAATGTATTTTTCTAATTCTTTTTTTGATTTTATTGTACCAAGTAACTCACCGTCTAAGTAGACATTATAATAAGTTTTTGGTTTTTTTTCGTTTGTTCCTGATATTGTTAATTCAAAATAAAGTATTATTATTCCTAGTATTATTGTTAAAAAAATCATTCCTATTTTTTTCATTTAATCACCACTTATATCTTTTATTATTATAATAGAAATAAGTTATAAAATCAAGGTTACATATGTTCAAAAAAAAAGCAATTTTGTGATTGCTTTTAGAAGTAAAAAATATCTTCGAATTTCATATCTAATGCGATTGAAAGAATAAGTGCTAATTTAGCTGTTGGTTCATATTGACCTGTTTCTAGTGAACTTATTGTATTTCTTGATACGCCTACCATATCAGCTAAATCTTGTTGGGATAGTTTTTTTTCTTTTCTTATTTCTTTTAATTTATTTTTAAGTGTTAACTTATTTTTCATTATAATACATTAAAGTATTCTAATACAAGCGTAATTGTTAATAATCCCCAGATGATAGATGTGAAAGCATTTAATCCTCTTTTTTCTTCTACTTTTATTGCTTTATATCCAAATAATACTGTGTCATATATTGCGATAATTGAGTATAGTGCTGGATTTGTTCCTTTTCCACTCATTATTTCAAAAATAAAATATACTGATGCTAGTATTAGCATACATACAGCTGCCCATGTTGCGCCTTTTGCTTCTACTTCTTTGCAATAGATATCTTTATTTTTATTTTCTTTTTTACTTGCTTCTAAAATTTCTTCTTTATTCATAAATTTTCCTCCTTGCCAAGTTCACTTGACAAAATCATTATACAACATGCAAAGTACACTTGTCAACATTTTTTTTAAAAAAAGTAATATTTTTCAATATTACTAGTCTCTTTTATATTTTTTATTAAATTTGTCTACTGCACCTGTTTTTCTTGTTATTGCATTTTGACCAGTATAGAATGGATGGCATTTATTACATACTTCAAGGTGTAATTTTTCTTTGTTTGATTTTACTGTGAATTTGTTTCCGCATGCACATTCTACTTCTGTCTCAATGTATTTTGGGTGTATATCCTTTTTCATAGTTTCTCTCCTTCCGCCATGACTTTAATTCAAGCCATAGAAATTTACTTGTTTAGTATACCAGCTATTTTAAAAAAAAGCAAGACTAATCTTTGCTTTTTCCAAATAATCTTAGAAGTTTTATAAATAGATTTATGAAATCTAAGTATAGTTCAAATGCACATATAATTGCTGCTTTATCTTCTTCTAAACTTGCTGCTATATATTTTATTTTTTGAACGTCATATGCTATATATCCTATGAATATTATTATTCCAACTATTGTAACAAGTATATCTATTGTTTCTGAGCCTATTATTATGTTTATTAATGACGCTATTACTATTCCGATTAATCCTATAAATAGAATTGTTCCCATTTTAGTTAAATCTAAATTTGTATATTTTCCAATTAATGCCATTACTGCAAATAGTGCTGATGTCATTCCAAATATTAATACTATTGAGTTCATTTCATATGCAACAAATATTGCTGAAAATGTTAATCCTGTCAGGAATGAATATAAGTAGAATAATATTTTTGCAGTCATTGGTTGCATTTTTCTTATTCCTGCTGATAGCCAGATACATACTACTATTTCCGCAAGTGCAAGCATCCAGTACATTCCTTTATCAAATATATTATATAGCATGTTGCCATTTGTTGATACATAATATCCTGTTATAGCTGATATCATTAATCCAAGAAACATCCAGCCATATATTTTTGTAAATAGTTTATTATTTTCCATTTTGTTTCCCTCCAATATGATTATATCATGTTTTTTTATTTTAGTAAATTTTTATTAATTATTTCTATTATCCTATCTCCTAACTCTTTATAATTTTCTTTTGTTGGATATATTTTATTTTCTATTTTTTCTTCTAGGCAGTCTATATATATTATTCTATATTTATTTGATATTTCTTTAAATTTTTCATTTGTAAATTTTATCATTTCATTTATTTTTTTATCTGTTGTATTTATATTTATACCTACTAATATTATATCTTCTTTGCAGTATTGCCTTAATAAATCAAATAATTTTTCTAGATCTACTAGGATTTCTTTTATATTTTTATATAATCTATTATAATCAATATTATTTAATTTATTCTCTGTATCTATTTTGGTTATTATGTCATTTGTACCTATGGATATCGTAACTAAATCTGCTTTTATAAGTGCATTTTTTATTGTTATTTTGTTATTTAATTCTTTATTATTTTTTATATCATTTATTATATCTGTTATTCTATATCCTTGTTGGGAAAATTCTGTGATGCTTTTTTCTAGTTTATTTTTTTGTTTTAAATATTCTGTTGAGTATTCGTTATAGTTTTTTTCATTATTGTCTGTTGTTTGTCCTAATGAGATTTGATCTCCAAGCGCTAAGAAATATACTTTCCTATCTATTGTTGTTAAATAGATTATAAATATACTTAATATTATTATTCCTAGTGTTAGTATTTTTTTCATTTTTCCTCCTAAAAAAAAGTAGATTTTATCTACTTAATTTTATTCATCTATTAATGAAATATGTGCGCCTACATTGGTTAATTTTTGTATTATATTTTCATATCCTCTTAATATATATTTAACATTTGTTATTGTTGTGATTCCCTCTGCTATTAGTCCTGCTAATACTAGGCATGCGCCTGCACGTAAATCTGTTGCTTCTACTTCACAACCTTTTAATTCTGTTGGCCCATTTATTATTAATATTTTATCATCTATTTTGATGTCAGCTCCCATTTTGTCTAGATATGGAACGTTTTGAAATCTGTTTTCATATATATTTTCTTCTAATATTGATGTACCAATACATTGTGTTAATAATGTTGTTAATGGTTGCTGTAAATCTGTTGGAAATCCAGGAAACACTTGTGTTTGTATGTTTATTTTTTTTAGTTTATCTGTTTTTGATATAGTTATACTATCTTTTTCTATTTTCATATTTACTTTCATTTCTTTTAGCTTTAAAAGTAATGATTCTATGTGATCTGGTATTATATTATCTATTTTTAAGTTTTCACCTACTAGTGCTCCTGCTATTATGTATGTTCCTGCTTCTATTCTATCTGGAATTACTTCTGTGAAGCATCCATGTAGTTTTTTTACACCTTCAATTTTTATTTCGCTTGTACCTGCTCCTGTAATTTTTGCTCCCATTTGATTTAAGAATGTGGCTACATTTACTATTTCTGGCTCTTTTGCAGCATTTTCTATTATTGTTATGCCATTTGCCTTTGTCGCTGCTAACATTATATTTATTGTTGCACCAACTGATGCAAAGTCTAGGTATATGTTAGTTCCATTTAATTCTTCTGCTTCTATTATATATTTATTTTCTTCTGTTTTAATTTTTGCTCCTAATGCCTCAAATCCTTTTAAGTGTAAGTCTATTGGTCTTGCACCTATACTGCATCCTCCTGGAAAGTACATTACTGCCTTTTTATATTTTCCTAGTAGTGCACCCATGAAATAATATGATGCTCTCAGTTTTTTTGCTTGTTCTTCTGGTATTTCTTTGTTTTCTACTGGTTTAGGATTTATTACCATTGTTTCATCTTTTCTTGTTACTTCTGCTCCTAAATATTCTAATATTTCATTTAATGCATTTATGTCTGAAATATTTGGAATATTATCAATTGTTACTGTATCTTCTGCTAAAAGTGATGCTGGTACTAATGCTACTGCACTGTTTTTTGCCCCACTAATTCTTATTGTTCCTGTTAATGTATGTTTCCCCTCGATTCTTATCTTTCCCATTTTTTTACCTCCGACTAATTTATTTTATGTTTTTTTTTATATTTGTGTGATTATACCTATTTTAATAGTTCAATTTTTTCTTTTATTGTTGTTTTTATTGCTTTTTCTCCTGATTTTATTATTTTTCTTGGATCATATATTTCTTTATTATTTTCAAGAAAATTCCTTACTTCTTTTGACCATGCTAATTGAAGATCTGTATTAAAATTTATCTTTGTTATACCCAATTTTATACATTTTTTTATATCTATTTCGGATAGGCCGCTTGCTCCATGTAGTACTAGTGGAATATTTAGTTTTCCTAGTTGTTCTAGTAGTTCATAGTCTATTTCGGCTTGTCCTTCATATATACCATGTTTATTTCCTATTGCAGGGGCTAATAAATCTGTTTTTGTTTTTATTATTTTTTTACAACTTTCTATGTCTGTATATTTTTTATTATCTTTTTTTGTTCCGATTGGACCTATTTCGGACTCTACTAATATATTAGGATGCGATTTTTCTACTAATATACTAGTTTGTTCTATATTATATTCTAATGGTTCTTTTGATAAATCTAGCATTACACTTGTAAATCCTGATTCTATTGCTTTTAGGCATGATTGTAATGAGCTACCGTGATCCAGATGAATTGATACAGGTATGTTTATATTAAGTTCTATAATTAGATTTTTTATTATGTCTGCTACTGTTTTGTAACCACCCATATATTTTATTGTTTCTTCACTAACTCCTAATATTACTGGGCAGTTTTGGTTTTGGCATTCTTCTAATATAAATTTTGTCCACTCTAAATTATTAATATTAAAGTGTGGAATGGCCGTTTTTTGTTTTTTTGCTTCTAGAAGCTCTTTTTTCATATTTGTAAGCATATGTACCACCTCACTTTATTATATTTAAATTATTAGATAAAAGCAAGATTTTTAATATTTTTTAGTGTAAATGTTTGTAAATTTATATAATAAATGTTATTCCTATTATTATTAGTATTATTCCTCCTATTAATGTTGATATTTTACCTATCAGTTTGTTTATTTCTTTTCCTATTATGAGGCCTGTATATGTAAATATAAAGCTTGTTATTGAAAAAATTAATGACGCTAATATATAGTTGTTTGATATTGCTTTTAACCCTATTCCTACTGAAAAACTATCTATACTTACTGCTAATCCAAATGTAATAAGTTCTTTTGTTGTTTTTAGCTTCGGTTCTTCATCTGTTTGAAATGACTCTATAATCATTTCTATCCCAATAAATGTGAGTACTATGCACACTATATAGTTTGGATTTATTGGAATTATTTTGAGTATTATATTTCCTAACGTAAGTCCTATTAACGGCATAAAAAAGTGAAATATTCCTACTATTAATGATAGTTTTTTTATATATGATTTTTTTAAGTTTAGTGTTCCATATGCTATTGAAAGTGAGAATGCATCCATACTAAGTGATACTGCTATTGTTAATATTATTAATAATGACATAAAAAACCTCCAATTTATTTTATGTTTGGAAGTTTTCTTTTAGAAATATTTTTTTATTAATTCTTTTACTAATGATTTATATTCTATATTATCTGTTTCTGTTTCTTCTGCTTCTAGTAGGCAGATTGGAGGAAATAATACACACCACCAGTTGTTTCCTTTTCCTTCTCCTAGTGTTATTAATAGTGATTCATATAATCCTTCTTTATATTTAATTCCCTTGTATTCCTTTTCTGGAAAGTAATTTAATCCAAAATTAATTTTATATTCTTTATTGTAGTTAATTTGTGTTAAGTAATTGTCTAATTCTTTATTTAAATTATTTAAATTATTATTTATTATTGTTCTTGCTTCTTCAGTAGTTTTAGCATCTTTTAATAGATCCTGCATATACAGTTGTACTTCTTTTCTGATTTCTGATTTTTTTTCTTGATCATAATCTGAATTACTATTGGCAATTACTCTTATTCTTATTGCATTATTTGGTATTTCTACTAATTCTTCTGCTTTTACACCTATTATCATATATGTTCCTAGTATTATTCCTAATACAATTAGTGTTTTTTTCATATAAAAATCGTTCCCTTCTATTTAATATTGGAACGATTTATTATTTTTATACATTTTTATAACAAAAACATCAGATTAACTGATGTTTATTTGTGATACGATTCATTATTTTTAATTTTATATGCTCTATATATTTGTTCTAGAAGTATTACTCTAAATAATTGATGTGGAAATGTTAGTTTTGAGAATGACAGTTTAAAATTAGATATTTTTTTTATTTCATCATCTAGTCCATATGAACCACCTATTATAAATGTAATATTTGGATTGGTTTGTTCTAAATCTTCTATTTTATTGGATAATTCTATACTTGTTAATTGTTTTCCTTCTATTTCTAGAGTAATTATATAGTCTTTTTTATCTATGTGTTTTAGTATTAATTCACTCTCTTTTTGTTTTATTAATTCTTCATTATTTATACTAATATCTTCTACTTCTATTATATTTATCTTAGTATATTTTGTAAGTCTTTTTTTATATTCTTCTATTGCATCTTTGAAGAATTTTTCTTTTATTTTTCCTACGCATATTATTTTTATCATACTTCTATTAACTCCGTTTGTTTTTCTTGATGTGCTATCCTAATGTCTATATCATTATTTTCTATTGTTTCTTTTATTGCTTTTAGTGCTAATTCGTCTGTGTTATTGTGTTCACTTAGGTGGGCTAGTATTATATGTCTTGTGTCACTACCTATGAATTTTTTTAAATAGTATGCTGAATCTTTATTTGATAGATGTCCTTTGTCTCCTAGGATTCTTTGTTTTATATGATATGGATAATTTGGATTATTCATAAGCATTTCTACATCATGATTACTTTCTAATATATACATTGTTTTGTTTTTTAGTAATTTGTGATTTTTAATATTTATATATCCTGTATCTGTTATATAGACAACCGATGTTTTATCATCTTCTATTATATAACCGTTTGAATCTTCTGCGTCATGTGATGTTTTTATGGCCGTGATTGTAATATCTTTTATTTTTGTTTGTTCGCTTATATATTCATAGTTTGTTAGTTCTTGATTTAATTCTTTATACATTATTTCTGTTAGATATGCCTTTGCTTTATGTTTTTTATTGAATACTCTTAGTCCTTCAATGTGATCTTTATGTGTATGTGTTATAAAGATTGCCTCTATTTCGTCTGGATTTATATTTTTTTCTTTTAATTTTTTTTCAATGGTTAGACAATTTAGACCTATATCTATTAGTATTTTTGTTTGTTCTGATTCTATGTAGCAACTATTTCCTTTTGATCCGGATGCTAATACACATATTCTCATTGTTGTGGTTCCTTTAACATATTTACAAATGTACTTACATTTCTTCTAAATATTAGGTCTATTGTTGTTGTTGGACCACTTCTATGTTTTGCTATTATAAATTCACTTTTTGAGGTGTTTTCATCTATTGATATTTGTTTTGTATAGTAATCTTCTCTGTATAAGAATGCTACTATATCTGCATCTTGCTCGATTGATCCTGATTCTCTTAAGTCACTTAAAAGTGGTCTTTTATCTTCTCTTCCTTCTACTGTACGTGATAATTGTGCTAATGCAATTACTGGTACATTTAATTCCATAGCTAATGTTTTTAATGATCTTGATATTTCTGATACTTCTTGTTGTCTATTTCCTGCATATTTTGCTGAACCACTAATCAATTGTAGGTAGTCTATTATTATTACTCCTAGACCACCTTCTGAATTATGTAGTCTTCTACATTTTGCTTTTATTTCGCTTATTGTCATACCTGATGTATCATCTATAAATAGGCGTGTTTCTGCAAGTCTACTCATTGCTTCATTAAATTTTTTCCAATCATGATGGTCTAGTTTTCCGCTTTTTAATTTATTAAAGTCAATTTGTCCTACTGATGATAACATTCTCATAGCAAGTTGTTCTCCACTCATTTCCATGTTAAAAACTGCTACTGTTTTATCTGTATTCATTGCTATGTTTGTAGCAAGATTTAATGCAAATGCTGTTTTTCCCATTGCGGGACGAGCAGCTATTATTATAAGTTCATTTTCATGTAATCCACTTGTTACTTTATCCAAATCATAGAATCCTGTTGGTATTCCTGTTATTTCATTTTTTTGTTTACTTAATGTTTCTAAGTCACTTTGTGTTTTTAATAAAACATCTTGAATACTTCTAAATTCTGTCCCTTTTTTTGTCTTTACAACGTTTAGTATCTTTTTTTCGGCATTGTCTAGTACTTCGCTTATATCTTCTCCTTGGTTATACCCTGATGATACTATTTCTGTTGCTTCTTCTATTAATCTTCTTAATATAGCTTTTTCTTCTACTATTCTTATATATTCGTCTATATTTGCTGCTGTTGGAACAAAGTTTATTATTTCTGTAAGATATTCTACGCCACCAATTTGTTTTAGTATTTTTTTATTTTCTAATTCTTCTGTAACTGTAGTCATATCTATTGATATCATTTTTTCTTTTAATGTCTTTATTGTTTCAAAGATTTTAGCATTTGCATCTAAATAAAATAGTTCCTTATTTAATGATTCTAATGCTTTTTGTAGTGCATAGTTTGATAAAAACATTGAACCTAAAACTGATTTTTCTGCATCTATGTTATGTGGCATAGTTCTTTCATTCATAATTTCACCTACTTCTGTATCTGTATTTTTAGTTTCGCGATTACCTTTTTATGTAATTCTATTTCTATTTCATGAAATCCTATTGTTTGTATTGGAAATTCAAGATGAATGTCTTGTTTTTTTATATTATATCCTAATTCATTTAGTTTTTCTTTTATTTGCTTTACTGATATTGTTCCAAACATTTGGTCTTGATTTCCTGTTTTTGCTTTGAAGATTATTTTTTCTTTTTCTAATTTTTTCTTTAAATCTTGCATATCTTTTATCAATAAGTTTTCTTCTAATGCTAATTCTTGTTTTTCTTTTTTTAGTCTATTAACACTAGTTTCTGTTGCTTGTACTGCGTATTTATTTTTTATTAAGAAGTTCATTCCATATCCATCTTTGACTTCTTTTATTTCTCCTTTTTTTCCTTGACCTTTAACGTCTTTTATAAAAATAACTTTCATTGTTCTTCCTCCTTTATTACTTGTTTAAGTTTTGTTTCTGCTTCATCTTTTGTTATATCTAATTGGCATGCAGCATCTGTTAAGTGTCCTCCACCTCCTAATGAGCTCATTATCTTTTCAACGTTTATATTACCAAGGGATCTTGCGCTTATTCCTATTTTTTTATTGGATAATTCTCCTATTGTAAATGATGCTTCAACTTTATCAAATCTTAATAGGTCTTCTGACATTGTTGCTAGATATGATGGGTTATAATTGTTTCCTTCTAGTTTGCATATCATCATGTCCTTTATAAGATAGCTATTTTTAATTTGTTGTGTTCTTTTTATATAGTCTTCTTTTTTTATTTTTAGTATTTTTTGTTTTAGTATATTATCTGCCCCCATAGACATTAGGTATGCTGCTGTTTTAAATGTTTTTTCTGATGTTTTCATGTTGTATCCGTTTGTATCTATTTCTATTCCAGCAAGCATTATAGTTGCTATTGTAGGTGTTATTGTTTTCTCTTTATGTTTTAGATAATGTGTTATTATTTCTGTTGCGCTTGATGCTTTAGGATCTATGTATTCTAGTTTGGATTCAACTTTATCTTTTCCAATTATATGGTGGTCTATTATTACTACATCTTCTATTTCTTCTAGTATTTGTTCATATTCTAATAAACTTTTTCTATGTAAATCTGTAATTATCAATAATGTGTTATTTATTTTTTCTTTATAATTATTTTTATTTATAAAATTAATATTTTCTTTTTCTAGTTCTTTATATGTTTTTTGCATTGATTCATTTACTTTGTCTGTTGTTTTAAATATATATTTTTCTTTATCAATTGCTTCATAGATTCCAAGTGATGAACCTATACAATCTAAATCAGGATTCTTATGTCCCATTATTATTACATTAGTATGTTTATCTATTATTTCATCTAATTTTTTAAAGAAGTTTATCATTTTGTTCCTCCTTTTCTTTTAATTTTTGCGCGAATTTCTTTATTTTATCAAATCTATGGTGTAATCCAGGTTTTGTTATTTTTGTATTTGTTTCTAGTGATATTATTTCGCTTAGTTCCTGTAATGATGCATCTTTATATTTAAGTCTATATTCTGCCGCTAATTGTTCTTTTTCTGACAATAGTTCAAATCCATATTTTTTTATTATTTCTATATCTTTTATTTGTTCATTTGCTGTTTGTATTATTCTATCAACATTTGCTTGTTCGCAGTTGTTTAATCTGTTTGTCATGTTTACATGATCTCTGTATATTCTTATATCTTCATAATATAGTAATGCTTTTGTTGTACCTATTAATCTAAGAAAGTCTCCTATTTTTTCTGCTTCTTTTATATATATCATATATTTATTTTCTCTTTTTAGAATTTTACTATTTAATTGATAATTATTTAGTATATCGTTTATAAATTCTGCATATTTTTTTTCTTCTACTAAGATTTCCATATGATATCTAGATGTTTTGGGATCGTTGATACTTCCTTTTGCTAGAAAAACTCCTTTTATGTACGTTCTTATTAAGTTATCATCTGCTACTATGTATTCTTCTGGTATTATTTGTTTTAGTCTCAATTCTTCTATTATTTCTTTTTGTTTATTTGTTACTTCTATTATGTATATATAGTTTTTGTTATAGTTATATCCTTTTCTTACTGTAATTTTAGATACTATTTTATATAGTTCTTGAAATAAGTTAAATACTAAATCCGCAACTTCTTTATTCTCTGTTTGTACTTTTAGTGTGTCTTCTATATTTTCATTTTTTAATATTCCAGAGAGTAATGTTATTTTTTCTATTTTGTTGTATTTTTGCTTACTTATTTCTGTCTTTATTTTACTTGTGAATGACATTATTTTAATAGGTATGAAAATATATCTAGTGATAATTTTAATGTGTCATGTCTTAATGAACCTTCTTCTACTTTTGCTAAATTATCACTTATTACTTCAATTCCTTTTAGGTTTTGTTTATCTAAAATTACTGGGTCTTTTTGTTCTAATGTTGAGTATTTATTTATTATATTTGGTTCAATTTTTCCTTTATTTGCTATTACAACATCAACATTTCTTTTTCCAAGATATTCATTTAGTTTATTTATATGGTCACTTACTTTGAATTTATCTGTTTCTCCTGGTTGTGTCATTATATTGCATACATACATTATTTTTGCTTTACTTTTTTCTAATTCTTTTTTCATTTCTTTTGGTATTATATTGGGAATTATACTTGTATATAGACTTCCAACACTTAGTATTATTAAATCTGCATCATGTATTGCATTTAATGATTCTTTTGTTATTTCTGGATCGTTTTTATAGTATACTTTTTTTATTATTTTTCCAGCCTCTGTAATGTTATGTTCACCTTCAACAATTGTACCATCTGTCATTTCTGCTACTAATGTTATGTCTCCATTTTCTGTTAATGGAATAACTTTTCCTTTTAAATTAATTACTTTTCCTAGGGATATTATTGCGTCTGATACACTTCCTGTTATATCTGTCATTGCTTGTAGTAGAAAATTCCCTACGGCGTGTCCATTTAAGTAACTATCTGTTTTAAATCTATAATTAAACATTTTTTCTACTAATGGTTCTGTTTCTGATAGTGATATTAAAACTCTTCTTATATCTCCCATTGCTGGGGTATTAAATTCTTTTCTAAGTATTCCTGATGATGATCCATCATCACATACTGATACTATGGCTGTTAGGTCTATTGGAAATTGTTTTAATCCTTTTAGTAATGTTGATAGTCCATTTCCTCCACCCATTACTACAACTTTTTTATTCACAGTAATCTTCCTTTCATTTAACTAGTAAATATTATACTATTTCTTGTTTGATATGTAAATTAAAGTGGTAATAATAATCTAAATAAAAAATACAATAATATTTTTTAACTATTGTATTTTTCTTTTGATTTACTTGTAATTATTACTATTGTTCCTATTATAATCATTATTATTGATATTAGTTGTGCTTGTTTTATTGTATTTAGCATTAAACTATCTGTTCTTAATGATTCTATTAGGTATCTTCCTATTCCATACCATATAAAATAAAATCCTGTTATTTGTCCTATTTTTATTTGTTTTATTTTTCTTGTAAGTAATATTATTATTAATCCAATGAGGCACCATAATGATTCGTAAAAAAATGTTGGGATATAGTAGTTTTGATTTATTTTCATTCCATCTATGATAAATTTTGGTATGTGTAATTCTTTTAGGTGATTAAGTGTTGTTATTGGACCATGGGCTTCTTGATTAAAGAAATTTCCCCATCTTCCTAGTGTTTGGCCTATTAGCAATCCTGGAATGCATATATCTAATACTTTTAACGTATTAAGTTTATTTTTTTTTGTATAATATATTATGAATATTGCCCCTGAAATTATGCCTCCATGTATTGCTAGTCCACCTTCCCATACTTTTATTATATCTATTATGTTTTTTGAATAATAATCTAAATTAAATAAGCAATAATAGAGTCTTGCTCCAATAATACCTAATATCATTGTATAAAATAGCATGTCTGTTATTTTTTTTTCTGATATATTGTTTCTTTTTGCTTCTTTTTTTACTAAATAAAATCCTATTATTACTCCTAATAAAATCATTATTGAATACCAATATATTTTGATAGGTCCTATATCAATTATTGTAGATTTCATTGTTTAACTCCATCTATTATTTTTTTTATTATGTTTTTCATTATAAGATTCATAAATGATATTAGAACTGCTATTACAAATGTCATTATTAGTCCTCCTGGTATATCAAAATGTTCACCTAGAATAAATGCTACCATATTTAATATTAATACATTTATGAATGGATAGAATAGTCCCAATGTTAATGCTGTTATTGGTAGTGTTAGCCAAACTATTAATGGTTTTATTGTTTTATTTAATATATAAATTATTATTGTTGCAATTAAACTCCATATTCCAAAATAGCTATTATCAATATATAGTGTATTTTTGAATATTGTTGTTACTGCTATTAATACTAATGAGTATCCTATCATGTATATCAACCATTCAATGAATTTATTTAGTCTGATTTTTTTATTTTCTTTTATAATTATTCTCATACTTCCTCCTACTCTGATTTTAGTTCAAATAATATGTCTCTTAATTCCATTGCTCTTTCAAAATCCATGTTTTTAGCAGCTTCTTTCATTTCTGTTTCGATTTTTAGCATTAGGTTTTGTTTTTCTTGTTTTGTCATTTTTATTTCTTTTTCTTCTGTTTCTTTTATATTTGATACAACTTCTCTGATTTCTTTTATTATTGTTTTTGGAGTTATATTGTGTTCTTTATTATAATTTTGTTGTATTTTTCTTCTTCTTTCTGTTTCTTCTATTGCTATTTTCATTGAGTCGCTTATTGTATCTGCGTACATTATAACATGTCCGTTTGCATTTCTTGCTGCTCTTCCTATTGTTTGTATTAAACTTCTTTCACTTCTTAGGAATCCTTGTTTATCTGCATCCATTATTGCTACTAGTGATACTTCTGGTATATCCAGTCCTTCTCTTAATAAATTTATTCCAACTAGTACATCGTATTTACCAAGTCTTAGGTCTCTAATTATTTTTAGTCTTTCTAGTGTTTTTATTTCACTATGCAGATAAGCTACTTTCATGTTTATTTTTTTTAGATATGTTGTTAATTCTTCTGCCATTCTAATTGTTAATGTTGTTATTAGTGTTCTTTCATTATTGTTTATTCTTTCATTTATTCTTTCAATTAGGTCATCTATTTGATTTTTTGTTGGTATTACTTCTATTTCTGGATCGAGTAGTCCTGTTGGTCTAATTATTTGTTCAATATATTCTGGATTTTTTTCCAGTTCGTAATCTCCTGGTGTTGCTGAAACATATATTATTTTATCTAGTTTTTGTTCAAATTCGTTGAATTTTAATGGTCTATTATCCAGTGCGCTTGGGAGTCTAAATCCATAGTCTACTAGTGATTGTTTTCTAGCTCTATCTCCATTATACATTCCTCTGACTTGTGGCACGGTTACATGTGATTCATCTATTACAAGTAAAAAGTCTTTTTTAAAAAAATCTATTAATGTCGTTGGTGTTGCTCCTGGTTCTTTTAGAGCAAGTGGTCTTGAATAGTTTTCTACACCTCTGCAAAAACCTGTTTCTTCTAGCATCTCCATATCATAGTTTGTTCTTTCTTGTAATCGTTGATATTCTATTAATTTATTATTTTGTTTAAAAAATTCAAGTCTTTCTTCTAATTCTTTTCTTATATTCTTTATTGCTATTTTTAGTTTTTCTTCACTTGTTACAAAGTGTGATGCGGGAAATATTGTTATTGTTTTTTTATTTGATAAAATTGCTCCTGTTAGTGTATCAAATTCTGATATTCTATCTATTGTATCTCCAAAGAAATCTATTCTTAATGCTTTTCCATGTTGACTGACTGGAACTAATTCTAATATATCTCCTTTTACTCTAAAAGAGCCTCTTTTTAAGTCTATATTGTTTCTTTCATATAGCATATTTACTAGTTTTTCTAGTACTTCATCTCTATCTATTTCTTGGTTTACTGATAGTGTTAATGTTTTATTTTTATATTCTTCTATTTCACCTATACCATATATACATGATACACTTGCGACTACTATTACATCATTATAGTTTAGTAGTGACGCTGTTGCGGAGTGTCTTAGTTCGTCTATTTCATCATTTATCGATGCATCTTTTTCTATATATGTATCTGATGATGGAACATATGCTTCTGGTTGGTAGTAGTCATAGTATGATACGAAGTATTCAATATGGTTGTTTGGAAACAATTCTTTTAATTCTGCATAAAGTTGTCCAGCTAATGTTTTGTTATGTGCAAGTACTAATGTTGGTTTATTAATTTCTTTTATTACGTTTGCTATTGTAAATGTTTTTCCTGTTCCTGTTGCTCCTAATAAAACTTGGTGTTTTTTCCCTTCTTTTATTCCATCTGTTAATTTTTTTATTGCTTCTGGTTGATCTCCTGATGGTTTATATTTTGATACTAATTCGAACATCACACTCCTCCTTTCTTAATGTTTATATTTTATCATTTTTTTAAATATAAAACAAGGATGTTGAATCCTTGTTTTGGTTGTTATTTATTAATTTTAAATACCACTTGATATGTGTCATCTAAGTCATATTCTTCTGTATCTATTATAAATCCTGCTTCTTCTATTTTATCTGAGCATTCTCTAATTATTTGTAGTACATCTTTGAAGCTTTTTATTTTTGTTTCTGGTATAATTATTGTTTTATTGTCTTTTTCTTCTTGTTGTGTTGAAGAATTTGATTGTTTAATTTCTTCTTCATCTTCAAATTCTTCTATAAAATCTAAATCATCATCTTCATCATTTATTGGTTGTTCTATTTTTTCTGCTGATTCTGATACCTTTTCTTCTGATTTTTCTTCATTTTTTGGTTCTTCTGTTGCTTCATTATTTATTGGTTTTATTGTACTACTATTGTTTATACTATTTTCTATTTCATTTAATTCTTCTAATAGTGCATTATTATTCATACTTGATGTATCATCTACTGGATTCATGAATATTTTATTAAAGTCTACAATTTGTTCTTCTACTTTTGGTTCTTGTTTTTCTTCATCTAAAATATTAAAGAATTTACTAGGTTGTATTTCTGCTTTCTCCATATCATCCATATCTTCTTTAATATTTTCAGGTTCTTCTTGTTTTTGTGGCTCTATTGTAGGAATATTAATAAATTTAAATTCTTTTGGTTCTGATTGTGTATTTTGTTGTGTCTCATTTATATTTTCACCGTTTAATAATTTATCTATTTCTTCATCTGCTCGTCTTACTGTTAATCTTTCATTTATTATTTTATTTAGTAATTGCTTTTGTTGTTCTTTATTCTGTAGTTTTAGTAGTGATCTTGCATGTCTTTCTGATATTTTTTCATTTAATAAAGCTTCTTGAACTTCATCATCTAGGTTTAAAAGTCTTAATTTATTTGCAACTGTTGATTGTGTTTTTCCTAGTTTTGATGCAAGACCATCTTGCGTGATGTATCCCATATCAAGTATTTTTTTATAGGAGATTGCTTCCTCTATTGGTGTTAAGTTTTCTCTTTGTACGTTTTCTATTAAAGCAACTTCGGCACTATCTTTATCATTTAAATCTGTTATTATTGCTGGTATTGTATTTAATCCAGCCATACATGATGCTTTATATCTTCTTTCTCCCGCTATTATTTCGAATTTATCTCCTATTGGTCTAACTACTATTGGTTGTATTACTCCATGTTCTTTTATTGATTTTGATAATTCATTTATTGCTTCTTCATTGAATTTAATTCTTGGTTGAAATCTATTTGGTAATACATCTTGTATATTTAGCTCAACTACTTTTTTTCTACTTGCTTCCATAATAAAATCCCTTCTTTATTCTTTTATAATTCTATGATACTATATTTTGGGAAATAAAACAAGTGATTTTGGGAAATAAAAAAATTATTTGATAAAAATCAAATAATTATAATGGTTTTTTCTTTATATCTGCATTTTTTCTAGGATATTTTTTATTTGTTTTTTTTTCTTTTTTTATTGATATAATCGTTCTATTACTTTGTTCTATTGGTAATAAAAATTCTTCTATTTTTTCTACTTTTGCATTTAATTCTTTTAATGCATGTTCGCTATTAATTATTTCCTGGGAAATAATTCCTTTATATGCGATAAAATGTTTATTTTCCTTTAAAAGTGGAATGTTATACTCTAATAGAATATTTAAAGGCGCTACTGCTCTTGATGTTACTATATCATATTTTTCTCTATTTAATTGTGCAAATTCTTCCGCTCTTGCATGTATTGCTTCTATATCCTTTAGATTTAATTCTTTTATAACTGTTTTTAGAAATTCAATTCTTTTATTTAACGAATCTACAAGTGTTACTTTTAAATTGGGAAATAATATTTTTATAACTAGTCCAGGAAATCCTGCTCCTGTTCCTACATCACATAGTGATTCTTCTTTAGTTGGATCTATTACTTTTGTTAGTGTTAATGAATCATAAAAATGTTTTAGGTATACTTGTTCTAATTCTATTATACCTGTTAAATTCATTACCTTATTATATTCTACTAATAATTCATAGTATTTATTTAATTGTTCTAGTTGTATATCTGTTATTTCTATGTTTATTTTTTTTAATTCACTAATGAAATTATTTAAATTCATGGTTATACTCCTTTTTTAAATATATCATTATTATTGATATATCTGCTGGATTTACTCCACTTATTCTAATCGCTTGCCCAATTGATGTTGGTCTAACTTCTTTTAGTTTTTGTTTTGCTTCACTAGCTAAGTTATGTATTTTATCATAATCTATATCTTCTGGAATTTTTTTATTTTCTAAGTTAATCATTTTTTCTGCTTCTTTTTCTGCTTTTTTAATATAACCTTCGTATTTAATACTAATTTCTACTTGTTCTTTTACTAGTTCATTATATGGTATTTCTATGAAATGGTTTAATGAATCCATAGTTACTTCTGGTCTTCTTAACAAATCATATAATGATAATCCATCTTTTATTTGTGCTGAGTTGATACTACTCAAGAATTCATTTGTTTCTTTTGTTGGAGTTATTTTATTTGTTTTTAATAGATTCTTTAAATCTTCTATTTCTTGTTTTTTTGTTTGTAATTTTTTATATTTTTCTTCATTTATTAATCCTATTTGATGGCCATATTCTGATAGTCTTAAGTCTGCATTATCATGTCTTAATAGTAATCTATATTCTGCACGTGATGTTAGTAATCTATATGGATCTCTTACTCCTTTTGTTACAAGGTCATCTATTAATACTCCGATATATGCTTCATTTCTTTTTAGTATTAATGGTTCTCTATTTTCTAGTTTAAGGGATGCATTTATACCTGCAATTAATCCTTGGCATGCTGCTTCTTCATATCCACTTGTACCATTTATTTGACCAGCAGTATATAGATTTTCTATTATTTTTGTTTCTAGTGTTTGTTTTAAGTCTTTCGCATCTATTGCGTCATATTCTATTGCATATGCATATTTTAATATTTTAGCATTTTCTAATCCTGGTAAGCTATGTACCATTTTTTCTTGTATATCATATGGCATACTTGTTGAGAATCCTTGCAAATATATATCATCATAATATAAACTTTCAGGCTCTAGGAATAATTGATGCCTTTCTTTGTCACTAAATCTTACTATTTTATCTTCTATTGATGGACAATACCTTGGACCTACTCCTTTTATATCATCTAATCCTCCATACATGCTTGATTTAGTTAAGTTATCTTTTATTATTTGGTGTGTCTCTGGTGTTGTATATATTAAATGACAAGGAACTTGGTCCTCTATTTTATATATAGGTTCGTTATAATAACTGAATGTATGGAATACGTCGTCTCCTTTTTCTACTTGTGTTTTTGAAAAATCTATTGATTTTTTATCTATTCTTTGTGGAGTTCCTGTTTTCAATCTTATTATTTTAAATCCTAATCTATCTAATGCATCGCTTAGATGTTGGCTTGGTCTTTCACCATGAGGTCCCTCTCTATGTCTTGTACTTCCTATTAATATATCCGCTTTTAAATATGTTCCTGTTGTTAGTATTACTGATTTACATTGAATTTTTTCATTATTTTCTAGTATGACTCCAGTAATTCTACCTTCTTCTGTCATTAAATCTTCAACTAATGATTCTCTTATCTCTAGATTTTCTTGATTATTTAATGTTTCTTGCATATTTTTAGGGTATGTTATTTTATCAGCTTGGGCTCTTAGTGCTCTGACTGCTGGACCTTTTGATGAGTTTAACATTTTTATTTGTATATGGCTCTTATCTGCATTATTTCCCATTTCGCCACCTAGTGCATCTATTTCTCTTACTACTATTCCTTTCGCACTTCCACCTATAGATGGGTTACATGGCATGTCTGCTATATTCTTTAAATTTCCTGTTACTAGTAATGTTTTATGTCCTAATCTTGATGTTGCAAGTGCTGCTTCGCATCCAGCATGTCCTCCTCCAACAACTATTACTTCATATTCCATACACTCACTCCTTTTTAGCAAATATATTATACACTTAATTTTTTGATTGTACAAGAAAAAGAATCTTTCGATTCTTACTTTCCTAAACAAAATTGACTGAATAATTGGTTTATTAGTTCTTCTTGATATGTTTCTCCTGTTATTTCTCCTAATAATTCCCATATTCTTTTTAAGTCTATCTCTATCATATCTATTGGTTCTTGATTTTTTATACCTTTGTTTACTTCTTTTATTATCTCTTCTGCTTGTTTTAAAAGTGATAGTCCTCGTGCATTTGTTAAATATGTTGCGTCCTTTGATTCTATCTCTTCAAGATTATACATTTCTGTTATTTTGTTTTTTAAGTCTTCTATTCCTTTATTATTAAGTGCACTTATTTTTATAATATTTTTATCTTCTATATTGCCTATTTTTGATTCAAGGTCTATTTTGTTTATTATTATAATATGTTTTTTATCTTTAATACTATCTAGTATTTCTTTATCATAATCAGTTAATTCCTCATTATTATTTAGAACTAATAGAATTAAATCCGCTTTATTTATTGTTTCTAAACTTTTATTTACTCCAATACTTTCAACGATATCATTTGTTTTTCTTATTCCTGCTGTATCTATCAAATCTAGTTTTACTCCATTTATTATTATGGTTCCTTCTACTATATCTCTTGTTGTTCCTGCTATATCTGTTACGATTGCTTTTTCTTCTTGTAATAAATTATTTAAAAGACTACTTTTCCCTACGTTTGGTCTACCTACTATTGCTGTTTTTATTCCTTCTTTTATTATTTTTCCATTTTCACTTTCTTTAATTATTTTTTTTATCTCTTGTTCTACTACATTTATATTTGTTTTTAAATCATTGTATGTTACTTCTTCTATATCTTCATATTCAGGATAATCTATTTTTACTTCTATTTGTGCTAAAACTTCTAGTATTTTTTGTCTTAGTTCTTTTATCAAATTAGATACTTTACCTCCTATTTGATTAAGTGCTAATTTCTTTTCAGATTCACTTTTTGAATTTATTAAGTCCATTACTCCTTCTGCTTCAATTAAGTCTATCCTTCCATTTAGGAATGCTCGTTTTGTAAATTCACCTGGTTCTGCTAGTCTACATCCTATTGTTAGTAGTATTTCTAGTATTTTTTTTGTTACTAGTATACTTCCGTGACAATTTATTTCTACTACATCTTCTGTTGTGAATGTTTTTGGAGCTTTCATTATTGATATAAGTACTTCGTCTTCTATTTTTCCTTTATATTCAATATGTCCATAGTGAATTGTGTGCGATTGTACTTTGGTTAAGTCTTTTTCTTTAAATATTTTATTTACTAAATCTATAGCTTTATCTCCACTTACTCTTATTATTGATATAGCGCCTGCACCTGTTGTTGTTGATATTGCTGCTATTGTATCATTCATAATTATCCCTCTTTCTCTTCTTTATTCTAATTTATTTTGTATTTATAGTCAAGAAAAAAAGAAGATTAGTCTTCTTCGTATTTTATTATTGTATATCTATTTGGTTCTTCACCAACAGACTCTGTTTTAATATTATTATATTTTGATGCTAGATTATGTACTATCCTTCTTTTATATGAGTTCATTGGATCTAATTTTGTTTCCATATGTGATATTGATACTTCTCTTAATATCTTTTTTATTTCTCTTTCGAAACTTTCTTCTTTTTTCTTTTTATAATTTGAGGCATCTACATTTATTTTAATATCTATTCCAATTTGATTTCTTATTGAATTTCTTAATAATGCTTGTATTGCCTCTATATTTTTTCCATCTTTTCCTATAAGTATCGGATTGTTATTTGACACAAGTATTACTTTTATTATATCATCATTTTCATTTACTTCTGATTTTATTTCTATATTAAAGCTTTTATCTAATTCTTTAATATATTCTTTTATATAATCAATTATATCTTGTTTTTTTATTGCTTCTATTATTATTTTTTTTGATTTAAATAATTTAGCTTCTGTTTCTGTTTGTTTAATATATAGTTCTTCTTCTTTTGAATTTAATTCTATTAAACATTTTTCTTTTGCATCATTTTCTGTTTTTCCTTCAAATCTAGATAATGTTAGCATTTTTCTTTCTCCTTTTTACTATTAAGTTTTGAATTACTGTAAATCCACTATTGAATATCCAATATAATTCAATTCCTGTAGACATAGTAAATGACGCAATTGATATGAATATTACTGATATATTCATCATCATTTTCATTTGTTTTGCTTGGTCCTCGTTCATTGATGCTGTTGAATTAAGTTTAAATGAAAAGAATGTTGCTGCTGCTACTAGTATTGGGAATATTATATATAACATATTTCCTGATTTAAATGCAGTCATTGGGCTTGTTCCTAGTTGAAATCCTAAAAAGTTTTCTTCAAATATTACTGGTAATCTATTTAATGCTTCATAAAAAGCAAAGAAAAGTGGTATTTGTATTAATGAGAAAAGGCAACCTGATAATGGATTAATGTTATTCTCTTTATATATTAACATCATCTCTTGTGATTTTTTCATCATGCTTTCTTGATCTGTTTTTCCTTTATATTTTTGTTCTAATTTATCTAGTTTTGGTTTTGCCTTTTTCATATTTTCTGATTGCATTGCTGTTTTTTTAGTTACAGGATATAAAACTCCTCTTATAGCCAATGTTAATATAATTACTGATAATCCATAATTTTTTACTAAATCGCCTATTAATATTATTAATTTAGCTATTGGCTTTACGAATAATGTTGTCCATAGTCCTTCATATCCGTTTGATGATATTTTATAATCTTTACATT
This sequence comes from Caryophanales bacterium UBA3631, assembly GCA_002374055.1. The sequence continues at coordinate 56,422 of DFLA01000011.1, forward strand.
TTGGAAGTTTATCTAGATCTACGTTGTGTTCTAAATAGATATTTCTAGTTTTTTCATTTTCTGGTTGACATAATATATTTTTAACTAGACTTTGCCCTGTTTCTGGGTTTTGAACTGGTTGTTTATTTTCCTTTAAAACTTTTGTACACCCTGTTAATGATGTGGTTACAAATAGTATTGTTAATATTTTAATTATTTTATTTTTCATTTATTATCTCCTTTTTTAGTGTAATTAATACTTTATTAAGATCTTCACTTATTTTCGAGAAATTAGCATTATTGATTTCTCTTCTTACTATTATAATACAATCAAAGTTTTTTTGGTAGTCATTTTTTGATATTATTTCTTTTATTTGTCTTTTTATTTTGTTTCTTCTTACTGCATTTCCAATTTTTTTACCAACAGATATTCCAAAACGGTAATTCTTTTGTTCTTTTTTTTGAACATATATATAGAAATATTTTGTCTTAAATGATTTATTATTTTTTATTATTTTTTCAAAATCTTTACTTTCTTTAATAATATTTATTTTTTTCATAATATCACCATTAAATATATATATAATTAAAAACCACTGTTTAACAGTGGTATTATTAATGAGCTAATACTTTACGGCCCTTTCTTCTTCTTGAATTAATCATCTTTGTTTTCATACGTGCCATGAATCCCATTTTTTTACTTCTTCTTCTATTATTTGGTTGATATGTTCTTTTCATTATTACACCTCCTGAACTAAAATTTCCCTTTGCTTTTAACATTATATATATTTTTTATTTATTTGTCAAATATTTTTTATTAAATATTATTTATTTTAATATTCTTACTCTATTATTTTTGCTAAAAAAGTTTTTATGTGCAAAACTTTGAACACGTTTCTATTTTTTTATAATTTTTTTCAACAATGTTCAAAACCTTTAATCTTTAATAGTAAATAACCGTTTTGAACATAAATGTGTATAACGATTTCTACAATGTTTATAAGTTTTAAAAAGTTTTGCACATAAATTGTTCAAAACTTACATATTGGCTTATTTTTTTTTACTTTTTTGTGTTCAAAAGTTGTGTTCAATTCGTGTTTATAACTTTATTTTATGTTTTTTTATGTTCAAAATTGTGTTTTCTATTATTTCATCACTTTATTTTTTTTAAATATTGTTCAAAATTACTTTAATTTTTAATTTGTTTATTGTACAATTATATTGTTATTTGGGTGGTGATATATGTGGATATAAGTAATATATGGAATTTATTTCTTGAGAAAATTAAAGATATTCTTGATCCTATATTATATGAAACCTGGTTTATGGATACTAAATTGATTGATTTAAATGAGAATAGTGCAAAAGTTCTTGTGCCTATGGCTGTTCATAAAAAACATTTAAAGGAAAATTATAATAGTTTAGTAGAGGAGATTTTTACAGAAATCACTGGTACAAATTTTAATTTTGAATATGTAATAGAGGAAGAAATTAAAAATAATGTAGTTATAGATGCTGAATCTGTTGGAGTTCCTTCGTTGTCTGGTTTTGAATCTAATCTGGACCCTAGATATACTTTTGATAATTTTATAGTAGGGCAGAGTAATAAATTTGCTAAGGCAACTGCTCTTGCTGTTGCTGAAAAACCTGGTTTTATGTATAATCCTCTTTTTATATATGGTAAAAGTGGTCTTGGAAAAACACATTTGATGCATGCAATAGGTAATTATATTGTTAAAAATAATAAGAAAAGGGTTTTGTATGTTACAAGTGAAAGATTTGTAGATGATTTTTTGAACATATATAGAAAAAATAAATCTGAGAATAATTTTGAGATGATCGAGGCTTTTAAAAAGAAGTATCGTGATATTGATGTATTAATGATTGATGATATTCAATATCTAGAGATTGCTAATAAAACTCAGCAAGAATTTTTTAATACCTTTAATGAATTACATTGTAATAATAAACAGATTATAATATCTTCCGATAGATCGCCAGATGATTTAAATAAGTTAGAAGAGAGGCTTAGAACTCGTTTTAATTGGGGTTTAACTATTGATATTTTGCCTCCTGATTTTCAATTGAGACTTGATATTATTGATAAAAAAATAGAAGCAAATGAGATTTGTAATAAACTTCCAAATGATGTTAAAGAATATATAGCTAGTAATTGTAGTAGTGATATTCGAAAGCTTGAAGGTGCAATTACCCGTATATTTGCTTATGCTACCATGATGAATAGTTCAACTATAACGCTTGATTTAGCAGTAGATGCTTTAAAAGACTATTTTGTAAAAAGTATTATTTCAAAAAATAAAATAGAGCAGGTGCAGCAGGTTGTTGCTAGTCACTATAATATTTCTGTTGAAGAGTTAAAAAGTAAAAAAAGAGTTACTAATGTTTCTGTACCTAGGCAGATTGCTATGTATATATGTAGGACTGTTCTAGAAGAAACTTTACCTAAAATTGGTGCAGAATTCGGTGGAAAAAATCATACCACTGTTATGCATTCTGTTGAAAAGATTAGAAAAGAAATTTCATCTGATGAACAACTTAAAAATGAGGTTGATAAGATGATATCCAAATTAAAGTAGGTGCAAAACTTTTAAATATAAACATTATTTGAACTTCTTTTGCACACTTAGTTTAGTCAATAAAATAAAGGGATTATGTTAGTTTTGAACATTTTCCACATTAATAATAAATATAATAATTAAATAAAATAATAAAAAAAGGAGAATAATTATGAAACTAAAAATTAAACAAAATATATTAATGGAACATTTAAATTATGTTATAAAAGGTATTTCTAGTAAGAATTTAATTCCTATACTTAATTGTATTAAATTTGAACTTTCTTCTGATGGTTTGTATTTAATGAGTACTGATAATGAGATTGCTATTAAAACTTTTATCCCTAAGGAAAAAATAGAGAATATTGAGGTATGTGGTGAAATAGTAGTATCAGGTAAATATATTTATGAAATAATTAAGAAATTACCTAATGAAATTATTAATATTGAAGAGGTTATGGAGTCTAAATTATATATTAATACTTCAAATTCATCATTTAATTTAAATTGTAATAATGCATCTGATTTCCCAGTTTTAGATTTGGAAGATAATAAGAATCCTATTATTATTAGTAAAAAGATGTTCAAAAGTATTATTAATCAAACTTTGTTTGCTACTTCTACACAAGAATCTCGTCCAGCTTTAACAGGTTTGAATTTTAAAATAGAAGGTGATACTTTAGAATGTGTTGCTACTGATTCATATAGGTTGGCTAAAAAGATTATTAAATTGGATAATAATGTTGTTGAAAAAATAAATATTATTATTCCTACTAAAAATTTGTATGAACTTGTTAAATTATTTAGTGATGATGAAGGTGATTTAGAATTACATATATTTAATAATAAGATTATATTTAAGTTTAATTCAATTATTATGTTATCTCGATTGGTAAATGGAACTTATCCTGATACTTCTAAATTGATTCCTACTGTATTTAGCATAACTATGAATGTTAGATTAAATGATTTATATAATGCGATTGATAGAGCTTCATTATTGACAAATGAATCTGATAAAAATACAATTAAATTAGAAAGTTATTCTGATTGTATAAAATTATCTTCTAATATTCCTGAAATAGGTAATGTTGAAGAAACAGTTTCTTTAATGAATGAAATAGAAGAAGGTTTTAGAATAGCATTTAGTTCTAAATATATGATGGATGCTTTAAAATCAATTGATGGTGATGAGGTTGAGCTATTATTTAATGGTGAAGTAAAACCAATTATTTTGAAAGAGAAGGGTAAAGATGATTTAATTCAGTTGATATTACCTATTAGAACTTATTAAAAACACAGAAATGTGTTTTTTTTGACAAAAAATGTCATTTTTCTACAATAAATACTGATATATTTAAGGTGCTTGCTTATTTTTATCGTATTATATTATTAGGGGGGTGAATATACGATGAAGACACTTGATAGTTATTATATTAATAGGGGTACATGTGCAATTATTCCTATTGATAAGGAATTATCTCATGTTTATGAAATTGACAATTCTTATGTTATTGAAAAGAGTGTTAAAGAGATAATTGATGATAGTTGTAAGTATTATGGTTGTTCATATAAGGGAAGATGCGATGGTTCAAGAAGGATTTTAAATATGAATTATAAATTGCCTATTGTTATTGAGGAATATAATAATATTATTTTTTTCCCTACCAATTCTCCTAGATTTGATACTTGTATATGGATTTCTTTAAATAACATTGTTAATTATGAAAAGTTTAAAGAAGGCTCTCAACTAATTTTTCAAAATGATAGGAAGATTGTTCTTGATATTTCATATTATTCTTTAGAAAATCAAATTTTTAGAGCAACATTATTGGAATCATTGATAAGGAGAAGAAGAAATTCTTAAAAAATGGGACAAACTGTCTCATTTTTGTTTTTTTTAGGCTTTTTTTATGATATAATAGTATATGTGTATAGGGGTATATAAATTATGTTAATTTTTAAAATTGGGGCTAATTTTGCGAAATGAGGTAATTTTATGTTTTTGAAGTCTGTTGATATTGTTAATTTTCGTAATTATTCTGATTTAAATTTAGAATTAGGTCCTAATATTAATATAATTTATGGCGAAAATGCGCAAGGGAAAACAAATTTGCTTGAAAGTATTTATTTTTTGGCTCTTACAAAGTCTCATCGTTCTTTTATTGATGATAATTTGATTAAAGAAGGGGAGAAAATTGCTAAAATAAGTGCTGTTTTGTCTAATAATGATATTGATAGGACTCTTAAGATTGTTTTAAGTTCTGCTA
>DFLA01000006.1 GCA_002374055.1 Caryophanales bacterium UBA3631
CATTAACAACAACATAATTATACTTAGTTAATTCATTAATCTCGCGATAAGCAGTTTTAAATCTTTCAATCATCTGATCTTCATTTTCACAACCACGCTTAATAAGGCGATTTTTAATTTCCTCCATAGTAGGTGCTAAAATAAAAATAAATATAGCTTCACTAACTTTTTCCTTAATTTGTATTGCTCCTTGAATATCAATTTCTAATAAAACGTCGTAACCTTCCTCAAGTTTTTCCTTAATATGACTTCTAGGTGTTCCATAATAATCATTATAATGAACCTGAGCATACTCAAGCATTTCACCATTTTTGATTTTTTCCTCAAACTCCTCCTTAGTAACAAAATAATACTCTTTACCATTTGTTTCATAATCCCTTTTAGGACGAGAAGTATAAGAAATAGAAGGCCAAATATTCTTATTTATCTTCAATAACTCCTTACAAATAGTACCCTTACCAGCACAAGTAGGACCAGATATAACAATCAAAGAACCTTTCTTTTTAGTCTTAATAATATCCATAAAATCATCCCTTCTTTTTGAAAAATTATAACATGTAAACAAAAAAATGTAAATAATTGTGTAAACAAGTATAAAAAAAACAAAAAACTACAAAATAAAACAACAATATAATGATAAAATAATAATAGAAGGAGGGATATTATGAATAATAAAATTAATAATATAACTCCAATAACTATATCAAAAAATGAACTAAACAAAAATTCAATAATACAATTAGGAGATACAAAATATATTAAAATAAAAGAAAACTACACACTAACAAAAAAAGACTATGACCTACTATTACTATACTCAAACGTAGAACAAATTGATGTAGAAGACGTAGAAGACTTCGAATATCAAAACGACTTAAAAATAAATATAAACAAAAAAATACAATTCAAATCAAAACAATTTCAAAAACTTACTATTAATAAAGTAGACAAATACAATAAAAATTCATTAACATTAACACTACCATTTAAAATGTACTTTGAGGAAGACTGCTTATATAGTGAAGAAGATGATTTCAATAAATTACTAAACTATATAGATGAATTAGAAATGCTAAATATAAATCTTGAAGAAATAAACACAATAGATAAAGTTATCGAAACAATCAAAAAAATAGAAAATAAAACAAATAAAAAAATCAAATTCATAAACTGCATAACAAAAAATAAAACAATACCACAAATAGAAAAACTAAAACAACTAGAAGATGGAAGAATTATTAAGATATGGTATGAGGATGGAATAACAGACTGCACAATAGATGAGTTTATAATAATGAGAAAAAATCTAGATAAAATAATAACAGATATTAAAACAAAAAAACTAACAAACTTTGAAACAATAATATATGTATATGACATAGCAAAAAAATTCAAATACAAAAAATCAGAAGACAACTACTCAATGGAAGGAAGACAACTACATAAAATATTTAATACAGACAAAATAATATGTTCAGGATATACAAGAATTATAAGCCAAGTATTAAATGAATTAGGAATAAAAACAGGAATATATAAACTAATAACAAAAGATAATCAACTACACGCAAGAAATATAGTATATATAAAAGATGAAAAATATGATATAAACTGTATATACTCAATGGAACCAACATGGGAAAGCGCATTAAAAGAAGAATACTCATATAGTTTATTCCTAACACCAATAAAAGAATTAAAAAAATCATTTCCATTAGAAAGATTTAGAAAAGATATAGATGTATTATGTGGCGAAAAAACAATAAACGAAATATCATTAATGGATAGAATATCACTATATCAATTTTTCAATAACAAAGATCTATCACAAAGCGAAATAGAAAAAATAATAAAAATAGCAAATAAAAAAGCATCATTAGAAAACTTCATGCAAGCACTAATAAACGTTAAAACAGCACAAGGAATATCAAAAAACATTATAAGTGTAAATGTAAATAATATAATCAACTATAATAATAACCTAACACAATACTTAAATAAAAAAATGGGTACAAATATTAACTTTTTTTAAAAAAAATAAATAATTAAAAGTAATATAAAATAAATCTTAATTTAGATTTATTTTTTTTTCATAATATGCTAAAATTATAATGAGTTACGAGGTGAAATATGGAAAATTATATCCCAGATGCATACGTTAAAAGCATTTATTATATAGACTACGAAAAACTAAAAGAAAAAGGCATAAAATGCATACTATTTGATTTAGACAATACATTGGCGCCACTATCAATAAAAAAACCAAATAAAAAACTAAAAGAATTAATTATAAAACTAAAAAAAATGGGGTTCAAAATAATAATCTTTTCAAATAGTGGCAAAGTAAGACTAAAACCTTTTAAAGAAGAATTAGAAGTAGACTGCGCATTTAATTGCAAAAAACCAATGAGAAAAAAATTTGATTTAATTCTAAAAGAATATAAATACGCAATAAGTGAAATAGTTATAGTTGGAGACAATATAATAACAGACGTATTAGGAGGAAACAAAGTTGGAATAACAACAATACTAGTCAATCCAATAAGTAACAAAGAAAAAACAACAACAAAAATATCAAGAATATATGAAAAAAGAATAATTAAAAAACTATCAAAAAAAGAATTATTCTATAGAGGAAAATACTATGAATAATTGTAGAGGGTGTGGAGCAATTCTCCAAACAGAAAAAATAGAACAAATTGGATATACAAAAAATCCAGAAAATAAACTATGCGAAAGATGCTTTAGAATTAGAAATTATGGAGAATATAAAACAATAGTAAAAGAAAATGAAGAATTTATTCAAATATTAAAAAAAATAAACGATACAAAAGACCTAGTAATTCTAGTAATAGATGCATTTAACATGAATAAAGACCTAAATCTAATAAAAGATAATATAAAAAATGACATACTTTTAGTAGTTACAAAAAAAGATATATTACCAAAAACAACAAAAGATGAAAAAGTATTAAATTATATGGAAAAATATAAAATAAAATTTAAAGACAAAATAGTCATCAGTAGTAATAAAAACTATAATTTTGATAAATTATTAGAACTAATAAATAAATACAAAAAAACAAAAAACGTATACGTAATTGGTTATACAAATGCAGGCAAAAGTACAATGATAAACAAAATAATATATAACTACTCAGACAACACAGAAGAAATAACAACAAGTATTTTACCATCTACAACATTAAATGAAATAAAAATAAAAATAAACGATGAACTAAATATAATAGATACACCAGGGCTACTATCAAATGGAAGTATTTATGATAACCTAGATGGAAAAGAATTAAAAAGAATAATACCAAAAAAAGAAATAAAACCATTAAGTTATCAAATAAAAGGGAAACAATACATACAAATCGATAAATATGCACTAATAGAATTAGAAAACATCAATGTAATAATATACATGTCAAACACATTAAATATTAATAGATATTATAAAAAAATAGATATATCTTTTGAAGAACAACAAATAAAAATTAACAACGAAGACATCGTAATAAATGGATTAGGTTTTATAAAATGTATTGGTGTATCAAAAATAAAAGTTTATACACAAAAAGGTATTTCAGTCTATACAAGAAAACACTTTATTTGATATAATAGAAATATTGATTTTTGGGGGATTTATATGGAAAACAATGAATTATTAGAATTAAAACAATATATAATACAAAAAAATAATCATATACTAGAACAAATAAAAGAAAAAAACAACATTCGTTTCAATGCATTAGAATATAAAAAATATAAAACAAATATACCAACAGTTTTTGGTACAATAACATTTATAAGTGCATTACTAGTTGCGTCAAAAACACTAGATTATACAACAACAAAAAACATCTTAATAAGTATCCTTCCTGCTATTACAGTAAGAACAAGCTTAAAAAAATATTTCAAATATCAAAGAAACAAATATCAAAACCAATATCCAGAAATTAATTTAGAAACATATAATGTAGAAGAAGAAGGAAAAATAATAACAGATATGTTTGAAGAAAGTTTTAGATTGACAGAAGAACTAGGAAGTATCAATAACGAACTAAACCAAATAAAAAATGAAGAAAATCCAAAACAAATTAAAGTAATGACATTAACAAGAAAGAAGTGATAAAATGATACAAAAACCAAAAGGAACATATGATGTATATGGAAAAAAAGGAGAAAACTTAATATATATTCACGATTTAATTCAAACATTGATGGAAAAATACAACTTTGAATATATGAGGACACCAGTATTTGAATCAAGTGAATTATTCCATAGAGGAGTAGGAGAAACAACAGATATAGTAACAAAAGAAACATACGATTTTGTAGATAGAGGTGCTCGTAACATGACTCTAAGACCAGAAGGAACAGCAGGAATCGTAAGATCATTTGTTGAAAATAAAATGTATGGAAATCCTAACCAACCGGTAAAAGCTTGGTATTACGGAAATATGTATAGATATGAACGTCCTCAAGCAGGAAGATATAGAGAATTAACACAATTCGGTGTAGAAGTATTTGGTTCAAGTGACCCAATAACAGATGCTGAAGTAATAAGTATACCAGTAAACTTATATAGACTATTAGGACTAAAAGGAATAAAAGTAAATATAAATACATTAGGAGATACAGAATCGAGATTAAAATATAGAGAAGCACTTTTAGAATACTTTAAACCTCACTTAGATGAATTATGTGAAGATTGTAGAAATAGGTATGAAACAAACCCATTAAGAATACTAGATTGTAAAGTAGATAGAGAACTAGATATAATGAAAAATGCTCCAAAAATAAGCGATTATTTAAATGAAAAATCAATCAATCACTTTAATAAAGTAAAAGAGTATTTAGAAACAATGGAAATACCATATGAGGTAAACGAAAACTTAGTAAGAGGACTAGACTACTATACACATACAGTATTTGAAATAGAAGCACAAGTAGAAGGATTTGGAAGTCAAAACGTATTATGCGGTGGAGGAAGATACGACGGATTAGTATCTACTATCGGTGGACCAGACGTATGCGGAGTAGGATTTGCAACAGGAATAGAAAGACTATTAACTGCACTAGAATACGAAAATGTACTTCCTAAAGAAGAAAAAAGTGTAGACACATATATAATTCCAATGGATGATGAATCTAAAAAACTAGGATTAAAATTAACAAACATCCTAAGAATGAATGGATTCAAAGCAGATATAGATGAAATGTCTAGAAACATAAAAGGTAACTTCAAACAAGCGGATAGACTAAACGCAAAATACGTAATAATAATTGGAGAAGAAGAATTAAATACAAATATTCTTACAATTAAAAACAATAATACTAAAGAAGAATATAAAGTAAATATAGATGATTTAATAGAATTCTTAGACAAAAACATAGAGGAGGAGCATCATGAATAACATTAAATATAACATAAAAAATGTAGGCGAAAAAGTTAATCTAAATGGTTGGGTAGCAAAAAAAAGAAATTTAGGTGGTCTTGTTTTTATTGATTTACGTGATAGAAGTGGAATAATACAATTAGTTGTAAACCCAGAAAATAAATTTTATGATTTAGCAAGTTCATTGAAAAATGAAAGTACAATAAATGTAAAAGGAACAATACAAAAAAGAGAAAGTATAAATAAGACTTTAAAAACTGGAGAAATAGAAGTTGTTGTAGAAGAATTAACTCTATACAGCATGTCAAAAGATATTCCTTTTGAAATCACAGAAAATACAACAGCTCTAGAAGACACAAGACTTAAATATAGATACCTAGATCTAAGAAGAAATAATTTAAAAAATAATATGATTATGCGAGCAAAAGCACTAAAAAGTATCAGAGAATACTTAGATAATAACGATTTCTTAGAAATGGAAACTCCAGTTTTATGTAAATCAACACCTGAAGGAGCAAGGGATTTCTTAGTTCCATCAAGAGTATCGAAAGGATCATTCTATGCATTACCACAATCACCACAATTATTTAAACAACTATTAATGGTAAGTGGATTTGAAAGATACTATCAAGTAGCAAAATGCTTTAGAGATGAAGACCTAAGAGCTGATAGGCAACCTGAATTTACACAACTAGATATGGAAATGTCATTTGTAACAGAAGAAGACGTTATGAATATGACAGAAGGATTATTTAAAAAAGTATTTAAAGATACTATAAATTATGATATAGAACTTCCTTTAATGAGAATGAAATATGATGACGCAATCGATAAATATGGTTCAGATAAGCCAGATTTAAGATTCGAAATGCCAATAATTGATATAACTGAAATATTTAAAAATACAGAAATACCATTTTTAAGAACAAGTTTAGATAATAATAATATTATAAACTGTTTAATTGTCAAAAATGTAGCAGATAAATACTCAAGAAAAGAAATTGATAAGTTAACAGATTTTGTAAAAAAATATAAAGCTTCAGGTTTAGCATTCCTAAAAGTAGTAGAAAAAGAATTAAATGGAAGTATAAAAGGGTTAAACGAAAAAGAAATATCAGACCTATTTAATAATCTTAAACTAGAAGAAAATGATTTAATACTAATTATTACTTCTACATACAAAATTACAAAAACAGCTCTTGGAGCATTAAGATGTAAATTAGGTGCAGACCTAAATCTAATTGATCCCAGCGATTATAAATTTTTATGGGTTACAGACTTCCCAGCATTTGAGTGGTCAGAAGAAGAAAATAGATTTATGGCTACACATCATCCTTTCACAATGCCTAAAGATAGCGATGTAGATAAATTATTAAATGATAAAGAACACTGCTATTCAAAAGCATATGATATAGTATGTAATGGATATGAAGCAGGCGGAGGAAGCATAAGAATTCATGATGAAAAAGTTCAAGAAAAAATGTTCGAAGCATTAGAATTAACACAAGAACAAATAGATAGTAAATTTGGTTGGTTTGTAGAAGCATTAAAATATGGATGTCCACCACATGGAGGATTAGCAATTGGTCTGGAAAGATTAATTATGTTATTATGTAAAACAACAAACATTAGAGATGTTATGGCATTTCCAAAAACAGCTAGTGCATCAGATTTAATGAGCGAAGCACCAAATATTGTAGATGAAAATCAATTAAAAGAATTAGGAATAAAACTAGATATTTAGAACCATAATTGGTTCTTTTTTATTGATATTTTTAAAAAACTATGCTAGATTATAAGTAGGTGATACTTATGAGTATAATAGATATATTCAAAAAAAATAAAAACATAACAGTAGAACAAATATATACATTATTAAATCAAGCATACAATAAATATGATATATCAAAAGAAGACTATAAAAAAATAATAATTAATTTAGATAAAATTTGTGACCTATCAAATTGTCCAATAGAAAAATTAAAATATGTCAAAACTGAAAACGAAGAAATAATATTTGAAGAAAATGATAAAATAATAAAAGTAGTACCAAATTTTAAAGAAGATATATTTTATCATAGTTATGTAATACAACAACCAAATATGGGGCAAGAACTAAAAATAGGAAATATGAATATAACAGTACTTGCTTATAATAAACTAAATACAGAAAATATAAGTAATGAAGATTTAATGAAAATGTATATAAAACTTAGAAACGATGGATACCTATGGAATAATCCAAAAATTGAAAGTATTGGAAAAGATAAAAATAATAGATTAAAACTTACAACAGTTAATAATTTATTATATTTAAATGATAAACCAGCATATCAAGTAGTAAAAGAATTAGAAAAACATGAAGAGTTACTAAAAGAATTTGATGATGCATACAAACAAAGTAAAATTAAAATAGATACAAGAACAAAATAGTTTAGAGAAATCTAAACTTTTTTAATAATATAGTAAAAACATTTAAAATAATGTATAATTATATTGGTGAAATTATGAAAAAGAAGCTATATTGTAGATACTGTAATAAAGAATTCGAAAAAAAAATAAAAACAATGGAGGATATAAGAAATATAACATGTCCAAATTGTAATAAAATAGTAAATGAAAGAGATAGAAAACCAGAAGTAGTAACTAAAACAGAAAAAAGTATAGAAAGTGTTGCTTATACACTAATGAACATATATTTTTATTTCTACTTTGTAACGTCAACACTATCATTAATATTCTATTTCACAAATTATATAAAACTATTTGAAATAACAACAATAATCACAATAATAGGTATAGTAATAGATTATTTAAGAGGATACACAAGAAACCTATTTGGTACACTTGGATTATTAATATCGAGTATATTAGGAGTATATATATTAAAAGATACTAAAACAGGTATATTTTTAGGAATAACAGTATGTACATTTATATCAAGTTTTATAAAAGTAATAATAAACAAAATAATAAACAGATTATTTAGAAAGTATGGTTAATTATGGCAGTAATAAAAGTAATGGATGAACTCCTAGCTAATAAAATTGCGGCAGGAGAAGTAGTAGAAAAATGCGCAAGCGTAGTAAAAGAATTAGTAGAAAACAGTATAGATGCTGGATCAAATGAAATAAAAATAGATCTAACAGAAGCAGGAACAAAAGAAATAAAAGTAACAGATAATGGTATAGGAATGGAAAAAGATGATGCAGTACTAGCCTTCCAAAGACACGCAACAAGTAAATTAAAAACAGAAGATGACCTATATCATATAGAAACTTTAGGATTCAGAGGAGAAGCTTTAGCCTCTATCGCCAGTGTATCAAAAGTGACACTAAAAACATGTAAAAATGAAGTAGGAACAACAGTAGAAATACAAGGTGGAAAAATAATAAGTGTAGAAAATAGTGATGCAAGAACAGGAACAAGTATATCTGTAAGAGAACTATTCTATAATACTCCAGCTAGACTTAAACACTTAAAAAGTCTATATACAGAACTAGCAAATATCACAGACTATATAAATAAATTAGCCTTATCACACCCTGATATTAGATTCGTATTAACAAACAATGATAATATAATACTAAATACAGATGGAAGAGGAAACCTACTAAAAACAATAAAAGATATATATGGAATAAATGTAGCTAAAAAAATGTTAAACGTAAGCGCAGAAAATAGAGACTATATGATTAATGGATATATTAGTTTACCAGAAATACATAGATCCAATAGAAACGCAATGGTAATACTAGTAAATGGAAGAATAGTAAGAAATACAGAATTAAATAGAGTAATAAACGATGCATATCATGCATATAAACCAGATAATAGATATCCAGTAGTAGTATTAAATATAGAAGTAGATCCATCATTAGTAGACGTAAATATTCACCCAACAAAAATGGATATAAAATTCTCAAATATGGAAGACTTATGCAAATTAATAACTAATATGGTAAGAGATAATATAACAGGAAGAAACTTAATCCCTATAATAAAAGAATTACCTAAAAAAGCAAATAAAGAAGATGTACAAGTAAATCTAAACTTAGTAAGAGAAGAAAAAGTACAAACAGAATTATTTGAAAATGAAGAAGCAAAAGGTCTATTTGAAGAACAAGAACTAATAATAAATAATGATTTAATTAGTGAAGAAGAAACTCCTTACGAAGAACACAAAATAGAACCACTTCCAGAACTATATCCAGTAGGACTAGTACATGGAACATATATCGTATGTCAAAATGAATTAGGAATGTACTTGATAGATGAACATGCCGCAAAAGAAAGAATAAATTATGAAAATTTCTTAGAAAAACTAGGTAAACCATCACAAGATAAAATAAGTTTACTATTCCCAATAACAATAGAACTATCAACAAGTGACTACGTAATACTAAAAGAAAACATGGATATACTAGAAAAAAACAATATAGAAGCAGAAGAATTTGGAGTAAACTCAATAATTATAAAAGCACACCCAACATGGATACCAAGAGGATTCGAAGAAAAAGTATTAAATAATCTAGTAGAACAAGTAATCAATAAACAAAAAGACTTTAAAATAGAAAAATTCAATGAAGAAGCAATTAAAATGTTAAGCTGTAAAATGGCAATAAAAGCAAACACAAACATGTCTCTAGAAGAAATGGAAAACATAATAAATGATTTAAGAAAATGTAAAAACCCATATAACTGTTGTCATGGAAGACCATCAATAATATTCTATTCAAGAAGTGAACTTGACAAAATGTTTAAAAGGAGTGGATTTTAATGAATTTACTTGAAACAAATATTTATGATGTAAAAGGAAAAGTACTAATTTGTGGTACATGTTTACCTAGAATGCAAAAAGAAGGTTTTAAAAAACTAGAAAAAGAATTCGATACAATACTCTATCTATGTTTAGAAAAAGAACATATAAATATGGCTATAACAAAAATATGTGGAATGATATCTACAAAAAAAATAGAATCCCTAACATTCGCATCAGTAAATAAGTCCCCACATTGTATACAATTACACTATATAAAACACGAAATTGAAAGAGTAATGAAAGATATTCCTCAAATAGAAAACATAATAATAGAAGATAATAAAATATATAAAATAAGTGATGAAACAATTTCATTATCAAAGAACCTAGTAAAATTAGAAAAAAATTAATATTTAAATTTATAAGGAGCAGAATAGTGCTAGAAGAAATAAGTAAATGTAAAAAATGTAAACTTTGTAAAAATCAAAGACCATTACTTGATAAAAAAAGTTCCTGTGATATTATGTGGATAGGATTATCTGCTAAAAAAGTAGAAGATATTAATAAAACAATTCCATTATGTAATGACACAAACAGTGGTAAAATTATTGAAAAAATAGAAAATAAATTAAATGATTTTAAATTTTATAAAACTAACCTGGTTAAATGTTTACCATTAGATAAAAATAATAAACTAAGATATCCGACAATGGAAGAAATGAACTCATGTATAGAAAACTTATTATTAGAAATAAATAATTATAAACCAAAAATTATTTTTGCACTAGGTAAAAAAACATATAATTTTATACATAAATATTTTGCTAACAATAATATAGATACAAGTAATATTTATTATATAGAACATCCATCTTATATATACATTTATAAAAGAAAATATATAGACGATTATATAGAAAAAATAAAAAATATATGTCAAAAATATATAAGATAAAATATTTAAAGGAGCAGATTTTAACTACTTCTTTTTAAATTAGACAAATACATATTCAAAATCAATTAATCCTCATATTATAAACTAGGTAAGGGGGATTAATATGTTATTTAACAAAAATAACTGCTGTGACAGACAAATGGGATATGGTATGCCAATGCAAGGAAATATGGGATGCCCTATAGTAGAACCTGCTATAAATAAATGTG
The DNA here is from genome assembly GCA_002374055.1 of Caryophanales bacterium UBA3631. The sequence continues at coordinate 11,335 of DFLA01000006.1, forward strand.
TAGAAAGAGAATTCTGTCATAATGTAGAACACGTATGTCCAATACATACACACGTAATAAACAAACATATTTATAATCATACATATAGACCAGAATACTCATGCAGTGAAGAAAATCAAGTAATAAACAATGATCCAGGTTCATGCTGTCAGTTCGCAAATAACGGATGGATGTAAGACTATTAATTTAGTCTTTTTTTCTTGAAATAAAAGTAGGAAATATATATAATAATTATGGTGAGAATATGAAACGAAAAATTATAAGTAATACATATTTAAGAGATGTAGAAAAATACCAAATAAAAATATTTCTAGATGAAGAAGATTATTATGTATCAGTAAAAAAACTAATAAGCGTAAGAGAAAAATTTATAATAAAAGAAAATATAACAGTAATGGATAATGGATATTATATATTTGAAGTAATACCTAAAAATGAAAACTACGCAATGAGACTATTTCTAGATGAAAATAAAAATCCACTAGAATACTACTTTGACATAACAAAAAATAATGGATTATATGAAAATACAAAAATACCATGCTATGACGATTTATATCTAGATATAACATACATGAATAATGAGATAAATATTTTAGACGAAGATGAACTAATAGAAGCATATAAAACTAATGATATAACAAAAGAAGATTTAGACCTAGTATATAAAATAAAAGATAAACTAATAAATGAAATAAAATTAAATACAAACAAATTAATGAATATAGATTATAATAAATATCTAAATAATTTTTAAAAGGAGTAAAATGAGAGTACTAACAATAAAAGAACCATGGGCAACACTTATAATTGAGGGATATAAAGAATATGAATTCAGAAGTTGGAAAACAAACTATAGAGGAAAAATACTAATACATGCAGGTAAATCATTAGAAAGAGATCAAGCAAAAAAATTTAAAGTTTACAATCTAGAATATAGCTGTGGTGAAATAATAGGAGAAGCAGAATTAGTAGATTGCATAAAAGTAACAGAAGAATTTGATACAAAATTAAAAAAGAAAAACAACTTAGTATATGGGAATAGTGGACATGTTGAGAATTATGCATGGAAACTAGAAAATATAAAAAAATATGATAAAAAAATAAAAGTAAATGGCAAACTTGGACTATGGAATTATGAAAAATAATGAAAATTAATTTAAAAGAAGCAAAATCAACTGTCACAATTTTTGAGATAATTCAAATTAGAATGCTCATTTTTTGAGCATACTGAAAAGCTATAGAAATCAACATGTCGGAATTACTGACATGTTTAATAAAAAAGCAAATTCGGAAATTCCAAATTTCTTAACACAAGAAAATATAGACTAAAATCTATATTTTTTGTATAATTGAAAAAGGTGATTCACATGAGAGGTTCAAACTTAACATTAACATTTGGAGAAAACTTAATATATGATAATACATCATTTATAATAGAAGATAACGATAAAGTAGGAGTAGTAGGAGTAAACGGTGCAGGTAAAACAACACTATTCAAAGTAATATTAGGAATTCATGAATTAGATAATGGAAAAATAGTAAATAAAAAAACAGTAGGATACCTTCCACAAGAAATAATAATTGAAGATGAAAATATAACAGTATTAGAATATTTAGAAAGTGGAAGACCAATAAAAAAACTAGAAAAAGAATTAGAAAATCTATATATAGAGGCCTCTAATGATCCAACCGATAAAACACTAAAAAAAATATCAAGAACACAAGAAAAATTAGAGTATTATGACTGTTATAAATACGAAAATATACTATTAAAAATAATAGAAAATATGGATATTGATTTAGACTTAATAGATATGAAACTAAAAGACTTATCAGGAGGACAAAAATCAAAAATCGCATTCGCAAGACTTCTATACTCAAAATCAGAAATACTATTATTAGATGAACCAACAAACCACTTAGATGAAAAAACAAGAACCTATGTAGAAAACTACTTAAAAAACTATAAAGGAATGGTATTAGTAATAAGCCATGATATAAAATTCTTAAATAATATAGTAAACAAAATAATGTACATAAATAAGACAACTAAGAAAATAACAGTATACGAAGGAAACTACGACACATATAAAAAGAAATTAGAACTAGAACAAGAACTAAAAGAAAAAAGAATTCAAAAAGAAGAAAAAGAAATAAAAGAACTACAGGCATTTATTAAAAAAGCAGAACAAGCATCTCAAACAAATCATGCACTAAAGAAAATGGGAAAAGATAGAGAAAAAAAACTAGCTAAAAAACTAGAAAATCTAGAACTAAGAGAAAAGAAATATAATAAGCTAAGACTAAATATAAAACCAAATAGAGAAGGATCAAAAATACCAATAAAAATAAATGATATAACATTTAACTATGAAGGAAAAGTTCCACTATATAAAAACCTCTCAATACAAATAACAAATAGAGAACGATTCTTAATAGTAGGAGAAAACGGTGTAGGTAAATCAACACTTTTAAAACTAATACTAGGAAGATTAAAACCAACTAATGGAAACATTTGGTATGGAAACAAAACAGATATAGCTTACTATGCCCAAGAACTAGAACTATTAGATTTAAACAAAACAGTATTAGAAAACATAGATAAAAGAGAATATTCAGAAAAAGAACTAAGAACAATACTAGGAAGATTTCTATTCTATGGAGACGATGTATTTAAAAAAGCAAGCGTTCTATCCCCTGGAGAAAAAGCAAGACTATCACTATGTAAAATACTACTTGAAAAAGCAAACCTTCTAATATTAGATGAACCAACAAACCATCTAGATCCAGAAACACAAAAAATAATAGGAGAAAACTTCAAAAACTATGATGGAACAATAATAGTAGTAAGCCATAATATAGACTTCATAAAACAAATAAATATAGATAGACTATTAATACTTCCAACAGGTAAAATAACAAACTATTCAGATGAGAAACTAGAAAAATTTATTAACTCTACAAAAAACATTGACAATCAAATATACAAAAAGATAAAATAAAGTCAATTAAAGGAGAAATGTACATGGAAACAGCAGAAAAACCTCAATTTATTAAAACAAAATCAATAAATAAAAATGAAGGATTCTCAATTGAAAAAATACAAACAGAAATAAAAAAATATAGTGGAATATATGATAAAGAACTGCTAGAATATTTAAAATCACTTTTAATGCTAGAAATAAATATTGTAAATGATAAAACATACAGTAAGCAAAAATTAGAACTATTAAAAGATATAGAATTATTCAAAAGAATTCTAAAATATAACATATTTGGATATGCAAAAAAGACACTAGAAAAAGCAGGAATAGAAACTACAAGAGAATATGACGAAAACAACGCATACATTTTTCAATCATACAATGGAATACCAATATTTGATGCATGCATATCTAAAGAAGATATTTATGAAGAAAAAAACAAATTTACAATCTATGATTTATCAGAAAATAAAAAACTTAGAAATGAAAAACTAGAAGAACTATATCAAAAATATGATTCAATATCAGACGGTCAAAATCCATATAAAGACGAAGCAAACTTTAAAGCGCCAAAATCAAGTAGAGGAAAAAGAAAAATAGGCTACATAAATATAGGAAAACAACTTTTTAACGATTATGAAGATAAAAGAAAAAGAGAATTAGACTTAATACTTGATGCAATAGGACGATTAGAAACAAGAAAAGAATTAACAGAAGAACAAAAAAAATCTCAAGAACAAAGTCAAAAAGTTTACGAAGCATTTGAAAAAGAATATGGCCCATTTAAACAAACAAAAGAAAAAATAGAATCCAGTTCATTACTATTAGAAGAAATCACCAGCACTGCATCATTAAAAGAAACACAATTTGTAAAAATATATAAACATAAAAGATATTATTAAAAAAAAGGGTATATACGAATAATAAACTTACTAAAATACTTTGACTTATTATAACTTATATGTTAAAATGTATTTAGTGAAGAAATCTTCATAAAATAAAAAAAGAAGAACATTTAGTTTTTGCGAGTTGAATGTCCTTCTAATCATTAGTTAGAATCGACACTTATTCGTCTGAATGAGTGTCACTTTTTTATTACTAAAACTAATAAGGCAGATAGTAATAAAATGAAAGAAATTCTTTCTAATACTTTAATAATAAAAGTTTTAGTTTTCATTCTATCAGACCTCCTTTCATTTTAAAATGATTAGAGGTAGACACCCAACAACTAAATGTTCAAAAATATTTTACTATAAATTAATTATTAAAACAAGCGAACAAACAAAAAAATATATAGAAAAAATCTGTATATTTTATTTTTTTAGAATAAAAACATGATATAATTAATAATAGAACTGGAGGAATAATATGAAAAAACAAGTAACAGTAGATGGTAATGAAGCATGTAGTATGTCTGCATATCATTTTACAGAATTAGCAGGAATTTATCCAATAACTCCATCAAGTCCAATGGCAGAACATTGTGATGAATGGAGTAGTAAAGATGTAAAAAATATATTTGGCGATAAAGTAAAAGTAGTAGAAATGCAAAGTGAAGCCGGAGCTGCAGGATTTGTTCATGGGTCCCTTCAAGGAGGATGCCTAACAACAACATTTACAGCAAGTCAAGGATTACTTCTAATGATACCTAATATGTATAAAATAGCAGGAGAAATGTTACCATGTGTAATACATGTAGCAGCAAGAAGTTTAGCAACTCACGCACTATCAATATTTGGAGATCATCAAGATATATATGCTACACGTCAAACTGGATTTGCTATGCTATCATCATCTAGTGTACAAGACGCACACTATCTTAGTGCTATCGCACACTTAACAGCAATAGACTCAAGTATGCCATTCTTACACTTCTTTGATGGATTTAGAACAAGTCATGAAATAGATAAAATAGATGTATTAGAAACAGATGACTATAAACAATTATTGAATTATGAAGCATTAAAAAAATTCAAAGAAAAATCACTAAATCCATATAATCCAAATACAAGAGGAACTGCTCAAAATGATGATATATACTTTCAAGCAACAGAAGCAAGAAATAAATATTATGAAGCACTACCAGATAAAGTAAACGAATACATGAAAAAACTTAATAATATTGCAGGAACAAACTATAAACCATTCAATTACTATGGAAATAAAAACGCAAAAAAAATAATAATCGCAATGGGGTCAGTATGTGAAACAATAAAAGAAACAATAGATGACTTAAAAGACTACGGATTAGTAGAAGTACATCTATATAGACCATTCTCTAAAGAATATTTATTAAGTGAAATACCTGAAACAGTAGAAAAAATAGCTGTACTTGACAGAACAAAAGAACCAGGAAGTATTGGAGAACCATTATATTTAGACGTAGTAGCTGCACTAAGAGATAAAAACATAAAAATAGTAGGTGGAAGATATGGATTATCAAGTAAAAATACAACACCATCTCAAATAAAAGCAATATACGATATGTTAGATAATCCTATAAATGACTTCACAATTGGAATAGAAGACGACGTTACAAACAAAAGTCTTAAAGTAGACGAATCATATAAAATAGATAATTCCAAAGAATTCTTAATATATGGATATGGTTCAGATGGAATGGTAAGTGCATCAAAATCAATAATGAAACTAATCGGTAACAATACAAATAACTATGTACAAGGATACTTCCAATACGATTCAAAAAAATCAGGAGGAGTTACAATAGGACACTTAAGATTTAATGAGAATAAAATAAGATCAACATATTACGTAGAAAATCCAAGCATAGTAGTAGTAACAAAAGAATCATACCTAACAGAATTTGAAACATTAAATAATATAAAAGAAAACGGAATATTTATTTTAAACACAATAAAGACAGAAGAAGAACTAAATAAAACATTACCACAAGATATAAAAAACATAATAAAAGAAAGAAACATAAAATTCTATACAATAAACGCATACCTTTTAGCTAGAAATACAGGCCTACAAAATAAAATAAGTACAATAATGGAAGCCATAATACTAAAACTATCAAACTTAGTAGATTACGACTTAGCTAAAAAAGAAATGAAAGAAAATGCTAAAAAAAGATACTTCAAAAAAGGTGAAGAAATAGTAAACGCAAACTATAACGCAATAGAAGAAGCAGAAAAATACCTAAAAGAAATAAATATAGATGAAACAAAAACAAATAATCTAAATACAAATTACAATAACATATATGAAGCAATGCGCGTGCGTAAAGGCGACCAATTAAAAGTATCAGAATTTATAAATACTAAAGATGGTATATATGAAGCAGGAACAACTCAAAAAGAAAAAAGAGGAGTAAGTGAAATAGTTCCATTCTGGATGAATTCAAATTGTATACAATGTAATATGTGCGCAACAGTATGTCCACACGGTGTAATAAGACCATATATATTATCTGAAGAAGAATACAATAACGCTCCAGAATATATAAAGGAAAGATGCATTCCAGAAATAACAAAACAAGGTTACTACATACTAGGAATATCAGTAAAAGACTGTACAGGATGTGGACTATGCGTTAAATCTTGCCCAGGAAAAATGGGAACAAAAGCATTAGAACTAGACAAACTAGAAATTAGAGAAAATGAACAAAAAATATATGACTATCTAAGTAACAATATAAAAGAAAAACCACAAAAAATAGAAAATTTAAAAACAATTCAATTCAAAAACCCTAAATTCCAATTCCATGGAGCATGCGCAGGATGTGGTGAAACATCATACATAAAAATACTAACACAAATGTTTGGAGATAACCTAGTAATCGCAAACGCAACAGGATGTTCATCAATCTATGGTGGATCACTTCCATCAACACCATATACTATTCCATGGGCAAACTCATTATTTGAAGACAATGCAGAATTTGGATACGGAATATTAAACGCAACAAACTTTAAAAGAAATCAAATAAAAGAAATAATGGAAAATAATTTAAATAATGAAAATAAAGAATTATTTGAAAAATGGTTAAATAACTATGATAACTACGAAAAAACATTAGAGGTATATGAAAACTTAAACTATGATACATGTCCAAAAGAATTAACAGAACTAAAAGAATACATAACAAAAAGAATAGTATACACAATAGGTGGAGATGGTTGGGCATATGATATAGGATTTGGTGGAATAGACCATGTATTATCAACAAACGATAATGTAAATATATTAGTACTTGATACACAAATATATTCAAATACAGGAGGTCAATCATCAAAATCATCACAAATTGGATCAATCGCATCATTCACAACAAATGGAAAGAAAAATGCTAAAAAAGATTTAGCAAGAATCGCACTATCATATCCACATGCTTACGTAGCACAAGTATCCCTAGGAGCAAATCCAAACCAATTAATAAAAGTATTCAAAGAAGCTACAAACTATAATGGTCCATCAATAATAATCGCTTATGCACCATGCATCTCACATGGAATAAAAGGTGGAATGTCAAATACTATTGAAATGGAGAAATTAGCAACTACAAGCGGATACTTCCCAATATTCCATTACAATCCATTAGAACAAAAATTCTACCTAGATAGTAAAAACGTAGACTTTGAAAAATATGATGAATTCTTGCAAAGTCAAACAAGATACAACATGCTAGAAAAAATAAATCCAGAAGAGGCTCAAGACTTATTAAAACAAAACAAAGAAAACGCAATTAAAAGATATGAATACTATAAAAATCTAGAGGAAACTAAAGAATTTTAGTTTCCTTTTTATCTACAAAAAAAATGTAAAATGTGGTATACTAAATTAAAGTAGAGTGATAATATGAAAAAAATATATTTAATACTATGGACAATAGTAATAACACTTTTAGTAGTATGCACAACATTTGTACTAAAACAAAATAAAAAAATACTACAAGAAAATAAAAGACTAAACGAAATAATAGATTTAAAACAAGAAATAAATAAAGAGTATGTATACTTATTTAAAGAAACAGAAAACAAAAACATAAAACAAGAAATAAATAATAAAAAATATGTTATACAAGAAAAAAAGAATCAAATAGAAAATTTACAAAACACAATAAATGATTTAAGTAAAGAAAATCAAAATATAAAAGACGAGATAGAAATAAAACAAAGAGAATTAAATGAACTTTTAGAGGAACAAAGAAGAAAAGAAATAGAAAGAATAGAAGCAACAACAGTAAAAATACAAAATGAAATAACATATTCACAATTTCCAGAATACCCAACAGGATGTGAATCAATCGCATTAAAAATACTTCTTGAATATAACGGAATATATACAAGTGGAGATGAAATAATTAATAGACTAAAAAAAGGACAATTGCCATATAAAATTGAAGACGAAATGTATGGAGGAAATCCAGAAATAGAATTCATAGGAGATCCTAGAAACGATTACTCATACGGAGTATATAATACTCCAATCGCCGAAGTCGCCAATACATTTAAAGCAAATATACAAAATAGAGAAGGAATGGAATTAGAAGAAGTTTTAAATTTGATAAACGAAAATAGACCAGTTATGGTATGGACAACAATTAACAATCTTCCATCAAGAATATCAACAATATGGATATATAGACCAACAGGAAAAAAAATATATTGGAAAGAAAATGAACATGCAGTTGTAATAATTGGATACAATGATGAGCAAGTTATAGTATCAGATCCATATACAGGAAGGATTACAAGATACAACAAAAACACATTTAGAGAAAACTATAACTATATGGGAAAGAGGGCTGTATACTATTAAAAAGATAATGATTATAGTAGTAATACTACTAATAAGTGTATTAGAATGCACTGTATATATAAAAGAAAGAAATAGAAGAAATCAAAAACTATTAGAAACAACAATACAAGATATTGATAAAAAAGAAAAAGAAATAAAAAATTACAAACAAGAACTCGAAGAATATAAAGAACTAAATCAACAAGAAGAAGCGCAAACAACAAAAATAGAACAGCTAGAAACAATAATAAAACAATTAGATGATGAATTAGAAACTAATAAACAGGAACTAGAAAATATAAAAAATCAATTATAAAAACATTTGAAAAAACAAAAAATCTTTGTTATAATTTTATAGTCAAAAAACACAAACAATGTGTTTTTTTGAGTGAAAGGAAGTAAAAAATGAAAGAAAATATATTAGGAACTGAAAAAATAAGCAAATTAATGCTTAAATTCTCAATACCGTGTATAATATCTCTACTTGTAAATTCACTTTACAATATAGTAGACCAAATATTCATAGGTTGGGGAGTAGGATATTTAGGAAATGGAGCAACAAATGTAGTGTTCCCAATAACAATGATATCACTTGCATTTTCGCTAATGCTAGGAGATGGAGCAGGGGCATTCCTAAGCATTAAATTAGGAGAAAAAAAGAAAGAAGAAGCAAGTATAGGAGTAGGTAACGCAATAACATTATCAGTAATTGTATCAACATTACTATGTATTATATCATTGATATTTATGCCTAAACTATTAAATGTTTTTGGAGCAACAGAAGAATTATTGCCATATGCAAAAAACTATGGATATATAATAGCAATTGGAGTTCCATTCATGATGATAGGAACAACATTAAATAGTATAATAAGATCAGATGGGCAACCAGCATATGCAATGAAAACAATGGTAATAGGAGCAGTATTAAATACAATACTAGACCCAATATTCATATTTATATTTAAATGGGGAGTAACAGGAGCAGCACTTGCAACAATAATAAGCCAGATTATAACATTTATATTAAATGTACAATATCTAAAAAAGATAAAATCAATTAAACTAAATAAAAAATCATTCAAACTAACAAAAGAAGCATCAAAAAAAGTTTCATCACTAGGAATTAGTAGTTTTATAACACAAATGAGCTTTTTACTAGTAATAACAGTAGAAAATAACATGCTAAAAAAATACGGAGTAGACTCTAAATTTGGACCAAATATACCAATAACAGTACTAGGAATAGTTATGAAAATAAGTCAAATATTAAATAGTATTATAATAGGACTAGCTGTAGGTGCACAGCCAATACTTGGATATAACTACGGTGCAGGAAAATATGATAGAGTAAAAGTTACACTAAAAACAATGTTAAAAATAAGCTTAATAATAAGTACAATCGCATTTATACTATTTCAAACAATACCAGATAAACTAATAGGCCTATTCGGTGGAGGTGACGAGTTATATATAGAATTCGCTTGTCTATCATTTAGAATATATTTAATGCTAGCAATATTTAATGGAGTACAAATTCCATCAGGAATATTCTTCCAAGCAATAGGAAAATCATTAAAAAGTGCAATACTATCACTATCAAGACAAATATTATTTCTAATACCAGCAATGATAATACTAGGAAAAATATTCAAAATAAAAGGAGTATTATACGCTGGACCACTAGCAGACGCACTTGCATTCATTTTATCAATAATACTAATAATCCATGAATTAAAAATAATGAAAAAACCAAAATCAATATTAGAAAATAGACAAGAAGAAATAAATCTAACAAATAATAACAATAACTTTGTAATAACAATATCAAGAGAATATGGTAGTGGTGGAAGATATGTAGGAAAACTAGTAGCGCAAAAACTAGGAATAAAACTATATGATAAAGAAATAATAACAAAATTATCAGAAACAACAGGACTATCTACTGAATACATAAAAAACCACGAACAAAAGAGCAATATATTAGATAATCTAAACAACGGATATTACTATAACCTAAATAACAACGATGAACTATTCATTAAAGAATCAAACTTAATAAAAGAACTAGCTAAAGACCCATGTGTAATAATTGGCAGGTGTGCAGATTACATACTAAAAGATCAAAAAAATGTAACAAATATATTCATATATAATGACATGAAAAACAAAATAAAAAGAGCGACAAAATACTATAAACTAAATAAATTAACTGCAGAAAAAGAAATAAACAAAATAAATAAATTAAGAAGCAATCACTATAAACACTATACAGGTAAAACTTGGAATAATCCGGAAAATTATGACATATGCATAAACAGCGATACTCTAGGAGTAGAAAACACTGCTGAATTAATTTGTAAACTAATAAATAAATAGTACACATTTTGTGTGCTTTTTGCTATAATAAAAACATAAAACTTTATATAATAAAACAGGAGGAACAATGGATAGATTTAAAAAAGCAAAACATGCAAGCACATTAGGAATAATAGGTAATATATTTCTATTAATAATAAAAGGAACAATAGGACTGATAACAAAATCCCAAGCAATGATTGCAGACTCACTTAATAGTGCAGGAGATATATTCTCGTCACTTATGACATATATTGGAAACAAAATCGCATCCCAGCCAAAAGACGAAGATCATAATCTAGGCCATGGAAAAGCAGAATATATATACTCAATGCTGATAAGTATAATAATGATATTTATGGCACTATTAATAATAAAAAGTGGAGTAGAAACACTAGTAAAACATAAGACATATACATATTCAATATGGCTTATAATAATAAGTATTATAACAATTATAACTAAATTTTCATTATACATATATACAAACAAAATAGGAAAAAAATACAATAATCTCTTAGTAAAAGCAAACGCAAAAGACCATATAAATGACTGCCTACTTACAACAGGTACACTAATATCATGTATATTCGCAAAATATAGTATTTTTATATTCGATGGAATAGTAGGATTAATAATAGGACTATGGATACTTGTAACAGGACTTAAAATATTCAAAGAATCATACGACGTACTAATGGATAAAGCAATAAGCGATGAAACAAAAAAAGAAGTATATGAAATAATAAAAAGTCATAAAGAAATTAAAAGAATAAATCACTTCAACTCAACACCAATAGGATACCTATATCAAATATCATTTACAATATTCGTAGATGGGAATATGAAAACCTTCGAAAGTCATGAAATAGCAGATAAACTTGAGAAAGAAATAACAAAAAAAATAGATGAAATCTACTTAACTGTAATACACGTAAACCCAATAAATGTCACAAGTAATAAAGCAGAAACTAAATAAACTAGAAAAATCAAAATTTAGAAGTAGCTTTCATCTAAAACAAAAAGAAATAGAATACATAGAAAAAAAAGGAATAGAAGAGATAAAAAAACAAGCATACGAAATAATTAACAAAAGACTAAAACCCGAAATAATAAAAAATGATGGAAAACAAACACCTATGAAAAATCATCCTGTATTTATTGGACAGCACGCAACCGCAACATGTTGTAGGGAATGCCTTTATAAATGGCATCATATTAAAAAAAACAAAGAACTAACAGACCATGAAATAGACTTTATAACAACACTAATTATAGAATGGATAAGGAGGCAATATGAACGAAATAAAATGTCCTAAATGTGGAACAATGTTTAAAATAAACGAAACAGACTATGAAAACATTACAAAACAAATAAGAGATAAAGAGTTTGAAAAAGAATTAAATAGAATACATGAAGAACATAAAAAAGACTTAGAAAGAGAAATAAAACTAGCTGAAGTAAGCACAGAAAAACAATTAAAAGAAGAACTAAATAAAAAAGAATTAGAAATACAAAATCTAAAAAATAAAATAGAACTCAATCAAAAAGAAAAAGATATCGAAATAAATAAAGAAAAACAGCAACTAGAAAAAGAAATACAAGAATTAAACAACAGATTAGAACTATCAAAAAATGAATATATAATAAAAGAAAAAAATATAAAAGAATCATATGAAGAAAAAATAAAAACAAAAGATGAACAAATTGAATACTATAAAGATTTCAAAGCTAGACAATCAACAAAAATGATAGGTGAGTCATTAGAACAACACTGTAATAATGAATTTAATAAATTGAGACCATTATTTAAAAACTCATACTTTGAAAAAGATAATGATATAAAAACAGGCTCAAAAGGAGACTTTATATTTAGAGACTTCGATGATGAAGGAACCGAAATAGTATCAATAATGTTTGAAATGAAAAATGAAGCGGACCAAACACAAACAAAACATAAAAATGAAGACTTCTTAAAAGAACTAGATAAAGATAGAAAAGAAAAAAAATGTGAATATGCAGTTTTAGTATCACTACTAGAAATAGAAAATGACTACTATAATAATGGAATAGTAGATATGTCACACAAATATGAAAAAATGTACGTAATAAGACCACAATTTTTCATACCATTAATAACACTAATACAATCATTATCAAATAAATCGCTTCAATATAAAAAAGAATTAGAAATACAAAAAAATCAAAATATTGATATATCTCATTTTGAAGAAAATATAAATAACTTCAAAGAATCATTTGGAAGAAACTATAGACTAGCAAGTGAAAAATTTAAAAAAGCAATAGACGAAATAGATAAAACAATAGATCACTTACAAAAAACAAAAGAAGCACTTCTTTCAAGTGAGAATAATTTAAGACTTGCAAATAATAAAGCAGAAGACCTAACAATAAAAAAATTAACCAACAATAATGAAACAATGAAAAAAATGTTTGAAGATGTAAAGAACCACGAATAGTGGTTTTTATTTTGAAAAACCATTGATTTAAAATAGAAAATAGTGTATATTGATGATTTGGGTAAAGGAGTAGATATAATGAAAAAAACAAAAATAGTATGCAGTATGGGACCTGCTAGTATAAAAGAAGAAGTATTAACAGAAATGGTTCTAGCAGGAATGAATGTAGCTAGAATAAACTGTTCACACGCAGACAATGAAAATAGATTAGAAACATTAGAAGTAATAAATAAAGTAAGAAAAATAACAGGAAAAGAAATCGCAATAATGTATGACACAAAAGGACCAGAATTTAGAAATGATAAACTAGAAAACGATAAAATAGAATTAATAGAAGGAAATACTATAAAAGTAGTTAAAGGACATATTTTAGGAAACCAACAAGAATTCTCAGTAAATCACCCAGAAGCACTAGAAAGAATTAATGTAGGAAATTATATATTACTAGAAAATGGATTAATGAAAATAGAAGTAATTGAAAAAACAAACGACTATTTAAACTGTAAAATAATAAATGGAGGAATCTTAGGAAATAAAAAAAGTTTATCAGTTCCAGGAGTAAACCTAAACATTAAATTCATGTCTGAAATAGACAGAAAAGATATAGAATTTGCTTGTGATAATGAAGGAGACTTCCTAGCAGCATCATTTGTAACAAAGAAACAAGATATATTAGATATAAAAGAAATATTAAAATACAAAAACTCAAACATGAAAATAATCGCAAAAATAGAATCAGAAGAAGGAATAAAAAATATAGATGAAATACTAGAAGAAGTAGATGGAATAATGGTAGCACGAGGAGATTTAGGAACAGAATGTCCAATGGAAAAAATACCATTCTATCAAAAACACTTAATTGAAAGAGCACGAGCTCACGCTAAAAACGTAATAGTCGCAACTGAAATGTTAGAATCAATGAAAAATAGTAGTAGACCAACACGTGCAGAAATTACAGACGTAACACAAGCAGTATTAGATGGAACAGATGCAGTAATGCTATCAGGTGAAACAGCAGTAGGGTTATTCCCAGTAGAAACAGTAAAAACAATGGCAGGCATTTGTGAAGAAGCAGAAAAACACAGTAAAATAAATAGAGATTATAACTTCGGAAGAAAAAATAATATATCAGAAATGATTGCTTATAGTACTGTAGAAGCAGCAAACTCTATAGATGCAAAACTAATTATCGCTTCAACCGTATCAGGATATACTGCTAGAAAAGTATCAAATATGAAACCAAACTGTCCAATACTTGCAACAACATTAAATGAAAAAGTAGCTAGATCACTACAACTTTGCTACGGAGTAGAAACATATGTGGTTCCAGTATTAAAAACAACAGATGAAATAGTAGAAGAAACAATAAAAATTGGAACAAAACTATTTGATTTAAAAGAAAATGACAAAGTAGTAATAACAGGTGGATTTAGTAAAAGAGGACAAAAATCAAATACAAACGTAATGCAAATAGAAATTATATAGAAGGATATTCCTTCTTTTTATTTTAAAAAAATAACAATTCCATATATAATAAAAAAATAGTATAATATATTTGGTGAGATTATGTTAGAACAAGAAATTTTTAAAAAATCCAAACCAGTTATAGAAAAAATAGTAAAATATGGATTTAAAAAAATGAATAATAAATATATATATGAAACAACAATATTAAATACATTTAAAGTAGTATTAACATTAGAAAAAGAAATGACAGGTAAATTATATGACACAACATTTGATAATGAGGAATATACGATATTTAGAATTAAAGATAATAATGGATCATTTTCAAATAAAGTAAAAGAAGAATATGAAAAATTATTAAAAGATATAAAACAAAAATGTTTTAAAGAAGAAATATTTATACATAATCAAACCAATAGGATAACAGAATATATAATAGAAAAATACAATTCACAACCAAGATTTGAATGGGCAGATGAAAATGCAGTATTCAAAAATATAAAAGGAAAATGGTTCGGAATTATAATGAATATTAACAAAACCAAACTGGGCAAAGAAAACATAAAAGTTGAAATAATAAACGTAAAATTGAATCCAGAAAAAATAAAACAACTAATAATAAAAAAAGGTTATTATCCTGCATATCATATGAATAAAAAAAATTGGATAACAATAACACTAGATGATACATTAGAAGATGAAATAATAGAAAAACTAATCGATGAATCATACGAATTAGTAAAAAAATAATTTACAAAATAAAAAAAATAATATATAATATAACTAGTCCAAAGGCAAAGACCTAGAAGTAGTAATAATCTAAGTTATTTAAAGAGAGTTAGTGTTTGGTGGAAACTAACAATAACATTTTATGAATTCGTCTAGAGAGCTTTATAATTAAAAATTATAACGTTATCTCGCGTTAAGAGAATTAAAGTGCATAGAAATCTATGAATTAAGGTGGTACCGCTCATCTGAGTCCTTAAATTCATGGATTTTTTTATTTGAAAGGGTGATTATATGAAAGATTTAATAAATAACTTAAGGACTGAAATAAAAGAAAAATTAGAAAATGTAAGTACATTAAAAGAACTAACAGAATTAAGAAATATTTATTTAAGTAAAAAAGGACCAATTACAGAATTAATGTCTCACATGAAAGACTTAAATAACGAAGAAAAAAAAGAATTTGGGAAAATAATGAATGAATTCAAAACAGATATTAATAACTCATTCGATGAACTAAAAAATAAAATTGAAGAAGAAGAACTAAATAAAAAATTAGAATCAGAAAAAATTGATATAACACTTCCTTCAACAAAAATAAATGTAGGTTCGCCTAATATACTAGAAAAATTAATAGAAGAAGTAGAAGAAACATTTATATCTATGGGATACGACGTGGTAGATGGACCAGAAATAGAAGAAGACAAATATAACTTTGAAATGTTAAATATCCCAAAAGGACATCCAGCTAGAGACGCACAAGACACATTCTATATAGAAGGAGAAGAAATACTACTTAGAAGTCAAACATCTCCAGTACAAGTAAGAACAATGCTAAAAGGAAATGGAAACACCCCTATTAGAATGATTTGTCCTGGCAAAACATATAGAAGAGACGATGACGACGCAACACACTCTCATCAATTCATGCAAATAGAAGGTCTAGTAGTAGATAAAGAAATATCAC
>DFLA01000046.1 GCA_002374055.1 Caryophanales bacterium UBA3631
TTAGTCCTGTTGCGTATTTATATGGATAATAGCTCCATCTAAATAAGTGTCCTAAACGAATCCATTCTACGCATGATGCATCACTATAATCTATATTATCTCCATAATATTTTTTTATGAGATTCATATATTCTTCGTTTATTGTTTGTGGTGTTAGTGAGTTTGTGTTTATTAATTCGTAAATTTTTGATTCAAATTCTGTGTACATTGTTTGTTTATATACTGATAGAAAGTAGTTTTCTATTTGTTTTATAAGATAGTATTGTTCTTCTTCTTTTGTTTTTGAATTTTCTTGTAGATATCTATTTAGTAGTATTTCATTTGTAATGGACGCTGTTTCTCCTACGAATATTGTAGAGTCTTCATATATAAATGGTTGTTTTTGTTTTGACATGTAATAGTTTACTATGTGTCCTAATTCATGTATTAGATTTTTTAAATCTATATATCTATTTTTATAGTTTAGAAATGAGTATGTATGCCATGAGAATGTTATAGATTGATGTTTATTCTCATCTAGTATTGTATCTATATGTCCATTTAACAGAATATTTACAACATCTATATATTCTTGTCCTAATTGTTTTACTGTTTCTTTTATTATGTTTATTGCTTGTTCTAATGGATACTCGATTTCTAAATTATGTTGTATTCCAAAATCATATATATGTGGATTTTCTATATTGTTTAAATTTGATTTTATTTTTAGGTATTTATGAATTAGTGATAAGTTATTATTTACTGATTTAATTAGTGTATCTATTATTTTTTTATCTATATTTTCTTTCATTAATACTTTTTCTAATACTGAATCATAGTTTTCTAATTTACTATTTTCTATTCTAAGTTCATATATTTCTTTTAGTATTTTAAAGAATTCTATTTGTTTTTCTTTATATCTTTTATCTACACTTAAGTATGCTTGTCTTCTTGTATTTTCATTATTTGATTGTAGTAGTTTTGAATAGTTTGAATTGGTTACTTCTATTTGTTCTCCATTTTCTTCTATGTTATCGAATTTCATTTCACTTATAAGTGTATTATATTTAGTTAGTAGTTCATTTATTCTGTTATTATTTTGTTTTATTTTGTTATTTGTTTCTTTGTCTTGAATATGTTCTTGCATTCTAAATAGATTATTTATATATAATTCATATGTTTTTAGATTATTATTTTCTTTTATAAATTGTTCTATTTTTTCTTTTCCTAGTTCTAATATTTTTAAATCAATAAAATTAAGTTTAGATTCTACTTCACTGTTTAGTTTTTCTGCTTGTGTTTTTAGATTAATCATTTCTTCACTTTTTATATTTTTATAATAATTAAGTGAACCATATACTAGTACGTTGTTTGTTTTTTCTTTTAGTTCCCACTTTTTATTTAAAAGTTCTAAGAGATTATCTTTGTTTAGTTCTGTATCTTCATATTGTTTTATTTTTTCTAGTTCTCTTTTAATGTTTTCTATTTCATTATAAAAATCATTTTCTGTTTTAAATAGTTCTTCTAAATTCCATTCCATGTGTGTTACTCCTTTTTGCTTGTATTATAAATTATTTTGTTCTATTTTTATATTTTTCGTAATATTCTTCAAGAGTTAAATCTTCTTCATATAGTTTTTTTGCTAAATATTCACCTACATATCTAATATGCCATGGTTCATATTGCATTTCTGTTATTTCTTGTTTATGTTTTGGGTATCTTAAAATAAATCCAAAATTATGAAGAATGCTATGAATATATTTTGTTTCTGGATTATCATCACTACAAATACCTGCCCAATCATCATTTTTAAAGTAATCACAGTCTATGGCAAGTCCTGTATGATGTTCTGAGTATCCTGGAAGACACATTCTTCTTTTTGTTAATTCTAAACCATTTCTATTTAGAAATGAATTATATTTGTATTTTTGATTTTCTAATGATAAAAATCCTGAACATATATCAAATTCTATACCTTGATTTACTAAAAACTGTTTTAGTTGATACCAAGCTTTAGCTGTTTTGCTTTCTAAAAAAATTTTTTTATCCACCATATTATGACTCTCAAATATATCATCATTATCACGAGTAAATTCTATTTCTACTAAAGATGGTTCAATAACTTCTTTTAAATATTTTATATCTATAGGATTTTCTTTATTAACTAGTATTTCATAATTCATTTTTATCACCTACATATACTATCTTAAATTAGTTTTATTAAATTCTTTTATATCAAATTGATTAACGTATTGATTTAGTTCTTTGAATGTTAAATAATCAGGAATATTGTCTATTTCAGCAAGTTTTCTTTCATTTTTATTCCATTTGCTTGTTATCCAATTTAGCGCTTCTTCAATAGTGTTATATTTATGGATACCTTTGATTGGTGTCATTGAGTGTTCAAAATGATACCAGTAGTTATCTTTTTTAAATAGTACAAAACAATGCATCTTTACAGTTTGATCAAAGTTTTCTTCTGTTTCATATGCTCTATGACAATATAGTTTTGTTTCATATCCAAGTCTATCAAGACAATATTTAATTAGTTTGGCATCTTCAGCGCACGTTACAAGTCCTGTTTCAAATATTTCATTTATAGTACTTGTTCTATAGTTTTCTCTAACATGACTTAAAGTATTAATATATTTTTTACCGTTTCTATCTATCCAACCATAAGAAATATTATTGTCTAAGTATTCCATCAATTCTTCTGGTGTTTGTATTTTTAGAAATTGTTCTTTTCTATCATTTTTCATTCTTGTATTTATTAATAATAGTGCTGAATCTAGTTGTCTATCATATTGATTCTTATAGTCTTCTATAGTGTTTTCTACGTAATAGTCTGGTTCAAATATTTGTGGTTCAAAATATTTTTGGTTATCTATATTATTTTTAAATTCGATGAAGTCTTCTTTTTCTTTTATTTGTTTTATTGATTTTGAATTTTCATCGTAATAGAAGTATTTTTCTGATACTGGAAGTATATATTTCGATGGTCTTTCTACTTTTATATTTCCAAAGCAATTTAGTGTTGTTCCTATTTCTGTTCCTATAAATTTACTTCCAATGTTTTTTAAGTCAATAAGTGCCCATCTTCCACCTGAAAATATATAATTGTTTGTTAAGGTTACTACCTTTTTTCCTTTTAGGAATTCTATTAATGGTTTAATGTAATCTGCATTTCCACCCATATTTCCTCTTAGGTCAATTATAAAGTTTTCTATATTTTTTTCTTCAATGATATTTAGTATTTGTTTTAATTCCTTTTTATACATGTAATCACCTTTTTCTTATATATATTTTATCATATTTATATTTATTATTAATATTATTTTTATAGTTTACAATCAATTTATAAAGTGTTTGACTTTAATTTATTGTTGTGTTAGAATGTATTTAGTGAAGGAATTCTTCATATAATAAAAAGAGGGAATACTTAACTTTGCCGAGTTGAGTACTCACCTTAAAGTTTTGGTTAAGTACTTAATCTATTGGTTAGATTGAGTACTATTTTTTTATTGTTAGAATCATTACTGATATAACTAATAAAATGATAATTATTATTAGAAAAGTGATTAACAAATCTTTTTTCTTCATAAATATCAAGCCTCCCTTCATTTGAAGTTTGGCAAGTACTCAACAGCTAAGTTTCCCTATATATAATTCTATCTTATAATTAATTTGTAGTCAATTTAAATATTAATCTTTTGTTAATTATTTTTTATTTCTGTTTCATATAATTCTTTGTATTCTTTACAATTTTTTAATAGATATTTATGTGTTCCTTCTTTCTTTATTTTCCCATCTTCTATATAAAGAATTCTATCTGCATTTTGTATTGTTGATAATCTATGTGCGATTATTAGTATTGTATATTCATTTTTCATGTTATTAAGTGCGTTTGTTATTTTTTCTTGTGTTATATTATCTAATGCACTTGTTGCTTCATCAAATAGTATTATTTCTGTTTTTTGTACTAAGGCTCTGGCTATTGCGAGTCTTTGTTTTTGTCCTCCTGATAAGTTTACTCCACCTTCTCCTATTATTGTGTCATATTTATTTGGAAGTTCATTTATAAATTCATCTAGGCATGCGATTTCACATGCTTTAATCATTTCTTTGTCAGTTAAATCTTTTTTTACTAGTCTTAAATTATCTTTTATTGACATGTTAAATATATATGGATTTTGACTTATTATTGTAATATTTCCTCTTATTGAATCTTTGTCTAAATCATTTATATTTATTCCATCTATTGTTATTGTTCCTTTATTTATATCATACATTTTACATAGTAGGTTGAATATTGTTGTTTTTCCTGCTCCACTTTTTCCTACAAATGCGACTGTTTCATTTTCTTTTATTTTAAATGATAAATCTTTTAATATTAGTTTTTCATTATATCTAAATGATACATTTTCAAATTCAAAGTTTCCTTTTACTTTTTTTAAATGTTTTGTACCGAATTTTTCTTTTTTGAATTTATCATCATCCATTATTTCTTTTATTCTTTCTGATGATAGGTTAAAGTCTCTTATTAGTTCAAATATTTGGTCTAATGTATTTGTTGATGAGCCTAAACTGTTTGCGTAGTTATATACTACTAATGCCATTGCTGGAATAAGCATTCCATATTTCATTTGAAGTATTAGCATTATTAGTAGTAATAATTTTTCAATGTCTTTTATAAATACGATTTTAAATGAATATCCAAATGTTTTTCTATTCATTATGTATCTTTCTTCGTTTGTTTCTTTTATTTTTTTGTTTAATTCATCTAGAAAGTCATCTTCACTATTAAGCATTTTTATATCTCTTGCGCCTCTTACTAGTTCTCCAACTAGTCCTGTTATTTTTTCATTTTTCTTTCTATAGACTTTATCTCTTATTTTTTCTTCATGTGTTTTCTTTCTTTGAAGTATAAAGATTAATATCATAAATAACATTTCAAATAAAAATACTTGTTTATTAACTATAAATAAAGCACCTAATAAGCCTATATATTTTAGAATATTTGAAATTTGAGCGATTATATTTCCATATATTGTAGATAGTTTTGATGTATCACTTGTTAGTCTTTGTATAAAAAGTCCGCTTGTATGTTCATCTAAACATTTTGTTTCTATTTTTAATGTACACTTTCCTAAATCATATGCCATATAAGTCATTGTTTCTCTATATATTTTACTTCCTAATATTCTTCCTATATACATTGTTATATTGTGCAGACAATCTATTATAAATAGTATTATTGTTATAATTAATAATCTTGTATAATTGTTTGTTGTTAATTCAATTACTATTTTTGCACTTAATAGAGGTGTTATTACATTTATTAAAATTTGTAGTATATGGCTTAATGTAAATATTACCATTGGTTTTTTTGAATGTTTTGCATAGTTCCAAGTAAATTTTAAATTTTTTATAAATTCTTTCATATTATCACTACCTATATATATTTTATCATATTTATACTTTTTTAATAAAAAAAAGGACTAATTGTCCTTATATATTCCTAATATTTTATCTTCTATTTCTTCTGATATTGGATCAAGTGTCCATTTTTTATTTTGTTTATGTACTTTAAATTCTAATGTATATGTTACTCTATCTTTTGCGTCTTTTAATTTATCTATTAGATACTTTTTATATAAATTATCATTGTATGTATTATTTTCATAGAATTCATTCATATTTTCTCTTTTATAGTTTTCTGCATCATTTATTATTTTTGTAAAATCTTTTACTATTATTTGTGCTGTTACTGTTGCTTCATCACCATCTATTGTTTCTTCTTTTATTGTATATTGCATATCTTTATATTGTTTTTTTATTAGTTTTCTATATTCTTCTTTATTTTCATTGTTTAGTTTTGTTTTTTCTTCTATTACATTATCTAATTCATTTAAAATATCTTCATCTAATATTTGATATTTGTTTAAAAATTCTTCTACTTTTTTTGTTGGTGTGTTACTTATATCTAGTGTAGTACATCCTACTAATAGTATTATTGATAGTAAAGTTATTATTTTTTTCATAATTGCCTCCTATCAATATAATTTACTAAATATTTATTTTTATACATTTTAATTTTTTGTTAATTATTGATTTTTTTGTTTTTATGTGTTATTATGTATGTAGTGAAGCAAATCTTCATATAATAAAAAAAGGAAACATTCAGTTTTTTGCGAGTTGAATGTCTACCTAGTTAATTGCCTTATGGCTCTTATTCAGCGACACTTATTCTAGCGAATGAGTGTCATTTTTTTATTATTGTTACCATGTGGGTAAGAAGTAATAAATTGATAGCGATAAGTTTTAGAGCTTTTATTATAAAAGTCTTTGTCTTCATTCTATCAAACCTCCTCTCTTTTTGGAGTAAGAGGTAGACACTCAACAACTGATATTTCCTATATATAATTATAACTTGTAATTAATTTGTAGTCAATATAGATATTAATTTTTTGTTAATTATTGATTTTTTTGTTTTTGTGTGTTATTATGTATGTAGTGAAGCAAATCTTCATATAATAAAAAAAGGAATACTTAACTTTGCCGAGTTGAGTACTTACCTATTCTTTTTACATAAGTACTTTAATCCGTTGGATTGAGTACTATTTTTTTATTGTTAGAATCATTACTGATATAACTAATAAAATGATAATTACTATTAGAAAAGTGATTAGTAAATCTTTTTTCTTCATAAATATCAAGCCTCCCTTCATTTGAAGTTCAGCAAGTACTCAATAGTTAGTATTCCTATATATATTTATAACTTGTAATTAATTTATGGTCAATATATAATTAATTTTTTGTTAATCGTTATATAAAGAAAAAGAGTTATTTTGCTTCTTCAATAACTCTTGTTTCTCTTATTACAGTAACTTTGATAGTTCCTGGATATTGTAAGTTTTCTTCTATTTTATTCTTAATATCTCTAGCAACTTTATGTGTTTTTAAATCATCTATTTCTTCTGATTTAACTAGAACTCTTAATTCTCTACCAGCTTGTACGGCATATGATTTTTCAACACCATCTATTTCGTCTGCGATTGTCTCTAAGTCTTTTAATCTTTGAACATAGTTTTCTAGTGAGTCATTTCTAGCTCCTGGACGTGAGGCTGATAATGCATCTGCGATTGCGACTATTGAAGATATAATTGATGTTGCTTCTGTATCTCCGTGATGTGATTCGATTGCATTAATAACAACTTCGTTTTCCTTGTACTTTTTAGCAAGTTCACTACCTAATGTTACGTGAGATCCTTCTACTTCATGGTCTATTGATTTACCAATATCGTGTAAAAGTCCAGCACGACGTGCTAGTGCAACATTTTCTCCTAGTTCTGATGCTATAACTCCTGATAAGAATCCAACTTCTATTGAGTGTGTTAATGCATTTTGTCCAAAGCTTGTCCTAAAGTGAAGTTTTCCTAGAATTTCTACTAATTCTGGATCCATTTTAGTTATTCCAAGTTCGAATAATGCATTGTTTCCATATTCTAAAACTTTTGCTTTCATGTCATTTACTGTTTTGTCATATAATTCTTCAATTCTAGTTGGATGGATTCTTCCATCTTTTATTAATGTTTCTAGTGTTACTCTTGCGATTTCTCTTCTGTATGGATCAAAACTTGATAATACTATTGCTTCTGGAGTATCATCTATTATTAGGTCTACTCCTGTTACTGCTTCAATAGTCCTAATATTTCTTCCTTCTCTACCAATGATTCTACCTTTCATATCATCATTTGGAAGTGTTACTACTGTAACAGTTTGTTCGCTTGCTACTTCTCCTGCATATTTTTGCATGCTTGATACTAGCATTGATTTTGCTTTTTTGTCTACTTCTAATTTTGCTTCTGCTTCTCTATCTTTTATGTATGCAGCTATTTCCATACTCATCATTTCTTCTACTTTTTTAAGTACTAAATCTCTTGCTTGGTTTTTAGAGTATCCTGCAATTTTTTCAAGTAATTCAACTTGTTCTTTTTTTATATTTTCCACTTCTACTTGTTCTTTTTGGATATCTTTTTGTTTATTAATGAGATTATTTTCTTTTTCTTCTAACATTTGTTCTCTGTTTTGAAGTGTTTGATCTCTTCTATCCATGTTTGATTCTCTTGTTAGAAGTCTTTCTTCTGCTTCTACTACTTCTTGTTTTTTTTCTTTTATATATGCATCTGTTTCTATTTTTAATTTATGTGCTTCATCTTTTGCTTCTAATAAATAATCTCTTTTAATTTTATCTGCTTCTTTTTTTGCTTTTTCTAGCATGTTTTCTATTTTTTTAGATATGTTATTATTTCTAAAATAATTAAATAAAATTACGCTAATAATTCCAATAAAAATCCCAATAAGGACTAGTAAAATGGAGAATGCGATTCCATTCATATTTACCTCCATTTTCTATAAGCACTTTTCTTATTTATGCTTACTATAAGTATAATATAGTTTTTAATTTGGGTCAAGTGTTTGTAAATCAAGTTTTTATTTTATATTTTTTTTGCATATATTTTTTTATCTTGTATTCTTTTTTCTAGTAATTCTTCTTCTGCAAATTCAAACATTTCTTTGACTAAATATTTATATTTTTCTGGATATTTATCATATATTTGTTCTAGGATTTTATTATTTTTAATAACTTGTAGGGTTGCTGTAAAGTTCATATTTCCTAGGAATTGTCCTATACTCCACCACATACCTGTTATTGAATTGTAGTTATATGTTTTATCATTTTGCATTGTTCTTAGATCCCATTCTTTTGGATTATTAATGTATACTTTATTGTAAAAATTATGTTTTATTTTTTGTGGTACTTCTAAAAGACTTGTATTTACTTCTTCTAATGGTAATTTTATTATTTTTGGTATTTCTTTTTCTATATCATTCCATGTCAAAATTGTGTCAACGTTTACTCCTGTAATTTGTTCTAATTCTTTTAATGTTTTTCCATTTGTATGATATTTAAATGTATTTGATAATATTGGATATTCGCCTGTTATTCTTTGATATAGAATATCGCACATATCTGCATCTTTAACCATTTGAAGCATGCATGATATTGTCAAGTCTATGTCATTAAATATTTTGTCATTTTTAAAATTTTTATCTATCTGTTTATCATATTCACCTAGTGTTGGAAGTGAATGTTTTTCTATTACTTTACTTAATATGTCATAATATTTTTTTTCAATTTCAAAGTTTTTTATTTCGTCATTTATAAATAATATTCTTGAGCCAACTTCTCCATGTCCACTTAGTCCGTGTGTTTTAAAGAAGTCTTCTGCGTCTTTAAAGTTATTGAATAATACTGACTGTATAAATCTTCCATAGTCGTGTAGAAGTCCTGCAATATTTGATATATTTTGAAATTCATTATTATTATCCATTATTTTATTTAATTGTTCTGTTATTTGTTCTACTCTTAATGAATGATTATATTTTTGTGTTAATAGGTTTGTTCTAATTGTTTTTAGTATTTGTGTATCTGTTAAGTTATCATATTTTTTTCTTTCTTGATATGTTATTTTTTCTAATTCGTATTTAGGATATTCAACTATGTTTATTCTTTCTTTATAGTATTCATACATTTTTGAAAATATTGGTTTATTTTGTTCTATATTTGTCATATTTATTCCCCACTTTGTTATAATTTAGCATATTATTTTTATATTATCAAGATTTTTTATTGTTCTATTGCATTTCCTAACTTTGTAAATATTATACTTACTCCTTTTTTTGTTATTTTACTTATGTTTTCTGATATTGAGAGTGTTGTTCTTGATATTTTATTTTGATAGTCTTTGTCTGTATTTTTTAGGTATTCTTTAATGTCTATATTTTTTCCTTCTCGTACGTCAGTCTCAAATTTTTCTATTTGTTCTTTTGTAAATGTCATTTTTTTTCTAGCATTATATTCATAGTATCCTGTTTGTCCTGCTATATAGAATGTTAAGTAGCTTATAAAGCATAGTATAAATATCATTTTAAATATTTTATTTTTCTTTTTCATTTATTTTCTCCTTTATAATTTCTGAGATTATGTCTAGTGTATTTGTTACTTCGTCTATTGTGTTTTCTTGTGCGCCTACTTCCATTAATATGATGTTTTCTTTTAAATCTTGATTATATATTCCATTTACTCCGGGTCCTTCTTTTTGTAGTATTCCTTTGGTTAGTGTTGGATATTTTTTCTCTATTATATTGTTTAATGAGTTTGTAAATTCTAGGTTTTTTTGATAGTTATCATGTTCTTTTCCAATTACGAATAATATTTTTGCATAGTTTTTATCATCTATTGTTACTGTTGATAGTTTTTTTGGTAATGCATCTCTGTGTAAATCTATAAATATTTTTATACTTGGAATTTCGTTTTTTATTTTTTCTAGGTTTATTCTGCTTGCTTTATAGCTTTCATCATAGTTCCAGTTATTATTTTTTAGAATGTCTGTGATGTTTGTCTCTTCTACTATTGTTGGTATATTTAAGTTTTCTAATTTTTCTTTTAGATAGTATGAAGCTGTTAGGACTGTTGGTTGTGGTGTTAGGGTATTTCCTATATATTCTTCTTTTTGATGTGTATTATATATGTATACTAATGGTTCTTTATGTTCGTTATTTTTTATGGCATAGTATTTTTTTATGTCTGGTTTTTCTTGTTGATTTGGTGATTCATATAACATTACATTTTTTAGTATTGTTGTTGGTTTATTTATGTCTATTTTAAGTATTTGTTTTGTTATGTTATTTATTTCTTTTTCTATTTTTATTTTTGTAGTTATATTTGAATATTTTATTGTTTGTAATGGATTTAGATTTAATATTTTTAGTGTTTCTGTTTTTTTTAGTAGTATCATTAACGATAATAATATTATTATAAATATTATTATTTTTTTATATTTTATTTTTATATGTTTTTTAGATTTAAATTTTTTCATATTTTCACCTAATAAAACATATTCACATTATATATGATTATGTATAAATAATATGTCAAAAAAAGTATAGTTTTTTCTATACTTTTATATATCATGTAATGATTGATTTAACCCATTTCCTATTATGTCTGTTAGTTTTTCTATTATGAAGTCTATTTCTTTTGGTGTTACCATAAAGTTATATCCAATTGGCGTTAGTGTTTCTTGGATTAGTTGTCTTGTTTCTTCTTCGTCTAAATTTCCTATTAGTCCTAATAGTTCTTTTTTTTCTTCTTTATTTATTTCTATATCTTTTTTTAGATAGTTTACATTTCCTTTTATTATTAATTTATTCATTGGGTTGTTTATATTTTTTCTTGTATATGAGTAGTGTTTTGTTATATATTTTATTGTATCTGATACTATTGTTACCGCGTCTACTGTTGTAGGTACTCCTATTGCGATTACTGGTATATTTAATGTTTCTTTGCTGATTTCTTTCCTACAGTTTCCGATTCCACTTCCTGGATGTATTCCTGTGTCTGTAATTTGTATTGTTTTGTTCACTCTTTCTAATGATGATGCTGCTAATGCATCTACTACTATTATAAAATCTGGTTTTAGTTTTTCTGATACGCTTTTTATTATGTCGCTAGTTTCTATACCTGTATCTCCCATTACTCCTGGATTCAGTGCTGATACTCTTCTATATTTTTCATCTAGTAATCCTAGATTATATAGGTGGTTTGTTATTATTAGGTTATCGATTGTCTTTGGTCCTAATGCATCTGGTGTTGATAATCTATTTCCTAGTCCTATTATTAGGCATGTATTATTCTTTTTTATGTTCATTTTTTTTAGTAGTTTTTTTATTTCAGTTACAAAGATTTTTTTTACGTTTTCTTTATTTATGCTATCTGTTATGTCTTTAAATTCTATTGTTATGTAGTTTCCAATTTTTTTATTTATTTTTTTTGATGATTCTTCATCTATATATATTTCACTTATTTTAATGTCTTCTATTTTGGTTTCTTTTATTTTTAAATCTTGTGGTATTGCTTCTATTGCGAGGTCTGTTCTTATTTTGTATTTACTTAAATCTATTTCGTGTTTCATATTATCACCTTTTATATTTTTTTCAATTTTATTAATTTTATTTAAAAATAAATTGATTTTTTTATTATTATTTGGTAAAATACTAGAAGTATTAACGACTTGGAGGTGAAATTATGGCTAATATGAAAAATGCTAAGAAAAAAATTAAAGTAATAGCTAAAAAGAAAAAAGGTAATAATGAATATAAAACAAGTATGCGTACTGCTATTAAGAATGTTGAAAAAGCTGTTGTTGCTAATGACAAGGAAAAAGCTGTTGACGCATTAGGTGTTGCTATCAAGAGAATTGATAAAGCTACATCAAAGGGTGTTGTTACTAAAAACTTCTGTGCTCGTAATAAATCTAGATTAACAAAAAAAGTAAATGAAATTAAGTAATTTACTTCTTTTTTTTTATCATTGTGTTATAATTTATAATAGGTGATATGATGAAGAAAGCGTTGGTTCTCTCTTTTTTGGTGTGTTTTTTAGGGGTTTGTTATGTTAATAGATATAATATTGCGGATTGGTTTTTGAAAAATTATTTTGATAATAAAACTGCTACTCTTGATGAGCCTAATGAGTATTATAAGGATTATGATTATAATTTTGTTCAAAATACTGAAAATTTATATCCTTATAATAGACAGGATATTCTTAATATTATTTATACTTCTTTAAATCGTGGACTTAACGATGTAACTTTTTATTGTGGGGATGGATATGATAATTGTATAGATGATGTTAATGATATTGCTGAAAATAATACGTATTTATCAACTATTAATAATTTGGTTCATCCTTTTAATAGTTATAGTAAGATTCATTTTACTATAACTACTTATGGAAAGGTAACAATTAGTATTACAAGGAATTATGATGATGATGAAATTGCGCTTGTTAATAGAAGAATTGATGATATTGTTAGTTCTATTATTACTGATGATATGTCTTTATATAATCGAATTCTCACTTTTCATGATTATATTATAAATAATACTGAGTATGATAGTTCTGTAAGTATTGATAATCAACTTGAAAGTGGTACTAAGTCTAATAATGCTTTTGGATTGTTATTTAATAACAAGGCTATTTGTTCTGGATATAGTGATGTTATGGCTATTTTCTTAAACAAATATGGATTAAATAATTATAAAATTAGTAGTGATGAGCATATTTGGAATTTAGTTAATATTGATGGTAAGTGGTTGCATATTGATGCTACATGGGATGATCCTGTAACTGCTAATGGTAATAATGTTTTATTGCATGATTTTTTCTTGATTGATACTTCTACTTTATTTGATAAAGAGAATGTTTACGAAAAGAATAGTCATTCTTTTGATAGAAGTTTGTATTCTGAATGTAATTAAAAAATAATAACTTTATTTGGTTATTATTTTTTTATTCTAATATTGGAATGGTTATTATTACTGTTGTTCCAATGTTTTCTTTTGATATATATTTTAGTGTTCCACCGTGTGCTGATATTATTTCTTTTGATAGTAATACTCCTAGACCTGTTCCATTTTGTTTTGTTGTGAAGAATGGTTCACTTATTTTATTTATGTTTTCTTTACTTATTCCTATTCCATTATCTTCTATATATATTTTTATTTTGTTTTTATTTATTTTTGTATATATTTTTATATAACTATTTTTATTTTCATCTGTTGCTTCTATACTGTTTTTAATTATATTTAGAAATACTTGATTTAGTCTATTATAATCACCGTTTATATATATTTCTTCTTCTAGTTTTTCTATGTACACTTTTATTTTTTTCTTGTCAAAAATTAGTTTTAGGTTTGATTCTATTTCTTCTATTAAAAGTCCTATATCTAATATATCTTTTTCTATTTTTATTTTATTGCATGCTGAGAAATCTTGTAGTAGGTTTAATGTTTTATTTATTTCTGATTTTATTATTGGTATGTATTTTTTGTAGTTTTTATCTTCTGTACACATGTCTAGATATCCTTTGCAGACGGCAATCGGGTTTTTTATTTCATGGCTGATTTTGAATAGTGATTCTCTTAGTTGGTTTTCTTTCATTAATTCTTTATATGATATGTTTATCTGTATTATTCTTTCTGATTCTATTATGAATAGTATTATTAAATATGTTATTAAATAGTAAAAAAGATATTCTATTAGTTCTTGTTCTTGCATACTAGTTATTAGTATTGTTTGAATAATTGCGAATAATCTTGTTGTAAATGTTAGTATCATGTAATTTCTTTTGTTATTTTTGTATATTTTATATGAATATAGGTATATTGTATATTTTAGTATTATTGGAATTAATTCTATATTTAATCTTAGTTTTAGTATTATTATGCTTATTATTGATAGCAATGCTGATGTTTTATAGTTGTTTTTTATATATAGTGTAAGTATTATTGTATCAATTGTTATTTCTATTATATTTGTATAGTTTTGGAATGTTCCGCATCTTATTATTAAGTATAGTGCTGATATCAGACAAAAGTGTAAAAATAATTCGTTTTGTTTGCTGTTTATGTTTTCTGTGTATGCTTCATATATTAGAAATACCATTATTGGAAATAATACCCATGCAAAGTTCATAAAAATTGTGTTGAAATTTGTCATTTTTTTCACCTCGGCTATATTTTATAATATATGTCGTGGCGTTTTTTGTCGAATAATGAAAAAAAGTGAAATATTATCACTTTAATTCATCTATATACTTTATTAGTTGTTTTGCATTTTCGCCTAGTATTATTTTTAGTTGGTTATCTATTTCTACTATTCCTTGTGCGCCTAGTTTTTGTATTCCTTCTTTATTTACTATTTCTATTTTATTTACTTTTACTGTAAGTCTTGATTTTGTATAGTTATAGTCAATTATGTTATCTTTTCCTCCTAGATATTCAACTAATTTGTTTGCTTCTAGTTTGAAGTTTTTACTTTTTGATTTTATTATTGCGAATGCTATTACAATTAATATTGTTATTATTATTAAATATTCAATATATCCCATTTTATCACCAATATAATTATACTAAAAATGCTTTAATTTATCAATCATTAATTGTATAATATATTTATATATGTTTCATAATTGGATAGAGGTGGTTTGATGAAGTTAAAAAATTATCGTATTAATAGATGGCTTTTTATAAGTATTGTTTTATTTGCTTTAATTAGTGTTTTAACTATTGGTAGTGCTCAAAGATTAATTGGTGTTAATGATTTAATGGTTCGTCAAATTATGTGGTATCTTATAGGATTTGTTTTGATATTTTTTGTTATGCGTATTAAAAATGATTTTTTTGTTAAGTATGTTTGGATTTTTTATATCATAGGTATCATTTTATTAGGATTGTTATTGATTTTTGGTAGTGAGGTTAATGGTGCTAAGTGTTGGTTTTCTATTCCTGGTATTGGTACTTTTCAACCGAGTGAGTTTATGAAAATTGTTTTAATTATAACCTTAGCCAGTATAATTAATAAGTTTAATAGTAGTGATAATCATTCTTGTTTGGATGAGTTTAAATTTATTTTAAAGGTTTTGGCTATTGTGATTTTACCTAGTGTTCTTACTTTTCTACAGCCTGATACTGGTGTTGTTTTAATTTATCTTCTTATAACTTTTGTTATGTTATTTATTTCTGGTATTAGGTATAGATGGTTTGTTATTGCGTTTGCTTTTTTAGGTTTAGCTATTGGAAGTGTGATATTCATTTATTTTTATAGTAAGGATATGTTTATCAATATTTTCGGTACTTCTTTCTTTTTAAGGGTTGATAGATTGCTTGATTGGTCTAGTAGTAGTGGTTATCAGTTAGAGAATGGCTTGTCTGCTATTGGTTCTGGTGGATTGTTTGGATATGGACTTAATAATACTCCTATTTATTTTCCTGAGCCTCAGACTGATTTTATATTTGCTGTTTATGCTTCTAATTTTGGTTTTTTAGGATCTTTATTTTTAATAGGTTTAATTTGTTTTTTTGATATTAAGTTGGTTTTTTTAGCTATTAAAACTAATAATAGTATTAATAAATATATCATTAGTGGTATTATAGGAATGCTTATATATCAGCAAGTACAGAATATCGGTATGACTATTGGCTTACTTCCTATTACTGGTATTACATTGCCTTTTATTTCTTATGGTGGTTCTAGTTTACTTAGTTATATGTTGATGTTAGGATTTATTTTTAATATTTCTAATGAGGTTATTAGAGAAGAAAAAAACAAGTAAAAAAATTTTAATTTACTTGTTTTTATGTATATTCTAATTCTTCATCTTCTTCATCAATATCCTTAAATTCATTAATGAAAATTTCTTCGTAATCCTTACTAAGTTCTTTATCAATTTTTTTAGTATAATTAAGAAGTTTATAATAAATTTCTTTTATGTCTTCTTCTGTTGCGAATGCGATTGATAACATTTTATCAAATGCTCCACTTATTATTCTTTCATCTTTAATTTTATATTTTATAATACTATCTACTAATTCGGCAGAGTCTTCAATATCTCTTTGTTCCATATTTTTTAATACTATTGCCAGTTCTTTCAATTCTTTATATGCTTTATCTTCCATTTTTTATTCTCCTTTATATATCATACATCACAACTTTCGAGTTTCTTTAGGATTTCATAAAATATAAATTATATTTTATACTAATTCTATATTTTTCTTTTCATTTTCTATAACGTTAATGAATTCTTTTTCACTCGGGATTGTTAATTTATATTCTGATGAAAATATTGTTTTATTATCTTCTGGTAAAGTGTATTTTACTACTGTTTCATTTTTGTTTGTAGAAAGTAATATTCCTATTGTTTTATTTTCATTATCTTGTTTTATTTCTCTATCATAATAATTAACATACATCTGCATTTGACCAATATCTTGATGTGTTACTTTACCAATTTTTAAATCTATTATTACAAAGCATTTTAGTATTCTATTATAGAATACTAGATCTGGATAGAAATGTTCTGTATCTATAGTTATTCTTACTTGATTACCTATAAAAGCAAATCCCTTACCTAATTCTAATAAGAATTCTTTTAGATGTTCTAATATATTTTTTTCTAAATCTGTTTCTAAATAGTCTGTATTTTCTTTTATATCTAAGAATTCTAAGACAAATGGATCTTTAATAATATCTTTAGGTTGTTGTAATTTATTTCCTTTAATAGATAGTTCTAATATTTTTTCTTTATCAGCTGATAGAGCTAATCTTTCATATAATAAAGAATTTCTTTGTCTTTGAAGTTCTTCAACAGTCCAGCCTGATTCTATGCATTCGTTCATATAAAAATCTCTTTTATTCTTTTCTTTTATTTTTATTAATTCTAAATAATGGGTCCAACTCAATTGCGTCATTATTGATGTCGCAATTGGGTAATACATATAAAACTTTCGCATTCTTTCCAAATTTCTCTTTGAAAATCCTTTACCAAAATATTCGGTTAGTTTTTTTGATATTCCTTCTATTAATAAATCACCATATTTGGCTCTTACATGTCCTTCTTGTTTTTCTACTATTATTTTTCCTATATTCCAATGTAAGTTTATCATTTCTGTATTTACTGTTTTGTATACCTTATTACGACTTTGTTCAACTAATTCTTTAATATTATTATATAAATTATTTATTTCATTCTCATTAATTATCTCATTATTCATAGTACCATCCTTTCACTTATAATTAATTCATACAAATTATATCATTAATTTTAGGTTAACACAACATATTTTTATACTTTTTTATTAGTTATTTTTAACCTTCTATAAATATCATACGTCATAACTTTAAAAGTTCCTTAGGATTGCACTAAAAAAAATTATGGAAATTAATCTATAATTTTTTTGTTTATTACTTTTTCTACTTCATTTATCAGTTCTTCTTTATTAGGAATATAATATGTATATGTTTGTGCGAATACTTTATTTGATAGACCTCCTAATGCATATTCCATAGTTATTCCTTTTTTTCCTGTACATAAAATAATTCCTATTGTTTCATTATCATAATCATCTTTTATTTCTTTATTGTAATAGTTTACATACATATTCATTTGACCTGCATATTCTGGTTTCATATCATCTGTTTTTAAATCTATTAATACATATGATTTTAAGATTTTATTATAGAATACTAAATCAACATAATAGTGTGTATTATTATCAAGTGTTATTCGTACTTGATTTCCTACATACATAAATCCTTTTCCTAATTCCATTAAGAATTCTGATAAATGATTTATAAGATTTTTTTCTAAATCATTTTCTAATATTGGTTTATTTTCTTTTATACCTAAAAATTCAAATACGTATGGTTCTTTTAATATATCTGTTGGATTATTAATAGTTTGTCCTTCTTTTGAAAGTTCTAATACCTTTTCTTTATTAGTTTTACCTTCAGAAAGTAATAATCTTTGGTATAAAGATGAATCAATTTGTCTTTTTAATTCTCTAACTGACCATTTAGAATTAATACATTCTTTTTCATAAAAGTTTCTTTCATTGTCATCATCTATATAAATTAAATAGCAATAATGGCTCCAACTTAATTTAACAGACAGTGTCTGGCATTTTCCAGACACTGTCTGGAATTTTTTGTATCTATTATAAAATAATCTCATATTATATAAACCAGATAAACTAAATCCAGTTCCGTATTTCTTAGTAAGTTTTTTTGATAATTTTAATAATATCTGTTTTCCATACTCTGCACGTATATTTCCATTTTGTTCATTTTCAACTATTACTTTTCCTATTAAAAAATTTGTATTAACTAGTGTACTATTTATTTGATATATCATTTTGTTTTTGTTTTCTGTTATTATCTTTTCTACTTTTTCATATAAGTCATTTACTATTCTATCTTGTGGTTCTAATAATTTTTCCATGTTATTCCCTCCTATAAATATCATACGTTATAACTTTAAAAGTTCCTTAGGATTGCATAAAAAAAATTATAGATTTCTCTATAACTTTATGAATTTGGTTGCCATATAGCTTTTAATGTATGATTTTTTTGTTGTACAACTGGAGTTGATGGTGTTATATAATATGGTTCATATTCTGTAGCAGTGTCGCCTTCTTCAAGTTGTATATTAAGTATTTTAATTCTCGAATATACCCCTGCACCATCTTTCAAATATCTATTAGAATATGTATAAAACACGTATTTTGATTCAGGTAAATTTACATTAGTTGGAGCTCTAAAAGATTTTTCAAAATGATATTTTTCCCCAGCTAATATATAATAACCATCTCCACTCATTAAATAAATACCTGGCTGCGACGCCTGACTATATAAATAAAATCCTAAATTTCCGCTATATTTTGAGTCATATTCTGGTACACTTATACCTTCAATATCATATGAAATTGAGTATTGAGTATTTGGTTTCAAATTATTTGTAACCCAATCATTATTAAAAGATGTTCTTGCCCATGCCTGAAAAGGTATATCATCTCCTATACCTGAAATTTCTGATTGTGATTTGTCAATAATATTTTTTCCATGCCATCCTAAGAATGTGTATCCTTCTCTTGTTGGTGTTGGAAGTGCTCCATATGATTCATGATATGATACTTCTTTTGTAGTTTCTGACAATGTTCCTCCATCTGGATCAAATGTAACAATATATTTTCTTTGATAGTTTTGATCTTGTGTTTCTATATTAGTTAATGAAATTCTAAATGTTGTGTTTTCGTCTTTGACGCTTGAGTTTTGATAGTTATATATTGAATTATTACCTCTTGTTAAATATAGATTGTCATCTGTTATATATGAGTTATCTGTTGTCCAGTTATTTGTTTCTGATAGTGCATATCCTAGTGAAGATTCATTTTGATTATCTAGTATTACGAATTCTTTATTTCCTGATATGTTGTATATTCCTGTTTGATTTCCTGTTGATGAATTGTTCTGATTGTTTCCGTATATTGAATTTGTTAGGTATGCAAGTGCTCCCCATTCACTATTTCTTGTCATGTGTGTATTTATATTTTTTAGTCCATATATATTATTGTTATTTGTCATTTCTATTATTTTTTTATTTGCTTGTACGTAGTCTATATTTGTTATTGGGGTATTATTTTTTATTAATAGATTGTTATTATCTATTGATGTTTCATATTTTCCTACCCATATTCCAGATAGTTCTTGGTTATTATATGTGAATGCTGGATGTGTTAACCACTGATTTTTTTCTGTTCCTGTTGATTTTTCTGTTGATACATTTTCGAATACTATATTTATTGGTGTTTCTTGATTTGATTCAAATAATTGATATCTAAATCTTGGTATCCATACAAATTGAGCAAGTATGTCTTGTTCTTGTATTGGTGTTCCTGCTGGAGCATTCATGTATTCATCTCTACTTTTTGAGTTTTCTAATGTTTTTAGTTCTTTAACTAATACTGCGTTTGCCCAATTTTTTTCTTGATAGTTATACCAGTGTGATTTTTGATCTGCTTTTACCCATGTATTTTTTTCGTTATTATATGTTACTGGTATCATATTATCTATTAGGTTTGGTTTACTTACATATTGTTTTATTTCTTGACATTCATTTTCCCCTACTAATTCATAATTGAAGCTATTATATTGTGCTTGAAAGGTTGCTTTTACCTGACTTGAATAGTCTATTTCTTGTCCATTAACATTTTTGAATGGTGTTTCTAATAATCCATTTTCTATTAGTGCTTGTACTGGTATACAATATGTGCTTCCATTAGCTTCAAAGCTATTGTCATAGTTTTTATTGTTTTCTATATATACGTCTGTTGCGGCTGCTAATAGTTTTTGATTTGCTTCATTTATTTCATTTTTTTTATTTAATATATTTCTTGATATATTAGGTATTGCGATTAATGATATTAAAGCTATTATTGTTACTACTGCAAGTAATTCTATAAGTGTAAAACCCTTCTTATTCATATCTTCATCTACTTTCTATATATTATTATAAAAAAAAAATAAAAAAAAAACAACTATTCTTCAGTTGTTTCTTCTGTACTTTTGATTACTTCTTTTCCTTTGTATGTTCCGCATTCAGTACATACTCTATGTGGTCTTATTTCTGCTCCACATTTTGGACATTTTACAGTACCGTTTTCACTAATTTTATAGTGAGTTCTTCTTTTTCTACCTCTAGTTTTACTAACTTTTCTAAATGGTACAGCCATGTTCACACCTCTTTCTTATAATAAATCTTTTAGTTTTTCTAATTCTGGATTTACATTGCCCTTTTGTTCTGTTACAAATTGCCATCCATCACCCTTTAGTTTTTCGGGCTTGGCATTTGGACTAACAACTCTCATGGGAATTTCCATTAATATATTTTCCCATATAATTGGTAAAATATCAATAGTATTTTCTATTTTTTTATCATTTTTTACTTCTTCTAACACATTTTCTAGCTTATCATCGATTGTAAATGAAAAATTATGCTCTACTGTTTCTAATGTTAATGCGCATGGTAAGTACATAATTCCTGTTACATTAAGATATATGTTTATGTCATCCATGCTGTCTTTTGTTAGTTCTCCACTAACTTTTACATCTTTTAAATCGATTAGTTCGGTATTTTCAAATTGTTCTTTTGAAAATGTTATGTTTTCATTTATTTCGATTATTTTATCAACGTTATTTTTTAGTCTTAGTAAATCTATATTCATATTTCACCTCTCCCAAGCAGATTAATTATACAAAATTTTTTGTGTAAAATCAAGTCAAAGTATGCTATTATATTGGTTAGGTGATTTTAATGGTTAATATTGGAATTATTTGTGAATATAATCCTTTTCATAATGGACATGTTTATCATATTGATATGATTAAGAAAATGTATCCTGACTCTAGAATTATTTTAGTTATGAGCGGTAATTTCTTACAAAGAGGTGATGTTAGTTTAATCAATAAGTGGGATAAGACTAAAATTGCTTTGGAACATGGTATTGATTTAGTTGTTGAGTTACCTTTTGTTTTTGCAACTCAGGGTGCGGATAAATTTGCTCATGGTGCTATTCAGATTCTTAATTCATTAAAGGTTGATAATATTGTTTTTGGTAGTGAATGCAATGATATTGATTTGTTAAAAAAATTG
This sequence comes from Caryophanales bacterium UBA3631, assembly GCA_002374055.1. The sequence continues at coordinate 22,098 of DFLA01000046.1, forward strand.
GCTGATGTTCAGGTTAATAATAAGGATTATGATTTATTGGTTAAGAAATATGTTGATGATGGTAAAAATTTTCCTACTGCTATGAGTATAGCTTTAAAAGATTTGTGTGGTAATACTGTTGATAGTCCTAATGATATTTTGGGTTTATGTTATATAAGGGAGATAATTTCTTTAAATAGTAATATTAAACCTGTTTGTATTAAAAGGACTAGTGATTATCATAGTAATCTTTTAAATAGTATATGTAGTGCGAGTGCGATAAGGGAAGCTATTAAACTTGGTAAGGATATTTCAAATTATGTTCCTATTGATTCTTTAGAGTTTATTAATAAAAATTGTAGTGTTGATAATTTATTTTCTTTCTTAAAGTATAAAATTATGACTTGTGATGATTTATCTCAATTTGTTACTGTTGATGATGGTATTATTTCTAGGATTAAAAAAAATATTTATTCTTGTAACAGTTTGGATGAATTAATTAATTGTGTTAAGACTAAAAGATACACTTATAATAGAATTAAAAGGATGTTTTTGCACATACTTTGTAATTTTACTAATTTTCATAATGAAAAATGTGTTGATATACATTATATTAGGGTTTTAGGTTTTAATTCTATTGGACGTGATTTTTTAAATGTTATTAAAAAGGATTGTGATGTTCCTATTATTAGTAATTTTTCTAGTTTAAATGATATTATGCTTGATATTGAGTTTAGAGGCACTTGTGTCTATTCTCTTATTTTTGATAATAATATTGATATTATTGAAAGTGAATATAAGAATAAGCCGATAATTAAGTAATTGGCTTTTCTTTTTTTTTGTGTTATTATTGTATTGGTGATTGTATGGATATTAAATTAGATGATATTCAAGAGAATGTTGTTCAGGATTCTAAATTTAATTGGAAGAAGTTTTTTTTAATTATTTTAAGTATTGTTTTTTGTGTTTTTTTAATCGTTATTTATTCTAGGTATAAAGCAACCAGTGATTTGAAAGTAAATGAGTATAAGGTAACTGATTCTAATTTACCTGATAGTTTTCATGGCGTTAAACTGGTTCATTTTTCTGATGTTTATTTTGGTAATACTATTGATATTAATTATTTGGAAAAACTTGTTTCTAATATTAATGATTTAAAACCTGATATTGTTGTTTTTACTGGTGATTTTACTGATAAAAGTATTGATAATGATTTGAAATCAAAGGTTATTAGTTTTTTAAGTTCAATTAATTCTACTATTGGAAAATATTCTATTAAAGGGGATATTGATGATAGTAATGTTTATAATGAAATTTTTATGTCTAGTGGTTTTATTGATATAAGTGATAATCATACTAATATTTATTACAATGGTAATGAGGCTATAAGTATTGGAAATACTGATTTTAATTCTGAATTATTTAGTATTCTACTTATGCATAAACCTGATTTAATTGATGAGTATAGTAATCATTTTAATTTAATTTTAGCTGGACATTCTTTGAATGGTCAAATTAATCTTCCTTTTTTCAAAAAATTGTTTTTAAAGGATGGTTGTAAAAAATATTATAGTGGATATTATGATTATAACGGAACTCCTTTTTATGTTTCTAATGGTTTAGGAACAACTAGTTTTAAGTTTAGGTTTAATAATACTCCAAGTATAAATTTATATAGGTTAACTAAATATTAAAAGTTAAGAGTTTATTCTCTTAACTTTTTATGTTTCTTTCTTTTCTAAATTTATTGAACAGTGTTTCCATTTTTATGTATGTTATATCATTTATCATATCGTTCATTATGGATTCCATGTGATGTTTATTCATTTTATCACCTCGTGATTTAATATTATCATTTTTTTATTTTTGTATCTATCAATTCGACAAAAGTAGAAAATATTAGAACCGATTATTTAGTTCTTGAAAAATTAGGGCTTATTTAGTATAATTATTATGGTGAGGTTATGCGTTATCCAACAGGTATAAAAGTATCTCAAAGAAGAGATATTAATTATGGCAATCGGGGTATGAGTTTGGAGTATGATTTAAATGAAACTAATAAGTATTATTTAATACATGATATTGCGGTTGTTCATAAGAAACCTACTCCTATTACTATTAATAGGGTTGATTATAAGAGCAGAACGGATGCGATTATTAGAGAAGCTAGATTTATGACTCCTTCTACTACTGATTATAATGGAATATATAAGGGGAAGTATATAGATTTTGAAGCAAAGGAAACTCGCAGTAAGACAAGTTTTCCTCTTTCAAATATTCATAGTCATCAATTAGAACATTTAAAAAGCATAATTAATCACGGTGGTATTGCATTTATTATAGTTAGATTCATATTGTTAAATGAGACTTATTATGTTGATGCAAATGATTTGTTTTCTTTTTTATGTAGTAGTGATAGAAAGTCTATCCCCTATTCATTTTTTAAAGAAAAAGGTCATATAATTTTAGATAAATATAATCCTCGTATAGATTATATTTCTGTTATTAATAATTTATATTTCAAGGAGGTACTATGAAAGATAATAAAAAGAAAAATGTAAGTTCAAAGAAGAATAATATGCCTAAAAAGAATATAACAAAAAGTGTTGGTAAACTTGAAAAAACTAAGAAAGATGTTAAAAGAAAGGGTTCTAAAAAGCTTTTAATTATTAAGATCGTTTTAATTGCTTTACTTGCTTTTATTATTATAAGTAGTGTTGTTATCGGATTATTCTTTAGTATGATTGTATCTAATGCTCCTGAGTTTGATCCACAGAACTTGTATACGCAGGAGTCGTCTATTGTTTATGCTCCTAATGGTGATGAAATTGCTAAACTTGGTTCAGAAAAGAGAGAAAAGATTACTTATAATGATTTACCTCAGGTTTTGATTGATGCTATTGTTGCAACTGAGGATTCTACATTTTTTCAACATAATGGTTTTAATGCAGCAAGATTTTTGAAGGCTTCTATTGGTCAAATATTTGGAGGTTCTGGTGGAGGAGCTTCTACACTTACAATGCAAGTTTCTAAGAATGCTTATACTTCTGATGTTTCTAGTGGGTTTGAAGGTATAAAGAGAAAATTCACTGATATTTATATTTCTATGTTTAAAATTGAAAAGGCTTATACAAAAGAAGAAATATTGGAATTTTATGTAAACTCATATTATATGGGTGGTGGTGCTTATGGTGTTGAACAAGCATGTCAGAATTATTTTGGAAAGTCTGTTAGTGATATAAATTTGGCTGAGGCTGCTTTGCTTGCTGGTATATATCAAGCTCCTGGTTCTTATGACCCTACTCTATTCCCTGAAAAAACTGAGGAAAGACGTCAAATTGTTCTTAATTTAATGGTTAGACATGGTTATATTACTGAGGAGGAAAGAGAGATTGCTTCAGCTCTTACTGTAGATAAGTTAATAAGTAAGAAGAAAGTGGACGGCAATGATGAAGTTGATCCAAGATATAAGGATTTTATTGATACCGTTGTTGAGGATGTTCAAAAGAAAACTGGTGGTCTTAGTCCTTATACTACTCCAATGTTAATTTATACTACTATGGATCCTACTAAACAAGAGTATGTAACTAATTTAATGAATGGTAATAATTTTAATTGGGAAAATGATAAAGTTCAAGCTGGTATTGCTGTTATAGATAATAATACTGGTGCTATTGTTGCTATAGGTGCTGGTCGTAAGCGTGAAGGTCTTGATTATAATTATGCTACAATGATTAAAAGACAAATTGGTTCTACTTCTAAACCTTTATATGATTATGGTCCTTTAATTGAATATGAGAATGCTTCGACATATCATTTATACTATGATGAACCATATACATATTCTGGTGGAACTCCTATAAGAAACTGGGATAATGGATATAATGGTTTAATTACAATGAGAGAAGCATTAAGGGTTTCTAGAAATATTCCAGCGTTAAAGGCTTTCCAAGAAAATAAAAATGAGAATGTAAAAGAATTTGTTACTAGTTTAGGATTAAGTCCTGAACTTGAGGATGGTTCTTTACATGAAGCACATGCTATAGGTGCATATAATGGTGAGTCTCCTCTTACTGTTGCTGCTGCTTATTCTGCGTTTGCTAATGGTGGTTATTATACTGAACCATATACATTTACAAAAATTGTATATCGTAATAGTGATGAGGTTTATGAGTATAAACCAGTTACTACTAAGGTTATGAGTGATTCTACTGCATATATGGTTGCTGATATGTTGGTTACTACTTCTGGATGGGCTACTGGATTTAATAGTGTTAATGGTGTTTCATTTGGTAGTAAGACTGGTACTTCAAATTATTCTGATGAAATCATGGCACAATATAATTTACCTGGTAATGCTGTTAATGATTTATGGGTTGCTGGTATTTGTAGAGATTATGCTACTGCTGTTTGGTATGGTTATGATGAAATTAGTAGTGAATATTATAACCATGGTAATGGAAATACTGCTTTGTATTCTCAATTGATAAAGGGTGTATTTACTGGTACTCCTTCATTTACAAGACCTAATAATGTTGTTAGTGTTACTGTTGAGAAAGATTCTCCTGGTAATGGCTTATTACCTAGTCAGTACACACCTGATAGTATGAAGACTACTGAATTATTTAAATCTGGTACTGAACCTACTCAGGTTTCTACAAGATTTGCTCCTTTGCCTGATGTAAGTGGTTTAACTGCTTCTGTTAATGGTAATAGAATTAGTTTGAGTTGGAATGGTATTGGTACTCCTAATGCTTTAAGTACTGATTATTTATCTGGATTATATAAGGATACATGTAAAAATGTAAGTGCTTGTGTTAGTTCAATTATTGGTACTGATCAGTCTGTTTTAGGAAATGTTAATTATCAAATTTATTTAAAAAATAATGATGGTTCGTTAAGGTTATTGCATGGAACTACTGATACTAAATCTAGTGAGAGTATTCCTTCTGGTAATTCTGCTACATTCGTTGTTAAGGCATCTTATTCAAATTATGGTGCTCTTGCAAGTAATGGTGTTGAAATTAAAGTTGATTTAAGTGGTGTTGCTAGAGAAATTAAGGCTGGATTAAATGGTAGTAGCAATGTTACTGCTAGTGTTGGAAGTTATAATGACCCTGGTGTTAAGGTAACTGAAAATGGTAGTGATGTTACTTCTCATGCTACAATTAAAATAAGTGTTAATGGTCAATTAGTTGATAGTATTAAGTTTAATGCTCCTGGAAAATATACGATTACTTATGATATTAAGTATGCTGATTTTAGTAAGAAATTGACACGTAGTGTTGAGGTTAAGTAAAAACCAAGGATTAAATCCTTGGTTTTATTTTGATATTATTTCACATATTAAATTACTTATTTCTGTTGGATTTTCTATTGACAACCCTTCTATTAGTCTTGCTTGTGCGTATAGTATCTTTGTATATTTTTTTAGTTCTTCTTTGTTATTATTATATAAGTTTTTTATTTTATTAGCTATTTCATGATTTTCATTTATCTCAAGTATTAGATTTGCTTTTACTTTTTCATCTGTTGGCATTGCGTTTATTACTTTTTCCATTTCTATAGATATATCCCCTTTTGTTGTTAAACATACTGGGTGATTTTTTAATCTATTTGTAAATTGTATCTCTGTTATTTGATTATCTAATGATTCTTTCATAAGTTTAAATATGTCATTATATTCTTTGTTTTTATTTTCTGTTTTTTCTTTTTCTTCTTTTGTTTCTAAATCTAAGTCATTTGATGATACATTCATAAATTTCTTTTCTTCATATTGTTGTAATGCTTGTATTGTAAATTCATCTACATATTCTGTTAAATATAAGATATCATATTCTTTTTGTTTTACTTGTTCAACTTGTGGTAGATTATCTATTTTTTCTATTGTCTCACCACTTGCGTAGTATATATTTTTTTGTTCTTCTTTCATATTTTCTACGTACTCATTTAGTGTTATGAATTCTTTTTTATTTGATGAATAGAATAATACTAAGTCTTTTAGTTTATCTTTATCCATTCCATAGTTATTATATATACCAAATTTAATTTGTGTTCCAAATGTTTTAAAGAATTTTTTATATTCCTCAAAGTCATTTTTTAGCATGTTTGTTAGTTCGTTTTTTATTTTGTTTTCTATACTTTTTGCGATTATTTTTATGTTTTTATTTTCTTGTAGTGTTTCTCTTGATATATTTAGTGGTAAATCTTGTGTATCTACTATTCCTCTTATAAAGCTAAAGTAGTCTGGTAGTAGATCACTGCATTTTTCCATTATTAGTACTCCATTAGTGTATAGTTGTAGTCCTTTTTCATATTCTTTTGTATAGAAATCATATGGTGCATGGCTTGGTATAAATAGTATTGAATTATAGCTACATTGTCCTTCTACGTTTGTGTGAATTACTTTTAATGGTTTTTCATAGTCGTAAAATTTTTCTTGATAAAAATTATTATATTCTTCTTCTGTTATGTCTTTTTTATTCTTTTTCCATAGTGGTATTTGACTATTTAATGTTTCATCTTGTAATTTATCTTCATATTCGCTATCTGATCCTTCTTTTAGTACTCTATTATTAACTTCCATTATAATTGGATATGTTATATAGTCTGAGTATTTTTTTATTATAGATCTAATTTTGTATTCTTCTAGATAATCGCTATAGTTTGTATCTTCTGTATCTTCTTTTAGATATAGTGTTATTGTTGTACCATTTGAATCTTTTTCTTGTTCTTTTATTTCATATCCATCTTCTCCATATGATACCCATAGATATGCTTCATCACTGTTGTATGGTTTTGATAATACTTCTACTTTTTTACTAACCATAAATGCTGAGTAAAAACCTACTCCAAATTGACCTATTATATTTACGTCTGTTTGGTCTTTATTTTCTTCTTTGAATGTTAGTGAACCACTTTGTGCTATTGTTCCTAAGTTGTTTTCAAGTTCTTCTTTTGTCATTCCACATCCATTGTCTATTATTTTTATTGTTCTGTTTTCTTTATTTGTTTCTATTCTTATATTAAGTTCTTTCTTTTCTATTTTAATATTTTTGTCTGTAAGTGATTTATAGTATATTTTATCTAGTGCATCACTTGAGTTTGATATTAGTTCTCTTAAAAATATTTCTTTATTTGTATAGATTGAATTTATCATCATATCTAATATTTTTTTTGATTGTGCTTTAAATTGTTTTTTCATATATATCCTCCTCTTATCACAATAATAATATTACTCTTATTTTTAGCACTTGTCAAGATAGAGTGCTAAAAAAGACAAATTACTTTGCCTTTTTGTATTTACATATTTCTTTTAATCTACAATTATCACATTGTGGATTTTGTGATTTACAGTAGTATCTTCCAAACAAGACTAGTTGATGATGAAGTCTTCCTAGTTTTTCTTTTTTTATTTTTTTTGTAAGTATTTCTTCTATTTTTCTTACATCTGATTTTTTTGGTACGAGTCCTAATCTTTTTGATACTCTTTCAACATGTGTATCAACAGCTATACATGGAACATTGTATATATTACTTAAAACTACATTTGTTGTTTTTCTACCTACTCCTGGTAGTGATTCTAAAAATGATCTATCGTTTGGTACGTATCCTAATTCTTTTAAACTTTTTGCGATTTCTATAGTATTTATAGCCTTTTTGTTATATGTTCCTATCGGTTTTATTATCTTTTTTACTTCTTCTATATCTGCATTTGATAGTCGTTCTAAGTTTTTATATTTATTGAATAATATTTCTGTTACTTCGTTTACTTTTTTATCTGTTGTTTGAGCGCTTAACATTGTGGCGATAAGTAATTCATAGTCTTTGTTATAGTTTAGTTCGCATTTGGGATTAGGTATTAGTTCATTAAGATATTGTTCAATTTTATTTATCATTTAACCAATCGTAATCAAGTATATCGTTTTTTGTTTTTTGTTCTTTTTTTTGTTTGAAATTTATTCTTGATTTTTCTACGTCTTCTTGTGTTTTTATTCCTTTTTTTGCCCATTCGCTTATTATTTTATCTATATATCTTAAATTACTTACTCCATTATATGTTGCCTCTTTAAGTGCTAATATAATTGTTTCTTCGTTTGTACCGTTTTCTATCCATGCTCCTATTATTTCATATTCCATTGGTGATATTGTTCTTCCAAATTCTTTTTCAAAGATATCATATATACTTGTTTTATCTTCTTCTGGTTCTTCATTTAGTATATTAAATGTTAGTTTTTCATATAGGTTATCTAGTTCTATATATTCTACTCTTTTAGTTCCTACTTTTTTTAATTCTATATTTAGCAATCCTTTTGTTTTCATGTTTGATATTGTTTCCATTACTTCATTTAGGCTTATTTTTAAATCGTTACTAATCTGTTTTGGATTGAATATGTTTGTTGTATTTATGATATAAATAATTAATATAAGTTCTTTTTCGGTAATCCCTATTTTTTTGTAGTTAAAAAAAAGTAATCTAGGAACTATCATATCTTTATTCTTTATTATTTGTTTTAGTGTTTCTGTCATATTTATCACCGCTTACATTATACATTATAATTGATTTTATTGTAATATTTTTTATTAATTATTTTAAAAAAGTAGGAGTTTATCCTACTTTGTAGTTTTTCTTTATATATTTTTTTATTTCTGTTTTTTTATTTTTCAGATTATTGTATATTATTTGTTTTTCTATGTCGTCATATATTTGCGCTATCATTTTATTTGTTACTTTTATTATATCTGATATTTCGAAGAAATTTATGTCTATTTCATCTCTATCTTTTATTTGTAGTTTTTTGTATTGTTCTATTATATTATTGTTTTCTTGTTTTATTTCATCTATTATTGTAAGTATCTCTGGGCCATATTTATATAAGTCGCATAGGTCAAAGTTTTTTTCTTTTAGTTCTCGGATTATTTTTATTTTCTTTTGTTCTTCTTTATTAAAGTTGTATGTATCATCTTTTATTATTTGCGCCCACATACCTAGTGTGTCTTTTGTATATTTAATTTTATCTATTTTTATATTTAAATATTTTTCAAGTTTAAATTTTTTTATTAGTTTTATACCATATTTGTAATTTTTTGATTTTAGTATTTTTTCTAATTCTTGTTTTTTTCTATCATATGATATATTTGTTAAATTATCTTTGTATTTTTCTATTGCTTTTTCTAGCTTTTTATCTAATTTAAAATCAAGTATTGTAGCAAAACGTAGCGCTCGTAATATTCTTAATGCGTCTTTTTTTATTTTTGTTTTTGGACCTATTAATCTTATTATTTTCTTATCTATATCTTTTTTTGCATTTTTTAAGTCTATATATTTTTCATTTTTATCTATGCATAGTGTGTTAATTGTAAAATCACGTCTTCTTAGGTCTGTTTTTAGTTTTTTTGTGTATTTTATTTTTTCAGGGAATCTATTTTTTAAATATTTGCTTTCTTTCCTAAATGTTGTTATTTCGAATTGTTGATTTTTATATTTTAGTTTGTATGATCCATATTTGTTGTCTTTTATGTTTTTAAATATTTTTTTTAGTTCTTTATATTTGGCATTTGTGCATATATCTATGTCGCTACTTTTTTTTCCTATGTATAAATCTCTTGGATAACCTCCTATTATATAGGCTTCAAATTTGTTTTTATTTAGTATTTTTAATATTTCTATTGCTATATTATACATTGTATTCTGATGTTAAATTAAAGTGTTCTTCTAGTGTTATCCAATTTCCATTATTATATAATTCTTGTGCTAATTCTTTTCCTACATATCTTAAATGCCATGATTCGTATTGATATCCTGTTTGTGCTTCTTTTCCTTTTGGATATCTTAGTATTAGTCCATATTTTTGACAGTTGTCTTTAACCCATTTTCCTTCTTCTGTATATGCAAAAGAGTCATCTATTGTGTTTAAATCGAATGCTAGACCTGTTTGATGTTCTGAGTGTCCTGGACGTGCTGAGTATGTATCTGCTGCTAATTGTCCATCCTGAGCAACATAATTATTATATAGGTTTTCTTGATATGAGTATGATCTAAATCCGGATGATATATATAGATTCAATCCAATACTTTGTGCATCTGCTTTCATTTCATTAAATGCATTAATTGTTTCTTTTGTTAAGCATGTTGTGCAGAATTCATAGTTTTCTGAGTTTTCTGTTCTATATGTTTTTGGGAGGTCATATGTTTTATTTACTATTAGTATTCCGTCAACATATGTAACTCCATCAATTTTTTCTATTTTATTCTCCTCCTTAATCAACGATTCTGTTTGTTTATTTTCTTCTTTTTTTGTGTCTTCTATATTTTCTGCTTTTATTTCAGGTTCTGTTTTATTATATTCTTTACATTTTTCATTGATTATTTTTTCTATGAATATTGTTGTTATGCATATAAGTAATCCTATTACTATATATTTGATAAATCTTTTTATTGCTTTTTTAGTATTTGTTATTGTTATTAATTTTATGAATCCTATTATTATTATAATTATTGGAATTATATATTTACTAATTATTAAAATATTATTTACAGTTTCTTTATGGTTGCATACAAATTTCATATCATACACCTTCTATTTTATTATATTCTTTTTTTTATTATCTATAATAAGTTTAACATATTACTTATTTTTTATCAAGAAAAAAAGGCCACTGCCTTATTGGTTTATTTTGTCAATTCTGTTTTTATATTATTAACTAGGATATTGTTTCCAGTTTGATTCATATGTAATCCGTCTGGTGTATAGCCATCATTTAAATTGCCATTATTATCATGTAAATTTGATGTTACATCAATATATTTTAACCAATTATTTGCTGAGCAAAATTGTTTCATTCCTTCATTAAAATTATCGATTGTTGTGTTGTTTACATATCCTGCTGTATATTTTGTTCCAACGTGATATACGCTGTTTACATATATGATTGCATTTGGATTTTTTTCATGAAGTTTAGTTAAAAAGTTTTGCATTTGTGCTACGCTTGTTTCATTTACTCCAAGCATTACTGAAATTTTTAATGCATTATTTGGTATTTTTGACATGTTGTTTAACCAATATGTTGGGCCAGTTGTTTTTAATGCTGTTACATTTATATTTTTTCCTAATGCTTCTAATTGATTTTTTATTCCTTCGTATCTTGAGTCACCAATAAAGACAAAATTATCAAGTGTTTTATCTATTTCATGCAATTTTAGTACTACATCATTTCCAACTTTAGCTAGTGATGATGTACCATTTGTTTTTTTGGTTGTACTTACTTGTTGTGTATTTGGTGTACTTGTATTTGCTTTATTAGTTTCTGTTTTTATTGGTTTACAATCATCATCGTATTTTGTTTGATCATTTATGAAACCTGGACATATTTTTTCTCCGTTATCTTTTTCTATTGCGCATTTATCTGAATTTATGAAACAGTTTACGCAACTCATAAATTTATTGTTTGCTCCTGCTACTAGTGATACTGCAAAGTTTACTATTGAAAATATAAAGAATATTACTACTGCTGCTATTATACTGTTTACTAGTTTTGATTTTGCTTTTTTTAATTCGTCTTCTACTTTGCCTGAAAATGTTACTTTTAGGAATGATATCATTCCACTTATTACTAGTAATATTGGGACAAATATTTTAATTATTGTCATAAATGTTGATGTCATCTGTGCAAAAACTAGTGGAAATTTTTTATCTGTATCGCATATTATGTAATCTGTTGCAAATACAATTTCTGGCATTATACTTGCTAATAATATTGTTATTATTTTTGCATTTTTTCTACGCATATTTATACACCTCTTGCTATAATATAGTTTAGCATATTACTTTATTTAAAGCAAGAAAAAAAAGGCTATTGCCTTTATTTTTTATATTAGTTTAAAGCTTCTTTTAATTTAGATCCAGCTTTAATTTTTGCAACATTGTGTGCAGGAACTTTGATAGTAGCACCAGTTCTTGGATTTCTTGCTTCTGAAGCTCCTTTGTGAACGTTTTCAAATGTAGCAAATCCTGTTAATGTTACTTTTTTATCTTTCTTTAATCCTTTTATAATTCCATTCATCATTGCTTCTAATGCACGAGATGAATCTGCTTTTGTTAGTCCTGTTTCTTCTGCAATGTAACTAACTAAATCTGTTTTTGTCATCTAAAATACCTCCTATGTGTTAAGCTCTATCTTGCTTACAATCTAAGAATACCATGTTTTTTTTATAAAATCAATATTTTTTATTAATAATTTTATGTTTTATATCAATTTCTATTATATTTGAACCGTATATATCGTTTAGAAATGTTATTTTGGATTTTCTGGATAGTTTCATTATTCCGCTACTTATTATTATTGTGTTTTTATTCTTTTTTATTATTCCTCTTATATTTTTAGGAAATAATTCTCTTGTTGGCGATATTATTCCAAAGTGTCCTGGGATAAATGATGGTATCATTCCACCATGTGTATGCCCACAAAGTGTCAATGATATTGATTCAATATTTTTTATATTTTTATAGTTATCTTTCCTTAATAATAGTGTTGGAGTGTGTAATAATAGTATTTTATATTTATTCTTTGTTTTTTCTATTATTTTTTCTAATTGTTTATTGTATTTTTCAGGTTGTTTTTCTTTATATGTATAGTAGTATTCATAATCCGGATTATATCCTATGAATGAGATATTTTCTTCTTCATATATTTCATTATCTAGTATTATTATTTTATCTGTTTTTAATTTTTTTATCCATTCTATATTTTCTGTTTTTCCAAATCCATTTTTTTCCATTTTAATATATTCATGGTTTCCTATTGATATAATTACTTTTCCTATTTGTGATAGTTCTTTTATAAATTCTTTTAGGTCTTTATAGTTTGTGTCTTCTACTACGTCATATAGATCTATTGTATCTCCTGTTATACATATGTAGTCTGGTTTTATTTGGTTTATTTTGTTTTTTATCATTTCTAATCTTTTTATATTGTATTTGTGTGCAAAATGTATATCTGATATATGTATAATTTTTTTATTTATTTTATTATCATTTTCTACTGTATATTTGTTATATTGAATTCTCATTTTATCACCTTTTTTATTATATCATTTTTTTGTTTTCTATAATACTATTGCGAATAAGTTTCCATTTCCTTTATTTACTAGTTTAGTTAGTGTATTTTGAAGTTTATTTCTTACATTTTCTGGCATTAGTGATAGTTTTGCTTGTATTCCTTCTTTTACTATAACGTCTAGGCTTCTTCCAAATATTTCGCTTTTCCATATGTTATTAGGTGATTCTTCTTGATCTTTCATCAGATAGTCTATTAATTCTTTGCTTTGTATTTCTGATCCTATAATTGGCTCAAATGTAGATTCTACATCTACTCTTATCATGTGTATTGATGGCGCTACTGCTTTTAGTTTTACGCCATATCTACTGCCTTGTTTAATTATTTCTGGTGTGTCTAGTTTCATGTCTTCTAGTGATGGCGATGCTACTCCATATCCTGTTGTTTTTACCATTTTTAGTGCTGATTTTATTTGATCGTATTCGTGTTTTGCTTCATTGTATTCTTGGAATAGTGATAATAGTTGCGATTTACTTGTTATATCTATTCCTATGATATCTTTTAGTATTTCATTATATAGGTTTTCTGGTGCTTTTAGATTAATTGTTACTATTCCTGAAGATGTATCTACATCTGATATAAATGCTTTTTCTATATATTCACAATCGCTGAAGTGATTTATTATATTGTCAATATCTCTTACTTTATCTACTTCAAATACACTTTCTCTTATTTTTTCTATGTATATTTTTTTTAACCAATTATCTTTTGAAAGGCATGCTATCCACTCTGGCATATTAACACTCACTTCTACTACTGGGAATTCGTATAATGCTTCTTTAAGTATTGTATATATTTCTAGTTCTTTCATATTTTCTATACTGATTGGCATTACTGGTACGCCGTAGTTTTCTCTTAAGTTTTCTGCAAGTCTTTCTGTTTCTGGTAACATAGGATGTGCTGAGTTAAGTATTACTATGAATGGTTTACCAATACTCTTTAGTTCTTCTACTATTCTTTCTTCTGCTTCTACGTAGTTATTTCTTTCTATTTCTCCGAATGATCCATCTGTTGTTACTAGTATTCCTATGCTTGAGTGGTCTTTTATTACTTTACTTGTTCCTATTTCTGCTGCTTCTACAAATGGTATTTCTTCATCATACCATGGTGTTTTTACCATTCTCGGTCCATTTTCGTCTTCGTATCCTTTTGCTCCTGGTATTACGTATCCAACGCAATCTACAAGTCTTACGTTTGCTTTGAATTCTTCTATTTTTATTTCGGCTGCATTACTTGGTACAAATTTTGGTTCTGTTGTCATTATTGTCTTTCCTTGTGCGCTTTGTGGTATTTCATCTAGTGCTCGTTTTTTTTCATATTCGTCTTCTATATTAGGTACTACTAGGTTTTCTATTACTTTTTTTATAAATGTTGATTTTCCTGTTCTTACTGCACCTACTACTCCTAGATATAAATCTCCTCCTGTCCTTTCTGTTATGTTTTTAATTATTTGTAATTTTTCCATTTCATCCCTCTACTTTCAATTATTCATTTAAATCTATGTATTATTTTTATTTTGTAGTACAAAAAAAACTACTTTTTAGTAGTTTTATACTGTTATTGTATGTTTATAATCTTCTATTATGTCTTTATTTGATGGTTCTTGATAGTTTTGTATTGTTTCTAGTGATGTTTCTAGTGGTTTAATTCCTTTGTCTAATAATTCTTTTCCAAATTCATTCATAAACTTTATATAGTATTTTAGTGTTTCTTTGTCTATAAATTCTTGTGTTTCTCTTGTTTTTTTTGCGAATATTAAATTGTTATTACTTTTTCTTTGAATTAATCCGAATATTTCACTTGATATGTTTGTTACTGTGTCTTTATATGATACGTTTGTTCCAAATGAAACACTTTTAAAGCATATAGTTAGGTCTTTATTTCCTTTTTCCATGTATTCTTGTATTTTAGATAAGCTAAATGTACCGTTTAAGTCATATTTTATTGATGCTGTTCTAAATTCTACATCTTTTTTAAAGCTTGTTGTTTTTTGCATATATATTATTTTTATTTTTTCTATTAATTCATCTTTTGCTATTAGTAATGCTGGAAAGTTTTCATGTACATATGATAATACTGAATTTATTAGTTCTTCTATGTTTAGGTCTATATTATTGCGTAGTGAAATATCTATTATGTTTCCTATGTTTTCTATAAAGTCGATGTATTGTATAACGTATCTCCTATATCCTATGTCCATATTTACCACCTATTATTCATTTTAGCACATTTATTATTTTGAATACAAGAAAAAATCATTAATTTATAATGATTTTAGAACATTTTATCTATATCTTTTGGAACATTATCGTTTATTACTGCATTTATTATTTTTTCTTCTTTTTCTTTTGATACTTCTCTTCCTGTCATGTGGCTTAATTCATGTATCACTTCTCTTAGCGTATTTTCGTTTTTTAAATCATTTTCTTGTAGTTTTTTAGCAAGATCTAATATTGTTTCTTTATTTACGTTTGTCTTTTTTTCTATTTTTTTAAAGAATCCATCTGAAAAATTAGTCAAAATAATCCCTCCTACACTAATATATGTAAGAGGGGGGTTTTTGTTATAATTTTTCTTCACCTTTGTTTTTAAATTGTATTTTTATTGGTGTTCCTTCAAAGTCAAATGATTCTCTTATTTTGTTTTCTAAGTATCTTTCGTATGAGAAGTGTACTAGTCCTTTACTATTTACTTGAATATTAAATGTTGGAGGACAAGTAGATACTTGTGAAGCAAAGTATATTTTTAGTCTTTTTCCTTTGTATGATGGTGGAAGGTTTAATGTGTATGCATCCATTATTACATCATTTAATAGACTTGTTTTTATTTCTTTTTTACTGTTTTCAAATGCTTTTTTTATTTCTGGAATAAGTGTATGTATACGTTTTTTTGTTAAAGCTGATAAGAATACTATTGGAGCATAATCCATGAATTGGAAGTTATTTCTTATATTTTGTTTGAATTCTTTCATTTTATTATCTTTATCTTCTACTGTATCCCATTTGTTTACAGCTATTATTACTGGTTTTCCTGCTTCTAGTGCATATCCAGCTATATGTTTATCGTGTTCTATTATTCCTTCTTCTGCATTTATTACTATTACACAGACGTCTGAGCGATCGATTGCTTTTAAGGATCTTAGTAGGCTATATCTTTCTACTGCTTCGTATACTTTTCCTTTTTTTCTCATACCTGCTGTATCTATTACAACAAATTTTTCTCCATAGTATGTAAATGGTGTGTCTATTGCGTCTCTTGTTGTTCCTGCTACGTTTGATACTATGATTCTATCTTCATTTAGTATTGCGTTTGCTAAAGAACTTTTTCCTACATTTGGTCTTCCTATTAAAGAGAATTTTATTGTATTTTCATCATATTCTTCTTCATATTCTTGGAAGTCACTTGTTATTTCTTTTAGTAAATCATCTATTCCTATATTTTGTTCTGCTGATACAAACATGTAGTTTTCAAATCCTAATTCATAGAATGAGTATTGGTTTTCACTCGCAAGTTTGCTATCTATTTTATTTACAACTACTATTACTTTTTTACTACATTTTTTTAACATTTCTTTTACGGTGTAGTCATTACTTGTTAGTCCTTCTTTTCCGTCTACTACAAATAATACTACATCTGCTTCGTCTATAGCTAATTCTGCTTGTACCTTTATATCGTCATTGAAATCCATTTCTGATAAGTCTATTCCACCTGTATCTATTAAGTGAAAGTTATAGTCACCATACTTTACATTTCCATATATTCTATCTCTTGTTATACCTGGAGTATCTTCTATGATTGATACTTTTTTCCCTACTAATTTATTGAATAGTGTTGATTTACCTACATTTGGTCTTCCTACTAAGGCTACTACTGGTTTTTTCATAGTATCAGTCCTTTCCTTGTGTTATTATAACAGATTAATGTTATTTTATCAAATAGTTTTTTTGATAAGAAAAAAGTAGTTATGTTCTACTTTTTAAAATTATTCTTTTGTTCTTCTATTGATGAGGTTATTCTGGCAATTATATCTTTTTCATATTTTTTGTAACATAATTTATCCTTTCTGAATCAGCCAGACGCGTCTGACCAATTATATAATTTGCTTTTGCTAAAACTCTATTTGCATGCCAATCTATTTTATTTTGATATGCTTCCTTTTTCTTTAATCTTTGGAATTCTGTAATTAGGTATAGTTTAAACTCTGGACTTAACCAACTGGCAAACTCGAAGGCAATATCTGGATGTGCATAAGTTCCACCATTATTACCTGATTTTGATATAATACCAGTGGCACTAGTTTCTTTAATCCATTTTTGTGGTGATATTTTAAATTTATTACTTCCTGCTTCATTTTTAAACGTGTCGAATTCGACGCCTTTGAAATTTTCATTGTTAATCTTTTCCCATAAACCTAAGTAAAGAATCACATCTTTATTTCTCATCCAGTTTTGTATTGGATATCTTGGTTCTTCACTATCTGCATATCTAGCTAAATCTGTTAGTGATATGTATTCTTTACCATCGATTCTCATAACATTTATTTCTTGTCCTTTTACTGCTATTTGTGTTTTAATATTTTCTTTCATTTTATCATCCTTTCTAACAAAAAAAGAGAGATTCATCTTATAGAATCTCTCGAATAGATATATTAATCTTCTCTCAAAATATAAATTATCGTCATAAATTGTTTGGCATTAACTCTTGGCAAGTTAATTAATGCATTTAAATTATATCATAATTTTTAATTATTTTAATATTATATTATCATTTTGAACATCTATTGTAATTATACTACCATATTTTATTTCGTCTTCTATTATTTTTCTAGCTAAAAGATTTTCTATGTTTCTACTTACAAATCTTTTTATTGGTCGTGCTCCATATTGTTCATTGTAAGCATTATTAATTATATATTCTTTTGCTTTATCAGTTATTAGAAGTTTTAGTTTTTTATCTTTTAGTCTTTCTTCTATTTCTTTTATTAGTTTATTTAATATATCATATACAACTGTTTTAGATAATGAGTTAAATATTACTATTTCATCAATTCTGTTTATAAATTCTGGTCTAAATGTTTGTTTTAATTCATCCATTACTTTTTCTTCATCGTTTTCTAGTATATGTTCACTACCTAAATTAGATGTCATTATGATAATTGTGTTTTTGAAGTCTACTGTTCTTCCTTGGGAGTCTGTTATTCTTCCGTCATCTAATATTTGTAAAAGTATGTTGAAAACGTCTCTGTGTGCTTTTTCTATTTCATCGAATAGTACTATACTATATGGATTTCTTCTTACTGCTTCTGTTAGTTGTCCTCCTTCATCGTATCCTACATATCCTGGAGGAGCTCCTACTAGACGTGATACACTGAATGCTTCCATATATTCACTCATGTCTATTCTTACCATATGTCTTTCATCATCGAATAGTTCTTCAGCTAGTGTTTTTGCTACTTCTGTTTTTCCTACTCCTGTTGGTCCTAGGAATATAAATGAACCAATTGGTCTATTTGGATCTTTTATTCCAGCTCTCGCCCTTATTATTGCTTCACTTACTAGTGTAAGTGCTTTGTCTTGTCCTTTTACTCTTTTCATCATATTTTGTTTTAGATTTAATAGTTTTTCTTTTTCTCCACCTACTAGTTTTTTTACTGGAATATTTGTCCATTTTGATATTATTTCAGCAATACGCTCTTCATCTACTGTATCACTTAGTATTTGTGATTCATCTACTTTTCTTAGATTTTCTAATTCTTTTTCTAATTTAGGTATTGTTCCGTGTCTTAGAATTGCAGCTTCTTCTAGATCATATTTATTTTCTGCTTGTTCTAGTTTAAATTTAGCTGTTTCTAATTCTTCTTTTTTTCTATTGATTAAATCGTTTATATTCTTTTCTTTTTCCCATTTTTGTCTTAGTTCTTCTTCTTGTTTTTTTAGTATTGCGATTTGATCTTTTAGTTCTAGTGTTCTTTTACTTGAAATATCGTCTTTTTCTTTTTCTATTGCTTTTTTTTCTATTTCGAGTCTCATTATTTTTCTTGTTAATGTGTCTAGTTCTAATGGAACTGAGTTCATTTGTACTTTTATTGTTGCGCATGCTTCGTCTACTAAGTCGATTGCTTTGTCTGGTAGGAATCTATCTGTTATATATCTATTTGATAGTGTTGCAGCTGCGACTAGTGCATTATCTTTTATGTTTACTCCATGGTATACTTCAAATCTTTGTTTTAGTCCTCTTAGTATTGTTATTGTATCTAATACTGTTGGTTCGCTTACTTGGATTTTTTGGAATCTTCTTTCTAGTGCACCATCTTTTTCTATGTATTTTCTATATTCATTTAAAGTGGTAGCTCCTATTACATGTATTTCTCCACGTGCTAGCATTGGTTTTAGCATATTACCTGTATCCATTGCTCCTTCTCCACCTGCACCTACTATCATGTGGATTTCATCTATGAACATTATTTTTTCTCCATCAGAGTCTTTTATTTCTTTTAATACTGCTTTTAGTCTTTCTTCAAATTCTCCTTTGTATTTAGCTCCTGCTATTAAAGCACCCATATCTAGTTCCCAGATTGTTTTGTTTTTTAATGTGTCTGGAACATCACCTTTTATTATTCTTTGAGCAAGTCCTTCTACTATTGCTGTTTTACCAACACCTGGTTCTCCTATTAGAACCGGGTTATTTTTTGTTTTTCTTGATAATATTCTTGTTAGACTTCTTATTTCTTCGTCTCTTCCTATTACTGGATCGACTTTATTATCTTTAACGTTTTTTGTTATATCTCTTCCGTATTTTTCTAATACATTTTGTAAGTTTTCTTCATATGGATTTTGATTCATATTATTACCTCCTTTTCATGTACTAAAAAAGTGGGTGTTTTTCCACTCACTTTTAATTATACTCTTATTTTAGCACTTGTCAAGTATGAGTGCTAACGTTTTGCTTTTTTCTTCTTCTAATTACATCTTTAATGTATTACTTTTTATTTTCCAGCTATTTGCAAGAATTTTATAGCATTTTTTATTTTTAATGTTAAAAGTATTGACTATTTTTACTATTTTTATATAATTGTTGTATATTATTTTGGAGGTTTTTATGAATAATATTGATGCAAGGGAATATATTAAAATAATTTTTGATTGTTATAAGCAAAGGAAGATTGAACATCAATTATATGAGAGTAATAATTTTGCAACTAGTGCGATTATAAAGGCTTATTTAAGATATGTTGAGAAACCTGAATTTGATATCATTGTAGATGAATATAAAAAGATATATATTCATAATGAATCTAGGGTTGAAAAAAATGATACTTTATGTGAAAAAAAGGGATTAGGCATTGTTTATGACTATATCAGTTCTTTTGATTTTGATAAGGATGATTTTAATCTGTTTGTTACATCTTTAAGAATACATTCTAAATTATATTCGGCTTGTCCTTGCTCTAGTTTTGGTGGCAAGTTAAGAGATAGTACTGCTTATTTAGAGGATACTAATATTGAGGTTATGGACTCTAAGAGTGCTCAAAGATATTTCAATAGTTTAATTTTGAATTCTGATAAAATTTTTGATAAGTATCATGATAATAATTTCTTAGGTTATATTGATGACTGTATTGTGCAGATTGTTGATTTGATAAAGGCTCAACCATTTGCTGATGGTAATAAGAGAACTTTTAGAGCTGTTTTGAATTTGCTTTTAAAAAGAATTAATATTCCACCTATTTATATTGAGAAGTATGAACGTGATGTTTATAAAAATGCTTTGATTGAATCAATGAAAACTGGCGATTATAAATCTATTATACATTTTTATTATTATAAGATATGTGATTCTATTATGAATTTGGATATTAATAATTCCCAGATTAACAATTCTGATTTTCAAAAAAAATACTAGGAAATTTCTAGTATTTTTACTTCATATTCACCGTTTGGGCTTGCTACTTTAACAATATCTCCAACTTTTTTACCTATTATTGCTTGTGCTATTGGTGATTCATTTGAGATTCTATTGTTAAATGGATCTGCTTCTTTACTTCCGACAATTGAATATTCGTCTGTTTCTTTGTCTTCAACATATTCTATTTTAACATTGTTTCCTATTGAAACTTTGTCTGTTTTTACTTCTTTTATTATTACTGCATGCTCAATCATTTGCTCTAATTCAACGATTTTAGCTTCTACTGTTGCTTGTTCTCCACGGGCAGCATCGTATTCTGCATTTTCTGATAAATCTCCTAATGCACGTGCTTCTTTTAGAGCAGTAATTACTTCTGGTCTTTTTACTGTTTTTAAATATTCTAATTCTTCTTCAATTGACTTTAAACCCTCTTCAGTTAAATAAGTTTCTTTTGTCATGTTTTCACCTCATATTTTTTTTGACCTACAAAATGATACTACACTTTGTATATTTTGTCAACTACTTTTTTATTCTTATTAAATCCCATTTTTCTACTTTTTTTTCTAGTGGAATTTTAATTATTTGTCTTGGATGTCTAGCTACATCTATTGGATTCATATCTTCATCATACATTTCTTTTATTTTGAATGTATATTCCTTATTTGGTCCAAATATTTCTACTATATCTCCTCGGCTAAAATAGTTTCTTTGTTCTATAGTCATATATTTATTATCATAGTCTAGAATTATACCTAAAAAGTCTTGATTTGATATTTCTTGTCTTCCATTATAGTAGCTACATGTTTCATCATATATGTTGTTAAAAAATTGCGGAACATTATCTCTATTCGCACAGTTTCTTAATATTCTTTCGTACTCTTTATTATATTCATATTTTTCTTTATTGTGATAGTATTCATCTATTGCTTTTCTATATATTCCAACTACTGTTGCGACATAGTAAAGGGATCTCATTCTTCCTTCTATTTTTAATGATGAAATATTCATTTCTATCATATCTGGAAGGTACTCTAACATTGATAAATCTTTTGTACAGAATGTAAATGGTTTTTCTCCTTTTATAGGATTTTTATTTTCATCTAATAGGTCAAAATCCCATCTACATATTTGACTACATCCACCACGGTTAGCGTCTCTATTAGTTAGGTAGTTTGATAGTACACATCTACCACTATATGATGAGCACATTGCACCGTGTATAAAGCATTCTAGTTCTATATCTACATTGTTTTTAATATCTAATATATCTTCTTTCGATTCTTCTCTAGCAAGTACTATTCTTTCTACACCTTTATTTTTCCAAAATTTAGCGGCTTCTTTGTTTGTTGTACAAGCTTGTGTTGATAAGTGTACATGTAAATTTGTTTTTGTTAGAGCTATATTTATAATAGCTGGATCACTTGCGATTATTGCGTCTACGTTTAGTTTATCTAGTTCTTTTAAATAGTCTTCAATATGTTTTAATTCTTTATTGTGTACTACTATGTTTACTGTTACATATACTTTTTTATTTAGTTTATGAGCAAATTCTACTCCTTCTTTTATGTCACTAATTGAGAAATTCTGTGCGTTTGCTCTTAAAGAGAAGATATTTCCTCCAATATAAACTGCGTCTGCGCCATAGTGTAGGGCTACTTTTAGTCTTTCTAAGTCTCCTGCTGGCGCCAATAATTCTATTTTTTCCATATTACTTCACCTTATATATTGAGTCTTTATGTAAGAAGAATGTATCAATGTTATTATCTAGTATATTTGATATTTCTTTGTTATATTCTTCTGCGTTTTCATTTGTAACAGTTTTGAACATGTTTATTATTTTTTCTTCTTCTTTTAATAAGAATCCATTTATTAATACATATTCAATATTTTCCTTTTTAAAGTTTAAGTATTCTTTTATTCCATTTAAATATGAACTAGTATAAACTGTTGTTACTTTTTCATCTACTATTGGATATATTTTTCCTTCTTTTTCTATGTAATTTATTTTTGAATCATCTTTTAGACTAAATTCACTCAAATAATTTTCTTTTAGGTGTCTACGTGAAACAAACATTGGAAAGTATCCTAGTATTGGAACTATTAGTTTTGATTTAGTATTATGTTTAATATTTATTATCTCTTCTTCTTTTATTTCTTCTGAAACTTGTGTATATTCTACTCCTTCATTGTGCCAAAAGTTTATTGTTTCATAGTTTGTTGTCATGTGTTCTTGAGCCCATACTAGTGGAATATTTAAATTTAATCTTTTAACTATGTTCAAAACTCCTATATCATAAAAGAATATTCCTTTTATATTTAATTTTGATAGTTCTATTAATGTTTCTTCTAATAGTTTTAAATCACTTGAATGCATATTTTTATTTAGTGATATAAATACTTCTTTTTCTGTTTTTATATTTTTTATTTCTTCTAATGTGAAATAATCGGGCATATTTACACTTAGGTCTTTTATTCCTAAAAGATATGCATCTACATCACTCGTTAATTCTTTTTTATTTGGTATATACATCAATTTGGTCATATAAATCACCTTTGATATATTATACATAAAAAGATTTAATTTGTCTATTTTTATTTTTAATTAACATATTGATTATTTTTTATAAATGTGTTAGAATGTATGTAGTGAAGGAGTTCTTCATATAATAAAAAAGGATATGTCTGAAGTGAGACTCAGATATTTCCCTCGATAGGGTGAACATCTGAAATCAACATTAGTTGAAATCAGATGTTCTTGTGTTTTATATGCAAGTGATTACTATTGTACCAAGTATTACTACTAGTATTAATAGTATAAAAATTATAACAAAAAGTTTTGATATAAGTTTACTTGTATCTTTTTTTGTCATAATATCATCCTCCTTTTTTATTATGTTATTTAAGCAAGTTGGAGGAAAACATCTGATTTTTCAAACATATCCTATATATAATTATAACTTGTAATTAATTTACGGTCAATATTATAATTAATTTTTTGTTAATTATTTTATATAAAAAAAATAAGACAATCGTTATGATTGTCTTTTACTTATTCCTATTCCATCTCCTAGACTTATGAATTCTGTTTTAAATTCTTTATTTTCTTTTAGGAATTCTATATATGTATTTATTTTTCTAACTAGTTGTTTTGTGTTTCTATTTGATGTTAATTCTGGATTTTTAACTAGTCCATGAAAGTCTAGATTATCTGAAATTATTGTTCCATCTTGTTTTAAGTTAGTTTTATATTTTTCAAAGAATTTAATGTATTGTGCTTTTGCGGCATCTATGAAAATAAGATCATATTGTTTTTTATCTTCATATTCTAGTGCATCAGCATTTATTATTTCTATTTGATTTTCTAGATTAAATTCTTTTATATTTTTTACTGCTTCTTTATATCTATTTGTATCTCTTTCTATTGTTGTTACTTTGATAGATTCATCTACTAGTGCCATTCTTATTGCTGAATAGCCTATTGCTGAACCTATTTCTAGTATTGTTTTTACATTATTTTCTTTAATATAATTTGTTAAGAATTCTATGCCATCTTTCATCATTATTGGAACATTGTTAATTTTCGCATATTCTTCTAATCTTCGTATGTGTACCATAAACCTTCCCTCTGTAATTTTTGAATTATATTATTATGTTCATATTCTGTTTTTGTAAAGTATGTGTTTCCATTTTTATCTGCAACGAAATAATAATTATCGCTTGTTGTTGGATTCATTACTCCTTCTATTGATTCTGTTGATGGATTTGATATTGGCCCTACTGGAAGTCCTACTATACATGTGCTTCTTGTGTTATAAGCATTGCAAGAATTTATCTCATCTATTGTTAAGTCTTCTTTGAATGATTTTTGTTCTGCATAGTATGTTGTTACGTCACTTCCTAGTGTCCAATTGTTTTTTATTCTATTATAGAATACTGCTGCTACTCCGTTTCTTTCGTGTGATGATCCTGCCTCTAGTTCTACTATTGACGCAAGTGTCAAAAGTTCGTGTATTGAATAGTTACTGTTTTCTATTTGAGTTTTATATTTTGATAGTTCTTTATCCATTTGATCTAATAATGTCTTGAATATATCTTTTACAGTTACGTCTTTTTTAAATTGATATGTATTTGGGAATAAGTATCCTTCTAATGGATAATAAATTTTTTCATTTTTAATATCGTTTGTTAGAAACCAATATTCATTTATTAGACTATCTATATAGTTTTCATCTTTTAATAGATTAAATACATCTTCTTTTTTATTGTCTGTGTTTTCTTCTATTAGGTCTGCTATTTGTTTTATATTTAGTCCTTCTTTAAATGTTATATTTATATAGTCTTCTTTATAGTTATCGCCTGAAAGTGTATTAACTATTTCTTTTACTCCCATATTCTTATTTAATTCATATTTACCAATTTTTATTTCTCCTGTTTTGTGTATTTTTAGGTATATTTTATATGCAGTTGTTGATTTTATTAGCTCTTTTTCTTCTAGAATACCAGCTATACTTGATAGTGTATCTCCATCTTCTACTTTAAAATCTACTTTTATATCTTCTTTTGTTACTGGTTTTAATTTACTAAAATAAACTACATTTGCTATTATAATTAATAGTATTATTAAAAGTATAAAAGCCATTATAGCAATGGCAATTATTCCCTTTTTATTCAATTTTCTTTGCATAGGGATATTATTCGTTATTTTCTCCTTTTTGTGTTTCTTGTAGTTCTTTTAGAATAGTTTCAATTATTTTCCATTCTTTGTCTGTTTCTATTGGTAACAATTGTGTTGTTTCTTCTCCTGGGATGTATGCTGATGCGAATACTCTTGTATTTCCTGCTTCATCTTTTGAGTCATCTGTGTATACCATATAGCTTTTGTTTGTTTCATCTGAATCGAATGTAAATAGTACTTCGTATTCTACTTCTTGTCCTTCATCATTTGTTACTTTAAATGTCATTTTTTCTTCCATATTAATCCTTCTTTCTATCTAAATATGTTTGTAAAATAATATTTGCTGCTAAACTGTCTATTTTTTGTTTTCTTTTTTTTCTAGACATGTTTGCTTCTATCATGTAGTTATGTGCTTCTACTGTTGTTAATCTTTCATCTTGCATTTCTACTTTTATATTTAGTTTTTCTTCTATAAGCTTTTTGAAATTCAAGCATCTTTCTGCGCTTTCGCCTATTGTGTTATTCATATTTTTTGGTAATCCTAATACTAATTTTTCTATTTGTTCTTGTTGTATTATTTTTTTTAATTCTTGTAGTAGAAATTCATAGTTATTTTCTTCGTATCTTATTGTTTTATATGTTGAAGCTATAGTATGTGTTAAGTCACTTATTGATATTCCTAGTGAACGTGTACCTAAATCTAGTCCTAAATATTTCATTTAATAAATTCTTTTAATAATACTTCTATAATTTTTGTTCTATCAAATTTAAGTATTTTATTTCTTGATTCTTTATGGTTTGAGATATATCCAGGGTCTCCACTCATTAAGTAACCTACTATTTGATTTATAGGGTTATAACCTCTATCTTCTAGATTTAAAACGATTTCTTTTAGTGTTTCCGAAATGTTTTCATCTATAAACTTTTCTGTGTCATATACTTTTGTTTCGTCCATATTATCACCATCCTATGAATATATATTTATTTTAACATTAATTATTGTTTTTATCAATAATTTTAATGTATTCTTTTGTGAAATAGTCATCTGTCATTCCAGCAATGTAATCTATTACTATTCTTTCTTTTGTTGTGTTATTTTTATATTCTTCTGTCATATTATTTAGGTATATTTGATATATATTTGTTTCTTTTATGTTTTCTTTTAAGTATTTTAAGTTTGTTTCAAATACTGTTTCAAACATTTCTTTATAATGTTTTCTTTGTTCTTCTGTTAAAACTTTATAGTATATATTTTCATAATTAAATTTTTGAAGGTCATTTAGTGCTTGCATGATTTCTTTTGACATTGTTATATATGGTTTTTTTATACTGTTTTTTATTATGTCTAATACTAGTGTGCTTACTATATCGCTGTTGTTATTTCCTAATATTTCCATTATAGATTCCGGCAGTTCTTCTTTTTTTAGTATATTCATTGTTATTGCGTCTTCAATATCTTTTCCAATATAACTGATTACGTCACTTATTCTTACTACGCATCCTTCTAGTGTCATTGGTCTAAGTGATAGGATGTTTTCTTTACTCTTATAACATTTTTCGTAATCTTTTAAAAATTCTTCTTTTGTTTTTTCTATAGGTGAATATTTATCTAGTATTAATTCTCCATTATGACATAGTATTCCATCTAATGTTTGGATTGTTAGGTTTAACCCTTTTCCATTTTTTTCTAGGTTCATTAAATTTCTTACGCTTTGAACGTTGTGCATAAATACACCTTCGTTATGTTTTTGTGATAGTTCATTTAAATATGTTTCGCCTAAATGTCCAAATGGTACATGTCCTAGGTCATGTCCTAAGGACATTGCTTCTATTAAGTCTTCATTTAGTGATAAAGCTCTTCCTATGGTTCTTGCGATTTTTGATACCATTTGAACATGGCTCATTCTTCTTGATATATGGTCATTATTCTTTATTGTAAATACTTGTGTTTTGTCCATATATCTGAAGTATGATTTTGACCATATTATTCTATCTACATCTCTATAGTATTCTGGGCGTATATCTTTTATTTCTTCTTTTAGTCTTATTGCATATTCATCAAGTGTTGCATATTCGCCTAATTCTTTTTCATGTACTAGCATTTTTTCTCTTATTTCTTCAATCATAACCCCACCTACTTTGCTTCGTATAAGTTATCTCCTATATTTATATCTACTTTTAATGGTACATTTAATTTATATGTATTTTCCATTGTTTCTTTTAATATAGTTTTGATTTCTTCTAATTCGTCTTTCTTTGTATCAATTACAAGTTCGTCGTGGATTTGTAGTATCATTTTTGATTTAAGATTTTTTTCTTTTATTTTTTTGTGTACTTCTACCATTGCTTTTTTTATTATATCTGCACTGGTTCCTTGTATTGGTGTATTTAGTGCCATTCTTTCTCCTGCTTGTCTTATCATGTAGTTTTTGTTTTGTAGTTCTGGTATTATTCTAATTCTATTAAATAGTGTTTTTACATATCCTAATTCATGGGCTTCTTTTATCGTTTTATCCATGTATTCTTTTATTCCTGGATATGTATTTAGATAGTTATCTATAAATCCTTTTGCTTCGTATGTTGGTATATTTAGGTTTTCTGATAATCCATAGCTGCTTATTCCATATATTATTCCAAAGTTTACTGCTTTTGCGACTCTTCTTTCTTGTGATGTTATTTCATTTATGTCTTTTTTAAATATATCACTTGCTGTTTTTGAGTGTATATCTAAATCGTTATTGAATGCTTTTATTAATGATTCAACTTGCGCAATACTTGATAGTATTCTTAGTTCTATTTGTGAATAGTCTCCACTCATTATTAATGATTCTTCGCTTGGAATGAATGCTTTTCTTATTAACTTTCCGTATTCGTCTCGTGCTGGTATATTTTGCAAGTTTGGTTCTTGACTTGATAGTCTACCTGTTCTTGTGAGTGCTTGATTATATATTGTATGTATTTTATTGTCACTTTGTATTTCTTTTATTAGTCCTTCTATATATGTTGTATATAGTTTTGTTAGACTTCTATATTCTAGTATTTTTTCTATTATAGGATGTTTTTCTTTTAGCTTATTTAATACATCAACTGCTGTTGAATATCCTGTTTTTCCTTTTTTTCCATGTGGTAATTCTAGTTTTTCAAATAGTATTTCTCCTAGTTGTTGAGGGGATGATATATTAAATTCTTCTCCTGCTAAATCGTATATTTCTTTTGTTAATACTTCTACTTTTTTTTCTATTTCTTTTCCCATTTCTTCTAATGTTTTTTTATCTACTTTTATTCCGTCGTATTCCATGTCGCCTAGTACTATTCCAAGTGGCATTTCGATATTTTTAAATAGATCATACATTTCTTTGTTTTTTAATTTGTTTGTTAATTCTTCTTCTGTTTCATATATAAATTTTGCTTTTAATACTGCGTTTTTAGCAATTATATCTTCTTCTGGTTTTAGTTCTGCATGTTTACCGAATATTGTTTCATAGAATGGAATATTGTAACCTAATTGGTTAGATAGATATGCTATATCGTCTTTTAGGTTATATTCTAAGAGATATGCTGCTAACATTGTATCAAATTCTATATAATTAACATCTATATTGTTTTCTTTTAATACTACGTATAGTTTTTTTTCATCATATGTTATTAGTTCCTGTTCTTTTAGAAAACTTGGTTGTTTTAGTATTATTTCTTTTGGTATATAAATTGATTCATTTTTATTATATACTGCCATTCCTAGTATTTCTGATTTATGGTAGTTTGTTCCTAATATTTCAAGATATACAGCTGATTTTTCGTTTATATTTATTTCATCGATGTTTTTAATTATTTTATAACTTATTTCTTCTTGTTTTTTTATTTGTGTTTTTTTTAGAAATGAATAGAATTCTAGTTCTTCATACATTTTGTTTAATTCTTCTATATTTGGTTTTCTATATTCTAAGTCATTAATATTAATTTCCATAGGTACTTCTTTATAGATTGTGGCAAGTTCATATGACTCATATGCATCGTTTTTTCCAGCTATTAGTTTTTCTTTTGTTGCGCCTTTTATTTTATCTATATTTTCATATATTCCGTCTAGTGTTTTATATTCATGAAGTAGTTTTAAGGCTCCTTTTTCTCCTATTCCTTTTACTCCTTTAATGTTATCTGATGAGTCTCCCATTAAGGCTTTTAAGTCTATTATATTTATTGGGTCTATTCCCCATTCACTCTTAAATGATTCTTCTGTATATCTAATGTAGTCTTTTGATTTTAATAGTTTTATATTTACTGTTTTTGTTATTAGTTGTAAGAGGTCTTTATCACTACTAATTATTGTTCCTGTGTATTCAGGATCGTTTTCACAGAATTCAGCGAATGTTCCTATTATATCGTCTGCTTCATAGTTTTCTATTTCATAATATGTTATTCCCATTTTTGTAAGTAATTCTTTTGCCACAGGAAATTGTAATTTTAATTCATCTGGCATTTCTATTCTTCCCGCTTTATAGTCTTTATATTTTTCGTGCCTGAATGTTTTTCCTTTGTCAAAGGCAACTATTATATGTGTTGGTTTTTCTTCTTCTAATATTTTATTTATCATATTTGTAAAGCCAAATAGTCCGTTTGTTGGGAATCCTTTACTATTTTTCATAAAGTTTCCATTATATGCTGTTGCGTAATAGCTCCTAAATAATAAATTATTTCCGTCTACTAGTATTAAGTTTTTCATATTATCACCAATAATATTTTATCAAATCATTTATATTTAGTCCATTTATTTGAATTAATTTAAATTTTTATTTTGTATAATAAAAACCGTAAACACTCTATAATGTTTACAGTTTTTATTCCTTTTTATTCTTTTATTTTGTTATTAATCCAATAATTAAGCTACAGATTATTACTCCAAATGTCAATACTAGTGTATTTAATCTGTCATTATTGATTATTAGTGCATCGCTCATTTTTGCATATGGCTTTGTACTTTTTTTACTGTAGGATTTTTTTAAATCATACAATTCTTGCATTCTATCATTTTTTTCAGATGTGTAATTCATATAATCCCTCCTACTGTCTTAATTATATCAGTCGTGTTTTTTATTGTCACTATTTATGTGTGTCAAATTTATGTTGTTTACATTTTTTATTGTAAAGTGTCTACTTTTTTATTTTTTCATATATTATTTTAGGTGATTGTCTTGAAGAAGTTTTTTGTTTTTTTTGTTTTATTTTTATGTGGGTGTTCAAATAAAGTGGTTTTAAATTGCAGTTATGTTGATAACAGTTCTATATTAGGCAGTAAAAAAGTTAATGATGTTATTACTTTTAATAATGACAAGATTGTATCTTACAAGCGTAATATAATTTTTAGTTTAAATAGTGATGTAAGTAGGAATTCAAAAAGTGTTTATAAGATTGTTAAATTAGAGGGTAAGGCTTTAAAAAAATATATTGGTGGTAAGTATAGGATTAAACGTAATGATGATAGTGTTAGTATGTCTTTTAGAAGTAAAAGATTTAATAATTTAAAATATATTGGAATTGATAGTAGTTATGGTTATGAACAGGTGACAAGTGTTTATAGTGAGTTAGGATTTGCATGCAAATAAAAACTCTATTTTATAGAGTTTATTGTGATTTATATTAGTTTTTTGGTAGTTTTTTTGTTAATGTTGTTATGAATTCTTCTATTTCTTCTTTTGATTCTTCTGGAGTTCCATAATAACATTCTTTTAAAGTAGTTAAATTGAATTCTATGTCCATGAGCATATATTCTCTACGCATTTTTTGCATTTCACGTAATATGCGCATTGATTCTACAAGTTGTCTTCTAATTTTTATTAAATCATTTTTATTCATAGTCATTCTCCCTTGAGGTCATATAATAACACATTATTATTTTTTTTGCAAATATTATAGATTGTAGATTGTTTTAAAAAAAACTAGTATTTTTAAAGTGTCCAAAATGGTGTTCACTTCATTTTACTAGTTTATCTTACTTTTTGCTTTGATTCTTCAATTTTTTCTCCCCAGCAAAAGTATTGTAGATTTTCTTTATAGTATTCTGGATATTCTTTTCTAAATGAAGAGTCTATATAATTCCATATTTCCTGTTCTGTTTTGTTTGTATTTTTCGCAATTGCTGAAACTGGTATATTAGCTAATAATGAAAAGTCTAATATAGCTTTTAGATTATCTGTTTTTGCTTTTTCCATTTTAAATCCCCTTTCGTTAGATTTTTATTATACACTTTTTTTAATTTTTGTCAAATTTAACAATATTAAATCCATAGTCTTGCGCCATTTCAATACATTTTTTATCATTAATATGCATACAATATACTTTATTTTTTAAATAATTTGGTATTAGATTATTAAGTTCGCCAATATAGACGTGAACGTTATTTTTGGTATTAGTACTTGTTGTATCAACATATATTTTATCAATGTCTTTGTTACTTGAAATTATATTTGAAACATTATTTAATTCTTTTGTATCGCCTGAATAGTATATTAATCCATTTTTTGTGTCAAATAATATACCATAACTAGGTATTTGGGATACATGTTCAGTTTTTAAAAATCTTATGTTATTAAATAGTTTATATTTATTATCAAATTCTGTTTCATCAATAATTCTATACATTTCTTTTGTACATCCAAATATTCTAATTAAATTTATTAAATCATCTTTGTATAAGCAGTCTTTTGAAATAATAATATTTACTTTTTTATTGATTACATAGTAGCAGTACATAATTAGACTGCCTATACTTCCTATATGGTCTGAGTGTGTATGTGTAATCATTAGATTTATACAATTTATATCATCTAATAGTTTATTTTCTATTATTCTTTCAAATATACTTTCTCCACAGTCAATTAAGAATAATTCATTTTTGTCAATGAAGTAAGCAGATGTATTTCCTTCATAACTATTAAAGGCACTTCCTCTTCCTAAAAATAATAGTTCCATAATATCACCAATATGATTATAACAAAAAAAGCCTATTTTTAAAATAGACTTAATTGGCTTGATTCATCCATGCCATCGAATATTCCCATTTCCTTCATCTTATCCATAAGTGTTTGTGATATTTTTGCTCTTGTTTGTACTTCTTCTATACTTATGAATTCTCTTTTTTCTCTTTCTGCTACTATGTTTTTAGCGACTGTATCTCCTAGTCCATCTATTGAGTTAAATGGTGGATATATTTCTGTATCGCTTTTTACTTTGAATGTTGTTGCTTCACTTTCATAAAGGTCTACATTTAGGAATTTTATTCCTCTAGCTGCTGCTTCCAGACAGACGTGAAGTGATTCATATACTCCATTATCTTTATTTGTTGCTTCTCTTCCTTTATTTGTTATTTCTAGTAGTTTCATTTTTATTGCGTCGTATCCTTTTATCATTGATTCTACGTCAAAGTCTGTCGCTTTACTTGTTAGCCATGATGCATAGTAGTATGCCGGCATATGTACTTTAAACCAAGCAATTCTGAATGCGCTTATTACGTATGCAGCTGCATGGGCTTTAGGGAACATGTATTTTATTTTTGCGCATGATTCTATGAACCAGTCTGCAATTCCTGCATCTCTCATAGTTTGTTCATATTCTACCCATTGGTCATGGTCTTTTGGTTTACTTGCTCTTCCTTTTCTTACGAACTCCATTATTTTGAATGCTTTTATTGGAGGCAATCCATTATACATTAGGTATACCATGATATCGTCACGACATCCTATAACTTGACTAAATGGTACTACGTTATTTCTTATTAATTCTTGAGCGTTTCCTAACCATACGTCTGTACCATGTGATAGACCTGATATTTTTATTAATTCTGCGAAAGTTGTTGGTTTTGTGTCAACTAACATTTGTAGTGTAAATTTTGTTCCAAATTCAGGAATTCCTAATGTTCCTGTTTCACACATTATTTGTTCTTTAGTTACTCCTAATGGTTCTGGTGACAGGAATATTCCCATTGTTTCTTTATCGTCTAGTGGTACTGTTGTTACGTCCATTCCAGTTGCGACTTGTATCATTCTAAGTTGTGTTGGGTCTGAGTGTCCTAAGATATCCAGTTTTAATACGTCTTGGTCGATTGCGTGGTAATCAAAGTGTGTGGTTCTCCAAGCACTTGTTGGATCGTCTGCCGGGAATTGGAATGGTGTAAAGTCAAATACATCCATATAGTCTGGTATAACTACTATTCCTCCTGGGTGTTGTCCTGTTGTTCTTTTAACTCCTGTACATCCAATTGACAGTCTTTCTATTTCTGCATTACGCATTACTATATTTTTATCTTCACAGTATCCTTTTACGAAGCCGAATGCTGTTTTTTCTGCAACTGTTCCTATTGTTCCTGCTCTATATACGTTATCTACTCCGAATAATACTTTTGTATATTCATGGGCTGATGCTTGGTTTAAATCGGAGAAGTTAAGGTCTATATCTGGAACTTTGTCTGCGTTAAATCCAAGGAATGTTGCGAATGGCATGTCTTGTCCATCTTTTATCATTGGTGTATGACAATTTGGACATTCATGGTTTGGAAGGTCAAATCCTGATGAGTAGGTTGCTCCTAGTTCGTTTCCTTCATCATCTTGGAATATGCTTAGTTTACATTTATCGCATCTATAGTGTGCTGGTAGTGGATTTACTTCTGTTATTCCCATCATTGTTGCGACGAAGCTTGAACCAACTGATCCACGGGATCCAACTAGGTATCCATCATCATTTGAGTGTTTAACTAGTCTTTGTGCGATTAGGTAGATTGGATCAAATCCTCCACCTATTATTCCTCCTAGTGTTTTCTTTAGTTTCTTTTCAAGTGCATCCCCTTCTAATGGTTCTTCACTAGTTTCTTTTACATTTTGTCTTACTAGGTCTTTTACTGCTTCTATTCCTTTTAGTATTACCTCATGTAGTTCTTTAAATGATTCTATTTCTAATTCTTGTTCTTTAAGGTTTTTGTCTTTTAGGTTATATTTAATTGTGTTTAAAACTGCATCTCCATATAGTTCTTTTGCGATTCTTTCTTCTATGTTATATGGTAGTGGTTCTCCATACCATTCTTTAGCTTTGGTATATACTAGTTCTGTAACTACTTTTGGACAGTCTAGATAGTTTCCATCTTCTCCTTTTACTCTTGGTGAGAATGGTACTCCTCCTGTTTCTATAATTACTTCTATTATCTCTACCATATCAGCTATTTTATTAGTATTTTCTACTACTATTTCGAATGCTAATTCTCTCCCTAGGAATTCGAATGCATCTAACATTTCTCTTGTTGTTCTAAAGTGCATTGAAGGGATACTTGTTATGTTTTGTTTAGCAAGTGGATGTCTTCCTCCTCCTGGTACTTTTTGATTTACTATTATTTCTCTATAGATTTTATCTTCTTCTTTTAAATGATGTACGTCTCCCGTTGCGACTATTATTTTTCCTGTTTCTTCTGTTACTCTTACTACTTTTCTTATGTTTTCTAGTATTTCTGCTTTTGAACCAAAGTCATTTGTTTGTAGTAGATGGTCGTAACATTCTGGTGGTTGTACTTCTACATAGTCATAGAATTTTATTAGGTTTGTTAATTCTTCGTCTCCCTTACTTCTTGCTTCTGTGAATATTTCTGATTCGTAGCATCCACTTCCTATTAATAATCCTTCTCTATGTTTTTCTATTTCACTTCTTAGTATTCTTGGTGTTTTATATAGGTATGTTGTGTTAGCAAGTGAGATTATTTTGAATAGGTTTTTTAGTCCTGTTTTATTAAGTGTTAGTATATTTATGTGGTGAGCTCTACCATATTTATGTATTTCTTTTTTATCAACTAATTTATCTAAGTCTGATATTTTTTCTATGTTTCTATCTATTAGTTTTTTCATCATTTTATGGAATACTAGTGCGGTTCCTTCTGCATCGTAGTCTGCTCTATGGTGTGCGTCTTCATCCCATGGTACATCGTATCTTTTTACTAATGCGGATAGTCCATGTCTAGCGAAGTTATTGTCTAGTGTTCTTGATAGTTCTAGTGTGTCTATGACTGTGTTTGTAAATTTACCAAGGTTGTATTTTTTGTATGCCATTTCTAGGAATGATATATCGAATTTTGCGTTATGGGCAACCATTGGTAGGTCGCCTGTCCACTCTATGAAACGTTTTGTTACATTTTCTTCTGTATCTTTATCTTTTAACATTTCATCTGTTATAAGTGTTAATTCTGTTATTTTTTTAGGTAGTGGACAGTTTGGATTTATTAGTTCATCGAATCTATCTATTATTTCTCCATTTTTGATTTTAACGGCACCAATTTCAATCATTTGGTCTTTCCCTGCTGCGTTAAATCCTGTTGTTTCTGTATCGAATACTACAAATGTGTTGTCGATTAGATTTGTATCGTTTGGTCTTGTTACAATTATTACGGAGTCGTCTATCATTGTTAATTCTGTTCCATAGATAGCTTTGAATTTATCTTCTTCGTTTTCTACTCCTTTATTCATATCACATACTGTGTGGTATACGTCTGGGAATGCTTGACATCCATTATGGTCTGTTATTGCGATGGCTTTATGTCCCCATTTTTTTGCTTGTTTGATTAAAGCTTTTGGTTCTACTAATCCATCCATTTGACTCATTACTGTATGTGCATGTAGTTCAACACGTTTTTTTTCTGCATCGTCTATTATTTCTTGTTCCTTGTGTTCAATTACATTCATATCTCTTATTTGGAATGTTAGTTCTTTTGCGTATTGATCGTCTTTGATATTTCCTTTTAGTCTGAACCATGAGCCAATACTCAAGTGACCTTTTATTGATTTAAATTCATCTTCATCGTTTACAAATATTTTTGCGTATATACTATCTGTGTTGTCTGTTAGTTTTAGTGTTATTATTTTTAAGTCTGTTTTTGTTTCTATTATATCAGGATCTGCATAAATGTATGCTTCTATTGTAACGTTGTTTTGCTCTGTAGCGATTTGATCCATTCTTATAGGTTTATCTTCTATTGTTCTTCCTATTACTACGTTGGGATTATCTTTTTCTACAATTAGTGGTGGCCTTTTGTAGTCTTTCGGAATGAATCTTTTCTTTTCTTCTTTTGGTTCTTCTGGTGGGGTTGGTTCTACATAGACTACTTCTTTATTTATTTCTTTATTTATCTCTTCTTGTATTTCATTGTTTAATTCTTCATTTATTATTATATTTATATTTATTTCTCCATATCCGTATCTTTTTAAATTTGTTTTTAATAAATCAGATATTCCGTTTAGTTTCATTTTTTCTGCAAGATTTGCGACTTCTATAGTTAGTGTGTTGTTTTCTAGTTTTATATTATTGTTTTTAAACATTTGAAGAAGTGGTTGTTCTTCTTTTTTTAAGTCTAGTATATATCCATAGTAGTCTTTTAAGTAATCATCATTTATTTCTTGTGGTTTTAAAATAATTTCTGTATTATAGTCTTTAAATCTTAGTTTTAGTTTTTTTACTAGTTCTAGATATGCATTAAGTGGTAAAATGTTTTCTATTTCAAATATAAATGAGTGTATTTTTGTATTTGTGTTTATAATTATTTTTAGATTTCCGTCTTTGAAGTATTTATAGTTTTCCTCATTGTATTTTAATTGTTCTAATAAAAGTTTTAATTTATCATGCATACTTCTCACCATTAATTATTTTAACAAAAAAAAAGTATTAATTTAATACTTTTAAGATAGTTTTTTTATTTTTTTATTTTAGATTTTATTTATATTGTTGTCAATTATTATTTTATATATTTATTTATATCTAAATGTTTTATTTTTGTTCTATCAAATTCTATTAGTTCAGGATTTAATGATATTTCCATATTTTGGATTGTTGGTGTTATATATTTTTTTGTATATCTTTTAGATATTAATATTTTTTTATCTATTAGTGGGTATATTTTTTCTTCTAGTATTTTTATTAGTTTATCCTTTGAATTATATCTATTATATATAGTGATTAGGTCTTTTATTGTTATATTTCCATTCATTGTAAGCAAGTATTCTAACGTTTGAAGATCATATTTTGATAGGTATTCATCTGTGTTCTTTTCTATGTTATGAATTATATATTCTTTTTCTAATTCTTGTTCTACTGATTCTAACATGTATTTTATGAATAAAGTTATATCTCCATAGTTTCTCCCTTTTATTATATTTGGTTCATAGTTTTTTTGATTAAATGCGATTGCTCGATTGAATATTATGTATGGATAATCCTTATTATTTAATAAGTACCACATTGCGACTGTTCTACTTGTTCTTCCATTTACATCAAAGTATGGATGGATATATACAAAGTAAAAGTGCATTATCTGTGATTTTACAAATTTATCTATTTCTGTTTCTTCTAATATATCATTGTTTATAAAATCGAATAATTGATTCATATGGTATTCTATTTTATTTTCATTTATTCCCATGTATGGTTCTATATCAAGCCTATTTCCTTTTATTATATATACTGGTGCTGTTCTATAGTATTCTCCCATCCTTATTTTATCTCTTGGTTTTAATATATTTTCACTTAATAGTTGATATAGTTCTTTTAATGAATCTTTATCTATTTTTTTATGTGTTAGTATATATTGATATCCATGATATAGATTAATTATTCTTTGTCTTTCTGTTTGTGATAAGTCATCTTTTCTTTGTGTTATTACCTTGTCTATTATTGATAGGTCATCTTTTATTCCTTCTATTACATTGTTGGATTTAATTTCTTGACTTATCATCATTGACCTGGCAAATTTTAGTGTTTTCATATAGTCCAATCCATCTATAAATTCTAATAGTTCTTCTTTATATGGTTTTAGGTATTCACTATTTATTCTTATATTTGTACCTTGATTTGTTTCTAAATTAAATTTTGTCATAGTTTCCTCCAATGTTCGATATTTTAACATATATGTTTTTATTTTACAATTAAAAAAATCCAGATTTTTTCTGAATTTTTTGTTTCATTTATATATTTTATAGCTTCTGTTGTGGCAACTGTTCCAGTTTTTGTTGTGGTTACTAGTTGTACAAGATTTTTTTCTATTTTCCCATGATATAGATTTATTTTTAATGTCTGTTTTCTTCTTCTTCTAATTTTTTTGTTATTCTATCTAGTGTTTCTTTCATCATGTCATCATATGATTTTGCTTGTAATGCTTCATCAGGAATTATTACTTGTGTTTCGTTGTATTTTTCATATTTTATTACTATGTCTGTTTTTATATTTTCGTACTGTACTGGTATAATTATTTTTGAAATATATGTTCCATCTGTATATATTTTAATTTTTATTGTTTCTTCTTTTGTATCTGTAAATTCTCCTATTTTGTCTTCTATTTCATTTTTATTGATTAAAGCTTCATATTTATTTTTATTTTCTATATCTGAATTTTGTTTTGTTATATTTTGATTAGTTAATAGATTTATAAAGTTATATGTTATTTGTTTATTTCCGTCATCGTCTGTTGTTTTTTTTACCCATTCTGTTATTTTAATATATGTGGTAATTTTGTTTGTTTCGTCTTCTTTTTCCATATATATTTCTGATTTTTCATTATTTATTCCTGATTCTAATCCTTCTATTTTAAATTTTGTATATTTATCTGATGCTTCTATTTTAATTTTTTTTGGATAGTTATTTGTTATCATATTTATTGTTACATTTTCTGCATTTAGGGAATTATTTATTGTTTGT
This sequence comes from Caryophanales bacterium UBA3631, assembly GCA_002374055.1. Next base: position 61,480 of record DFLA01000046.1, read on the forward strand.
TGTATGTTTTCGTTTTTTAATTTGGTATCTATTTTTTCATTATTATTTTTCAAGTTGCATCCTGTTAATATTATTAATGAAAGTATTATTAATATTTTTTTCATTTTTACTCCTTATTTTCGTTTATATATTTTATAGCTTCTGTCGCAGCAATTGATCCATCGCTTGTTGCGGTTACTAGTTGTCTTAAATTTTTTGTTCTATTGTCTCCTGCTACGAATATGTTTTTTATGTTTGTTTTACAGTCTTCATTTGCAATTACGTATCCTTGTTCATTTATGTTTATTATTTTTTTAAAGTTTTCTGTTTCTGGAACCTGGCCTATTGCGATAAATAGTCCATCTATATTTAGTGTTTGTGTTTCTTTATTATTTGTTATTTCTATACTTTCAAGTTTATTTTCACCATTTAGTTTTGTTACTGTTGTATTTAGTAATATTTTTACGTTTTGTTTTTCTTTTAGTTGATCTAATAATATTTCTTCTGCTTTGAAGGTTTCTCTTCTATGTATTAGGTAGACTGTTTCAGCTATATCTGACAAGTATATTGCGTCTTCTACTGCGGTGTTTCCTCCACCTTGGACTGCTACTACTTTATTTTTATAGAATGCCCCATCGCATGTTGCACAGTATGATATTCCTTTTCCTGTTAGTTTTTCTTCGTTTTCTAGTTTCAGTTTTCTATTGTCTGCTCCTGTTGCTAGAATGATTGTTTTTGTTTTGTATGTTTCTTTTGTTGTTGTTACTTCTGTTTCGTTTATGTCTACTACTTTTTCAAATTTTATTTCTGCACCTAAATCTTTTGCTTGATTATATAGTTTTGTAGCAAAATCAAATCCACTTATTCCTGGATTTACTGGATAGTTTTCTATTGTTTTTGTATTTATTATTTGTCCACCATATGTGTTTGCTTCTAGTACTAGTACTTTTTTATTTGCGCGTCTTGCGTATATTGCTGCTGTTAATCCTGCTGGTCCTGCTCCTACTATTATTATATCGTACACGTTATCACCTTTCTTCTATGTTTTCTAGTATTTTATATAGTGTTTTGTATAGTATTATTGTTTCGTCTTTTTCTAGGTTTATACATTTTCCTATTTGTTTTGGTATTTCTAGTGCTTGTTGTTTTAGGGTTTCTCCCTTTTTTGTTAGTTTAATTACTAAGTTTCTTTCATCTTTTTCTGATTTTGTTCTTTTTATATATTCTTTTTGTTCTAGTTTTTTTAGTAATGGGGTTAATGTATTTGAGTCTAGCAATAGTGTTTTTCCTAGTTCTTTTACATTTGTTTCTTGATTTTCCCATAAATACATCATTACTATATATTGTGTATATGTAAGGTTTAGTTTATTTAAGTATGGTGTATATTTTCTTATTATTTCTTTTGAACATAGGTATATTGGGAAGCATAGTTGATTTTTTAGTTTTAATGGTTCATATTGTTCCATTATATTATTTCTTTTAAGTCCTTTTCTATATTTTTGGGGTCAAATGTTGGATCGTATCTTTTAATTACGTTTCCGTTTTTATCTACTAGGAATTTTGTGAAGTTCCATTTTATGTCTTCTTTATTTTTATATGTTGTACTTATTTTTTCTATTGCTTTCATTGCCATTTTGTTTTTTATACCTTCTATTATTTCATTTGGCTGTTGTTTTTTTAGGTATGTGTATAATGGGTGTTCATTTTCTCCATTTACTTCTATTTTTGATAATTGGTCGAATTGTGTTTGATATTTTGCAGTACAAAACTCGTGTATTTCATCGTCTGTTCCTGGCGCTTGATGTCCAAATTGGTTACATGGGAAGTCTAGTATTTCTAGTCCTTGATTGTGGTATTCATCGTATAGTTTTTCTAATCCTTTGTATTGTGGTGTAAATCCACATCCTGTTGCTGTATTTACTATTATTAGTGTTTTTCCTTTATAGTTTTCTAGTGATAATTCTTTACCTTCTCTATTTGTTATTTTTATGTCATATATACTCATATTATTCCTCCTTTTTTAGTCGCATACGATTTAATTTTATCATATTGTTTTTAATTTTTCAATATTTTTTTTAAAAAAAAACTCGATAATTCGAGTTAATCTTCTAGTCTTGGTGTTAGTATTTCATATCCTGTTTCTGTTACTAATACTGTGTGTTCATAGTGTGCTGCATCGCTTCCATCTTCTGTTTTTATTGTCCAATCATCATCCATTATATATATATATCTTTCTCCAAATGTTAGCATTGGTTCTATACAGATTACCATTCCTGGTTTTAGTTTTGCTCCTGTGTTTGGTGTACCATAGTTAGGTACGTCTGGATCTTCGTGCATTTCTTGTCCTATTCCATGTCCACATAGTTCTCTTACTACTCCTAGGTTATGGTCTTTTGCGTATGTTTCTACTGCGTGTGATATATCACCTATTCTATTTCCTGGTTTTACCATTTTTATTCCTTCGTATAGTGCTTGTTCTGTATGTTGCATAAGGTATTTTTTATTTTCGTCTATTGTTCCTACTGCGTATGTCCATGCGGCGTCTCCTTGGTATCCTTTATATCCTATTACAACGTCTATTGTTATTATGTCTCCGTTTTTTAGTTTATAGTTGTCTGGTATTCCGTGTACTACAGTGTCGTTTACGCTTGCACATATTGATGCTGGATATCCTTCGTATCCTAGTTCTGTTGGAGTTGCATCGTTTTTTCTTATAAAGTCTTCGCATAGTTTATCTAGTTCTTTTGTTGTGATTCCTTCTTTAATGTATGGTTTTATAAACTTGTGCATTTTTGATACTAGCATTCCAGCATGTCTCATTAGTTCTATTTCTCTTTCACTTTTTATTGTTATCATATTGTCCTTCTTTCTTTTATAAAAAATAAAAACCCTCGAAGGGGTTTATAATTCATACATGGTGGAGGATAAGGGATTCGAACCCTTGACCCCTTGCGTGCAAGGCAAGTGCTCTAGCCAACTGAGCTAATCCCCCATGTCAAATGAACGATTTGATTATACCACATATATTTTTGTAAAGTCAATAGTTTTTTTATATTTTTATGTAAGTATTGGGGGATTTGGGCTTGAGCACTTGGGGTTTTTATTTGTTATTCTATCACTTCTTCTATTTCCTTTATTTTAATATTGTCTATTTCTACTTGATTTATTGAGTCAAATCTTTTTGTTATTTTATCTGTTGTTGTATGTATTTCTTTTACATCTTTACTAACTGTTTCTATACTTCTATATAGTTTATCCCATCTATCTTTATATCTTTTAAATTCTACGTCTAGCAGTCTTAGTTCTTGGTGTATTACTTTTGCGTATTTATCTCTTTCTATGTTTTTTATTATTACTTGTATTGTTGTTAGTGTGCTTATTAGTGTTGTTGGGCTTGTTATCCATACTCTTTTTTTGTATGAGTATTGTAATATATCTTGATGGTATGCGTTAATTTCCGCAAATATTGCTTCTGCTGGCACAAACATTATTGCTTGATTACTTGTTACTCCTGGTATTATATATTTTGAGCTTATTGCGTCTATGTGTTTTTTTACGTCTGCTTTAAATAATTTTTCTGCTTCTCTTCTTATTTCTGGCGAGTTAGTTTTATCTACCATTATTTGATAGTTTTCTAGTGGAAATTTTGAGTCTATTGCGATTGTTCCGAGTGGATTGGGTGCAAATAATACACAGTCAGCTATTGTTGTATTGTTAAATTGGTATTGTAGTTGATATATTTTTTTATTGTTTTCTCCAAATACATTTGCCATTATATTGTTTAGGTTTATTTCTCCGAATATTCCTCTTGTTTTTTTATCTGTTAGTACACTTTGCAGTGAGATAATGTCTGATGATAGGTTATCTATTTTCTTTTGTGCTTCGTCTATTTTTGATAGTCTTTCTAATACATTTGTAAATGTTTTGTTTGTTTTTTCAAAGTTTTCGTCTATTCTTTCATTTACTTTTTCGTTTATTAGTCTTAGTCTAAAGTCTATTTTATCATTTGCTTCAGTAAAGTTTTTGTTTAGATCATCTTTTAGGTTTGATTTAAATTCTCCTAGCTCTTTTATCATATTTGTTTCTAGTTTTCCAAGTCGTTCTGTTATGTTTGATTCGTTTACTCCTTTTGTTGTATTTATTATTGCTAGTATTAATATAAGTATTAGTATTCCAATTATTATATACTCCATTTTTATTCTCCTTTATACAAATGTTCGTATTGTTTTCTTAAAAAATTAATGACTATACTGTCATTAACTCTTGTTCTTTTACTTTTAGTTTTTCTTCTACTATTTTATTGTATTTATTTATTAATTCTTGAACTTCATCTTGTGCTTGTTTTTGTTCGTCTTCTGTTATTTCTAGTTTTTTGATATCATTGTTTGCGTCTTGTCTAACGTTTCTTAGTGCGATTTTGCAGTCTTCTGCCATTCCTTTAACTTGTTTAACATATTCTCTTCTTGTTTCTTCTGTAAGTGCTGGAATGTTTAGTATTATTACTTCACCATTATTGTTTGGAGTAAGTCCTATGTTTGCTTCATATATTCCTTTTTCTATTGCTCCTAGACATGATTTATCGAATGGTTTAATCATTAATTGTCTTGCTTCTGGAATTGATATTGTTGCAAGTTGTTTTAGTGGTGTTGGTGCTCCATAGTATACTGCCATTACTCCATCTAATATTGAAGGATTAGCTCTTCCTGCTCTAACATTGGTGAATCTTTTTTCCATGTTTTCTATCGCACTTTCCATGTTTAATTCTGTTTCTTCTAAAATTTCATTCATTTATATCACCTATTAATTAGTATACAAATTATTGCTTTCAAAGTCAATGGATTAATGTTATGATTTTTGTTTATTATATATTTACTAAAAAACTATATTACAATGCTAAGTCCGACTCTCATCTGCATAAGCTTGTCTCCGAGGTCTTTTTTCATTATCCCATATGCACGTTCCTTGGTACAGTGACCTGTACAGATAAGATCAATTCCCATACTGTCAAGAGTCTGTGCAATATCGTGTATTTCCGAAGCGGGCTTGGTGAAAAGATGAAATCCTCCGATAATGGCATAAATATGCTTGTCTGGGAATGTTTCGCGAACTTCATTGACAATATTTATCACTCCGCCATGTGAACATGAATTCAGTATGACAAGACCTTTTGAGGTGTCTATCACAAGACTCTGTTCATGTGAAAAGTCATCTGGGATAAATCCATTGGGTGTACGTCTGTACATACCACTTTTTTTTCCAATCAGTGAAAGTCCATCTGTCTTGTGTGGTATTAGATATACTCCTTCCATGATGATATAATCTCCTGAGGCCATGACTATTCTGTCATGATATTCTGAGATTATGCCTCGAGGTATACCTGCATAAAAATGTAGAAACCCTATCTTTCCGTAGCAGTTATCGGAAGTTCCCTCCCTTAGATAGAATTTTGCCTTTGAATTATTCTTGAAGAATGCCGGCATACCATTTGCGTGATCGCAATGTGCATGACTGAGTACGGCGTAATCCACATCTGCAACATCCATTCCAAGTTTTTTCATATTTTTTATGAATAAATCAGAACCCCCAGTGTCAAGAAGTATCTTTTTCCCAGAATACTCGATAAGTAATGACAATCCCCATTGACTGCTAAGTCCATTGTTTTTGTTCTTTTTGTTATCAATTATAACTGTGATTTTTGTTTCCATTATTCATCATCCATTCATACAAATATTTTTGTGGTTCATTCTTTACAGCTGATATTATTATATCATATGTTCATCAAAAAAACACAATTTTGTTTTGTAAGTCATTTATATCGTCTATTAATAGATACACTAATTATTACTTTCAAAGTCAATCTATAATTGTTATAAATCATGTTATTTTACTATTAATTTTTTGTTAATTGTTGATTTTTTATTATTTGTGTGTTAGAATGTATCTAGTGAGGGAATTCTTCATATAATAAAAAAGGGAATACTTAACTTGGCAATGTTGAGTACTCTCCTCAAAAAATTCTTGTTTTGAGTACTTAATCTATTGTTTAGATTGAGTACTCTGTTTGTTTAATAAGCAAGAAATTTTGTTTATTCTAAGATGTTATCTATATATTATTAGTAAAACAATGATAATAATTAATGAGAAGACTAGAAAGTCTTTTTTTGTCATATCATCATACCTCCTTGTGGAGGTTAGTACCCAACAGTTTGTATTCCCAATATAATTATATATTATAATTAATTCTATGTAAATATATTTGGTTAATTTTTTGTAAATTTAAAGATAGCTTGTAGCTATCTTATTTTTTTAGTTTTC
>DFLA01000014.1 GCA_002374055.1 Caryophanales bacterium UBA3631
GTTTTGATAAATCTGGTGTTGAAATCGCAAATCCTAAATCTTTATTTAAGAAAACGAATCTTGCTCCTTTACTTACAGTTATTAATTCTTCTGTTACTGTTTCATATCCGGCTTTAGTCTTTTTTTCAACTCCTACTAATTGATTTTGCCCTAGTGAATTATCATATTTTTGAACTCTTAAATACGTATTATCTATTTTTATATTATAAAGTGTATTTTCATTTGCTTCATGTTCATTTTCATGTTTTGGAATTAAGAGTAGTATGATTATTAATAATATCGCTAATAATGCATAAAAACATTTTTTCATATTTTCACCTTCCTATTTTATTTTATCATTTTCAGTTAAAAATAAAAAGGACTAATTGTCCTTATATTGATAATATTGTTGCGAATGATAATAGGAATAGTATATATATAATAATTAGTATAAATCTTAATGCTAATGACCATATATATGTGTGTATTTTTTTTATCTTTCCATCTATTTCCATTGTTTTTATTTCTATATATGGTACTGGGCTTCTTCTATACCAACCTTTAATTTTTACTGTCTTATCAAAGTATTCTTTTGATTTAAATATTGCGAATAGTTTATTTACAATTTTTAATGGTTGGTTATAGTCTAAGAATATTATTCCTGTTTCATCTTGTATTACAAAGTCTTCGCTTAGTATACATCCAGGATTTCCTCTACCAATTATTTTTCCTTCTATTTCACATGGTATACTTGTTACTCCTGATACTTTTACTTCACTTAATAAGTCAGATACTTTTGCTTGTTTATAATTTTTATTATTATAATAGCGTGCATATTTTATGTATGATAGTAGGATTGTTATTATTCCACCTATTATTATTAATATTGATAATTGTGTATTTCCCATTGGTACTAGTAATAGTGATATTATTGTTAGTATAACTAGTGAGAATAGTGGTAAATATTTTATTATTAGTTCTATTACAAAGTCATCTACATATGATTCTGGTTTTTGTAAGTCAAAGTTTATAAATGGTTGTTGATTGAATTCTGAACTTCTTTTTGATATTGCATTTATTCTTTTTGATATTAATGGATGTGTTGAACTTAGTTCATAGAATTTTGCCCAAATATTCCATTCTTCCCATTTCATTGCTTTTTTAATATTTTCTTTTGATATCATTCCTTCATCAAAACTACTTACAACTAGTGTTTTAGATGTTTTCGAATCAAATATGCCTAATGCGTTGGATTTGGCTGCTGAATGTTTTTTCTTTTTATCTGTTTCATTGTTTGCACGTGTTGTTAATCCATATCCTATTTTTATAAGTGCTTGGGAAAGCGCATTTGGATTTCTTGTTTCTTCTACACTGAAACTGTCTGCATAGTATTCTCTAGTTCTTGATAAGAATAATACTATGTATTGACTAATTATATATAGTATGTATGCAATTAAACCAATTATTGCTGCATATGAATTATTATTGTTTTTATTATTTGATGATGATTTTGTGAATGTTTCATATATTCCATATAAGACAAGTGGTACAAGTTGTGCAACTGTTATAAAAAGCATATCATAATGTGTTACATGTCCTAGTTCATGTGCTACGACTGTAAGGACTTCTTCTGGTGTTAGTATTTCAAATATCCCCCTTGTTAATATTACTCTAGCATCATTTTTTGTTCTTCCATATGTAAAAGCATTAGGAGCTCCGTCATCAATATAACCGATTTTTGGCTTTTTCATATTATATTTATTACAAATTTGATCTATAAAATTGTTTACATACTCTGGTAAATTATTTTCAAATGTTGCTCCATAAAACCATTTCATTGTAATATCTGTTAAAAATGGGGATATCAAAAACTGAAGTATTAATATTATTATACTTGCTACTATACCATATATTATTGGAATAGTTGTATACATACATACTAGTATGATTATTGCCGCTAATAAGCCATATAAGCATGTCATAGTTAATAATGATATTCCTAATAAATTCTTTTTCATTCTTTTACACCTCTTATTTTTTATTGTATTTTTTTACAAAGAATGCTAATCGTTTTGTTACTTCTACTCCTTTGTATTGTTCACTATCAAATTCTACTATATCTCCTTGTTTTATTGTTTCGTCTAGTATATTTTTTTTGTTTAGTTCATAGATATTTTTTTCATTATCTATTATTTTTCCATTATATCCATCATATTCAGTGATAATTCCTACTGTTTTCATGTTGTTCCTCCGTTTCATTTTTTATTATATTTTGTGTTATTTCATTTTGTTTGTATTTATCGAGTATAAATGTTTCTATTATTTCATCATTATATTTTAATATATAGTATTCATTATTTGTTATACATGATATATTTTCTGAATTGTATTTTTGATTATTAATTACTATATCTTCTATTGGTATTCCATTCAAAAGTTGATTTAACGCATGTAGTTGGTTTATTTTTTTTAGTGCTTCTTCATTATAATAAATTTTTATATTTTTATTTATCTTATATTCTTCTGTATTATCTTTTCCTAGTTTTATTTCTTTTAGGTTTCCATTATTTGATAGTATAATTCCCTCAAATGTATCGTTTTTGTCATAATTAAAGTTTAATCCATACATAGCTTCTTTTCTATCTGTTGTTATTGGTTGTAGTTTTTCTTTTTCTTTTTCCATTGCATAGTCATTTGTTATGATTATGTTTTCTATTGGATATTCGCTAGTTTTTGTATAGTTTTCTAGTAGTGTTGTTACAATTTGATTTGCTTCTATTAAGTCTTCGTTTGTATATTCATTTAATACGCTGTCTCTTAATTCATTTTCAAATATTGTATTGCCATTTCTTATACCACTTACTCTTGATATAAATTTATCGTTTGGAGTTTTAAATATTATATTGAATCCATTTTTGTTTGTTAATATGAATTCCCATAAGTCTCTAAATGCTCCTTTTGATCTTAGACATGCATTTGTTCTTTCTCCTACTGATAGGTTGGTAAAGTCTAATGGTTGTCCAATTTCCACTTTTATTTGTTTTCCGTTTTTTAGTTTTATTATTTCGTTTAGTGGTGGAATTGTAAGGTATTCTTTTTCATACATTTTAGGAATAATTTCTAATACATTATTAAGTCTTGCTTGAGCAGTTGCGCTTGCTCTATTTTTTCCTGTATTTGAAAATATTAGTTTAAAGTCTTCTTCGCCTATTATAGTTGCATATTTATTTGAGGTTAGTTCATGACAAAATCCTTCTTCTAGTAGTTTTGTCATTGTATGTTGTTCTATAAATTTAGTTTTTTCTGTTGATTCATTATATAGTTTGTAAAAACAATTTATTAATCCTGCTATTGATTGTGAACCAATTTCTAAGTCTATATTTTGTGCTACTGGTTGAAATGTTGTTCCATATCCTAAATATTTATGTTTATCAAGCAGTTGTAGTAATTTTTGATATATTTCTGTTTCTGATAATACTTTTTCTTTTATACAATTTATATCAAGTTGCGATAGAATTTCTATTAAATACTGTTCTTTTACTTTTTTAAATGAATATATATACTCCGCTTTTTTTTCTTCTTCTTTTGGAATGTTGTTTAGTTCATTTAATTCATATAGTTTATTTAATAATTCATTAAATATTTTTAGATTCTTTTTTTCTATTTTATCCATTAATTCTTTTGATGGATTCTTTTTAAATTCTATTATGTATTCTAGTTGTTCATTATTATTTTTTAGGTTTTCTTGTTCTTCTGTAAGTTCTGCATTAATATTTCTTATTTTATATTTTATTGTTCCTATGTCTTGTAGTTCAATATATTTTTTTAGTATCCATTCTTTTTTAAATTTTTTATCTAAGTCTAGTTGTTTTATAAATTCTGGTGTTCTAATTTTTGAGTATTCTTCTCTTTCAATTTCTATATATTGTTGTGTTATTTGGTGCAAAATATCTATGCTTGTTCCTATTTTTATATTTTCATACAATTCTTGTATTGTAATATTATTCTCTTTGCATATTTTTTGAAGATTTTTTGGTCTTTTTTCAAATACAGTATTTATTACTTCATCAAATGTTTGTTTTAATTTTGAATCTTGTTTATTAATTAATGTTTCAAATGTTGAAAAAATATTATATGAATATGATTCTAAAAACATAAATTCTCTTTGTATTACTGATTCTATTATTGAGTCCTTTTTATGTGTGTCTATTGTTAAATTTTCTTCTTTAAACATGTATAGTATTTTATTAAGATCTTCTTGATTTAAGTTTATTAAGTCCTTTATATTTTCATAATTAATATATTTTAATATTTGATATCCAAATTTATTTATTATTGTTTTAAGGTTTTCTTCATTTAAGCTTTCATATTTACATATTTGTTTTAATAATGTATTACAGTTTACTTCATTTATATTACATTCAATATCATAGTTTAAATTTTCTAAGTAAACTATTATTTTCTTTGTTAAATCTTTCTTTTCTAATTCTGAGTTTAATTCTTTATTTTTTTCTATTATTGCTTCATCTAAACAGTTTAGCATTGTTTCGTTTACTAGTGAAGCGGCTATCTTTAATGAATTAAATTTATCATTATTTATTATATATTCTTTAAATTGTATTCTTCTTTCTTCTTTAGGTAGTGCGCGTATATAATTTGATATTATTATCTCTAAGTCTTTTAATTCTATTTCATCATAAAGTATGTCTAAAAATTCTTTTTTTCTATCTTTACTTGTTTTTTTTATGAGTTCTATTATTTCTATATTTTTCAATCTTTCATAATTATTGTTCATTAATATATTAAATGCGCTGAACGAATCATTTTCATTTAAGTGACTTATCAAATCATATAAAGCGTTGTGATTTATCCTATAATTGGGTAGTTTTATTATTTCTTCAAATATTTCTAGTTTATTATCTATTCCATTTAATATTTTAAATTCTTGAATACACTCATATTTATCTAGTATTTTTAGTATTTTCTTATATTGTTCTTTTGGTAAGTTTTTAAAAATTGTTTCTAAATTTAAGTTAATGCTTAGAATTTTATATCTGCTTTCTGGATTTTTTTCTAAAAAGTCGTCTATTGTTTTTATTGACTCATCTATGTTTTTAAATGAAATAATTATATCTGTATATTTTACCCAAAAATATGAATCATTATTTTCAAGTATAAACAATAATGCTTGTTTTTTTATTTCATCTTGTTCTATTGATTTTATTAGTTCTGTGTAGTTATATTGAAAATTTTTTTCTGTTGTTTTTAATATTTCTAATTTTCTTTCATCCGATAAATGAACATCTAATTCAATAATTCTTTTTTTATTAGAATTTAAGATATTAGATAGTTCATCTGTAATTTCTGCCTCTTCTTTTGTAAATAGTTTGTATTTTATTTTTTCATAATCATTGTCTTTAAAATACTTATAACTATTTTGTAGTATTTCTGTTCTTTCTTCTGATGTTAATAGTTTTGTTATATCAAGATTTTCATTTTCTAATACTTGTCTTATTGCTTCTTTTATTTTGTTTTCGTCCATCTTTACACCTACTTTATATAAAAAGTATATCATTTTATGTAGATTTAGTAAATAATCATTAAAAAAAAAGGACTAATTGTCCTTATATATTCCTAGTATTTTATCTTCTATTTCTTCTGTTATTGGATCTAGTGTCCATTTAGTATTTTTTTTATGCAGTGTGAATTCTAATGTGTATGTCACTCTATCTTTTGCATCTTTTAGTTTTTCTATTAGATATTTTTTATATAGATTATCATTATATGTTTCGTTTTCATAGAATTCGTTCATGTTTTCTTTTTTATAATTTTCTGCATCATTTATTATTTTTGTAAAGTTTTTTACTATTATTTGAGCGGTTACTTTTGCTTCATCGCCATCTATTGTTTCTTCTTTTATTGTGTATTGCATGTCTTTATATTGTTTTTTTATTATTTCTCTGTATTCATCTTTATTTGTTGAATCTAGTTTTGTTTTTGTGTTTATTACATTATCTAATTGGTTTAGTACTTCTTCATCTAGTATTTGATATTTATTTAAGAATTCTTCTACTTTTTTTGTTGGTGTATTACTTATATCTAGTGTGCATCCTGTTAATACTATTATTGATAGTAATGTTATTATTTTTTTCATATTTGCCTCCTATCAATATGTTTTACTAAATATTTATTTTTATACATTTTAATTTTGTGTTAATTATTGATTTTTTTATTTTTATGTGTTATGATGTATGTAGTGAAGGGATTCTTCATATAATAAAAAAAGGAAACATTCAGTTTTTGCGAGTTGAATGTCTGCCTAGTTAATTGCCTTATGGCTCTTATTCAGTGACACTTATTCTAGCGAATGAGTGTCATTTTTTTATTATTGTTACCATGTGGGTAATAAGTAATAAATTGATAGCGATGAGTTTTAGAGTTTTTATTATAAAAGTCTTTGTCTTCATTCTATCAAACCTCCTCTCTTTTTGGAGTAAGAGGTAGACACTCAACAACTGATATTTCCTATATAATTATAACTTGTAATTAATTTGTAGTCAATATAAATATTAATTTTTTGTTAATTGCTATATAAAGAAAAAGAGTTATTTTGCTTCTTCTATAACTCTTGTTTCTCTTATTACAGTTACTTTAATAGTTCCTGGATATTGCAAGTTTTCTTCTATTTTATTTTTAATGTCTCTAGCAACTTTATGTGTTTTTAAATCATCTATTTCTTCTGATTTAACTAGTACTCTTAATTCTCTACCAGCTTGTACAGCATATGATTTTTCTACACCATCTACATTATCTGCGATTGCTTCTAGGTCTTTTAATCTTTGTACATAATTTTCTAGTGAATCATTTCTAGCTCCTGGACGTGAAGCTGATAATGCGTCTGCGATTGCGACTATTGAAGAAATAATTGATGTTGCTTCTGTATCTCCATGGTGTGATTCTATTGCATTTATTACTACTTCATTTTCTTTATATTTTTTAGCTAGTTCTGCTCCTAATGTTACGTGTGATCCTTCTACTTCATGGTCTATTGATTTTCCTATATCATGTAATAGTCCGGCACGACGTGCAAGTGCGACATTTTCTCCTAGTTCTGCTGCTATTACTCCTGATAGGAATCCTACTTCTATTGAATGTGTTAATGCATTTTGTCCGAAGCTTGTCCTAAAGTGAAGTTTACCTAATATTTCTACTAGTTCTGGATCCATTTTTGTAATTCCTAATTCAAATAGTGCGTTGTTTCCATATTCTAGTACTTTTGCTTTCATGTCTTTTACTGTTTTATCATATAATTCTTCTATACGTGTAGGATGGATTCTTCCATCTTTTATTAGTGTTTCTAGTGTAACTCTTGCGATTTCTCTTCTATATGGATCAAAGCTTGATAATACTATTGCTTCTGGTGTATCATCAATTATTAAATCTACTCCTGTTACTGCTTCTATTGTTCTAATATTTCTTCCTTCTCTTCCTATGATTCTTCCTTTCATGTCATCGTTTGGAAGAGATACTACAGTAACTGTTTGTTCACTTGCTACTTCACCAGCATATTTTTGCATACTTGATATAAGCATTGATTTTGCTTGTTTATCTGCTTCTAGTTTTGCTTCTGCTTCTCTATCTTTTATGTATGCTGCTATTTCTAGTGTCATTAATTCTTCTACTTTTTTTAGTACTAGTTCTCTTGCTTGATTTTTTGAGTATCCTGCAATTTGTTCTAGTAATTCTACTTGTTCTTTTTTTATGTTTTCCACTTCTACTTGTTCTTTTTGGATATCTTTTTGTTTATTTATGAGATTATTTTCTTTTTCTTCTAACATTTGTTCTCTATTTTGTAATGTTTGATCTCTTCTATCCATGTTTGTTTCTCTTGTTAGAAGTCTTTCTTCTCCTTCTTTTATTTCTTGTTTTTTTTCTTTTACATATGTATCTGTTTCTATTTTTAATTTATGAGCTTCGTCTTTTGCTTCTAATAAATAATCTCTTTTAATTTTATCTGCATCTTTTTTTGCTTTTTCTATCATGTTATCTATTTTCTTAGAAGTATTGTTATTTCTAAGGTAGTTAAATAAAATTACACAAATAATTCCAATAAAAATCCCAATAAGGACTAGTAAAATGGAGAATGCGATTGTGTTCATATATACCTCCATTTTCTAAAAGCATTTTTTGTTAATTATGCTTATATTAAGTATAATATAGTTTTTTGTTTGGGTCAAGTATTTGTAAATTATTTTATGTATGTTTTTGCATATATGTTTTTTTCTTTTATTCTTTTTTCTAATAGTTCTTCTTCGGCAAATTCAAACATTTCTTTTACTAGGTATTTATATTTTTCTGGATATTGATTATAGATTTGTTCTAGTATTTTATTTTTATTTAGTACTTCTAGTGTTGCGGTAAAGTTCATATTTCCTAGGAATTGCCCTATACTCCACCACATTGCGGTTATTGAGTTATAGTTAAATCTTTTATCGTTTTGCATTGTTCTTAAGTCCCATTCTTTTGTATTTGTCATATATATTTTATTATAGAATTTTTCTTTTATTTCTTGTGGAACTTCTAATAGGTTAGTGTTTACTTGTTCTAGTGGTAGTATTATTGTTTTTGGTATTTCTTTTTCTATTTTGTTCAATGTCAAAATTGTGTCAATATCCACTCCTGTTATTTGTTCTATTTCTTTAAGTGTTTGATTATTTGTTTTATATCTAAATGTTGTTGATAATACTGGATATTCTCCTGTTATTCTTTGATATAATATGTCGCACATATCTGCATCTTTTACCATTTGAAGTGCACATGATATTATCAAGTCTTTGTCAAGTAGTGTTTTGTTTTTGAAATTTTCGTCTATTTTTTTATTATAGTTTCCGAGTGTTGGTAATGAATGTTTTTCTATCACTTTATTTAGTATTTCGTGGTATTTTTTATCTATTTCAAAGTTTCTTATTTCGTCATTTATGAATAGTATTCTTGAGCCTACTTCTCCATGTCCACTTAGTCCATTGTCTTTGAAAAAGTCTTCTGCTTCTTTAAAGTTATTGAATAATACTGCTTGCATGAATCTTCCGTAGTCATGAAGTAGTCCTGCTGTATTTGAGATACTTTCAAATTCTTTATTGTTATACATTGTTTTATTTAATTGTTCTGTTATTTTTTCAACTCTTAATGAGTGGTGATATTTTTGGTCTAATAGTTTTGTTCTTATTGTTTTTAGTATTTCTGTTTCTGATAAATTTTTGTATTTGTTTTTTTCTTGTGTTGTAAGTTTTTCTAATTCGTATTTTGGATATGTTACAGTGTTTATTCTTTCTTTATAGTATTCGTACATTTTTTTGAATAATTGTTTGTTTTTCTCTACATTTATCATATAGATTACCTCACTTTTTTATAATTTATCATATTGTTTTTTTATTTTCAAGTTTTTTTATTCTTCTACTACTTTTCCTAGTTTTGCAAATATTGTATTTATTCCTTTTTTTGTATATTTTGATATTGTTTCTGATACTTGTAGTGTACCTTTTGATATTTTGTTTTGATAGTTTTTATCTGTATTTTTTATGTATTCTTTTATGTCTATGTTTTTTCCTTCTTTTACGTCGTTTTCAAATTGTTCTATTTGTTCTTTTGTGAATGTCATTTTTTTTCTTTCTGTATATTCATAGTACCCTGATTGTCCTGCAATATAAAATGTTAGGTAGCTTATAAAGCATAGGAAGAATATTGTTTTGAATATTTTATTTGCTTTTTTATTTTTCATTTATTTTCTCCTTTATTATTTTAGTTATTATATCTAGTGTGTTTGTTACTTCATCTATTGTGTTTTCTTCTGCTCCTACTTCCATTAGTATTACATTTTCTTTTATGTCTTGGTTATAAATTCCATTTACTCCTGGTCCTTCTTTTTGTAGTATTCCCTTTGTTAGTGTTGGATAGTTTTTTTCTATTATATTGTTTATTGATGTTGTAAATTCTAGGTTTTTTTGGTAGTTTTCGTGTTCTTTTCCTATTACAAAAAGTATTTTTGCGTAGTCTTTATTGTTTATTGTTACTGTTGACAGTTTTTTTGGTAGTGCATCTCTATGTAGGTCTATAAAGATTTTGATACTTGGATATTCTTCTTTTATTTTTTCTAGGTTTATTCTGCTTGCTTTATAGCTATCTGTATAGTTCCAGTTATTATTTCTTAGTATTTCTTGTATATTTTGTTCTTCTACTATTGTTTTTATGTTTTCTTTTTCTAGTTGTTCTTTTAGGTAGTATGCGGCTGTTTGTACTGTTGGTGTTGGTGTTAATTCATTTCCAATGTATTCTTCTGTTTGGTGCGTGTTATATATGTATATTAATGGTTGTTCTTCTTTTACTGTGTAGTATTTTTTTATGTTTGGTTTTTCATATGGTATCATATGGTTTAATATTGATTCTGGTTTATTTATGTCTATTCTTAATATTTGTGATGTTATTTTTATTAAATCTTTTTTTATGTGTTTTTTTTCGTATATGTTTTGATATTTTAGTGTTTGAATTGGATCTAGTTTTATTATTTTTATTGTGTTTATTGTTTTAAGTATTATTATAGTTATTATTAGTGTGAGTAGTAGTATTATTATTTTTTTGTATTTTATTTTGATATGTTTTTTAGTTTTAAATTTTTTCATGTTTTCACCTAATAAAACATATTCACATTATATATGTTTATGTATAAATAATATGTCAAAAAAAAGTATATTTCTATACTTTGTGTAGTGCTTTATTTAATCCATTTCCTAATATGTCTGTAAGTTTTTCTATTATGAAGTCTATTTCTTTTGGTGTTACCATAAAGTTATATCCTATTGGTGTTAGTGTTTCGTTTATTAGTTGTCTAGTTTCTTCTTCTGTCAAGTTTCCTAGTAGTCCTAATAGTTCTTGTTTTTCTTGTTTTTCTATTTTTATGTCTTTTTTTAGATAGTTTATGTTTCCTTTTATTATCAGTTTATTCATAGGATTATTTATATTTTTTCTTGTGTATGTGTAGTGTTTTGTTAGATAGTTTATTGTATCGGTTACTATTGTTGTTGCATCTGTTGTTGTTGGTACTCCTATTGCGATTACTGGTATGTTTAGTAGTTCTTTACTTATTTCTTTTCTTGTATTTCCTATTCCGCTTCCTGGGTGTATTCCTGTATCTGTTATTTGTATTGTTTTATTTACTCGTTCTATCGATAGTGATGCGAGTGCGTCTATTACTATTATAAAGTCTGGTTTTATTTTTTTTGTTATGCTTTCTATTATGTCGCTTGTTTCTATTCCTGTTGTTCCCATTACTCCAGGACTGATTGCTGATATTCTTCTATAGTTTTTGTCTAATAATCCTAGTTCGTATAAATGATTTGTTATTATTAAGTTGTCTATTGTTTTTGGTCCAAGTGAGTCTGGTGTTGATAGTCTATTTCCAAGTCCTATTATCAGGCATGAGTCTGTTTCTTTTATGCTTGTTTTTTTTAATAGTTCTCTAAGTTCTTCAATGAATGTTTTTTTTACATTTTCTAGATTTTCTTTGTCTGTTATGTCTTCAAATTCTATTGTTATGTAGTTACCTTGTTTTTTTTCTATTTGTTTTTGTATTGTTTCATCTATATATATTTTGCTAATTTTTATATTGTCTATTGTTTTTGTTTCTATGTCTATATTTTGTGGTAGTGCTTCTATGGCAAGGTCTGTTCTAATTTTATATTTACTTAAATCTATTTCATGTTTCATGTTATCACCTTTTATATTTTTTTCAAATTTATAAATTTTATTTAAAAATAAATTGATTTTTTAATAATTATTTGATAAAATACTAGAAGTATTGACGGCTTGGAGGTGAAATTATGGCAAATATGAAAAATGCTAAGAAAAAAATTAAGGTAATAGCTAAAAAGAAAAAGAGTAATAATGATTATAAAACAAGTATGCGTACTGCTATGAAGAATGTTGAAAAGGCTGTTTTAGCAAGTGATAAAGATAAGGCAGTTGACGCTTTAGGTGTAGCTATTAAAAGAATTGATAAAGCTACTTCAAAAGGTGTTGTTACAAAAAACTTCTGTGCTCGTAATAAGTCAAGATTAACTAAAAAAGTAAATGAAATGAAGTAATTTACTTCTTTTTTTTATTTATTATGTTATAATTAAAATAGGTGATAGGATGAAAAAATTTTTGATTTTTTTGTTTTTAATATGTTTATTTGGTATTGTGTATGTTAATAGGGATAGGATTGTTGGCTTTATTCTAGGTAATGTTGTTGATAATAATGTTCAAATTGGTGAGCCTAATTCTTATTATAAGGATATTGATTATGGTTTTGTTCAAAATACTACTAATCTTTATCCTAGTAATCGTCAGGATATTATAAATATTATTTATTCTACTTTAAATAGAGGTCTTGATGATGTAACATTTTATTGTGATTCTGGATATTCTAGTTGTATTGATGATGTTAATGATATCGCTGGTGATAGTTTAATTTTATCTACTATAAATAATCTTGTTCATCCATTTAATAGTTATAGAAATATTCATTTTTCTATTAATTCTTATGGTAAGGTTAGTATTAATGTAACTAAGACTTATTCTGATTCTGAGGTTTTATTGGTTAATAATAGAATTGATGAAATAACATCTTCTATTATTAGTGATGATATGTCTACTCGTGATAAAATTCTTGCTTTTCATGATTATATAGTTAATAATACTGCTTATGATAGTAGCGTAAGTCTTACTAATCAAATGACAAGCGGTACTAATGCTAATAATGCTGTTGGATTACTTTATGAAGGTAAGGCAATTTGTTCTGGATATAGTGATACTTTATCTATATTTTTAAGTCGACTAGGTCTTAATAATTACAAGATAAGCAGTGATGTTCATATTTGGAATTTAGTTAATATTGATGGTGAATGGTTACATATTGATGCTACATGGGATGATCCTGTTACTAGTGATGGTTCTAATGTTTTACTTCATGATTTCTTTTTGATTGATACTAATCAATTGTTTAATAAGGAAGGTACGCTTGATAAGAATAATCATTCTTTTGAGAAAAGTTTTTATTTAGAAGCAATGTAAAAGCACTTTTTTAAGTGCTTTTATTCATATAGTGGCAGTGTTATTATCGCTGTTGTTCCTATTTTTTCTTTTGATGTGTATTCTAGTTTTCCATTATGGGCTGTTATTATTTCTTTTGAAAGTAGTACTCCTAGTCCTGTTCCATTTTGTTTTGTTGTAAAAAATGGTTCACTTATTTTTTTTAGGTTTTCTTTTGATATACCTACTCCATTATCTTCTACATATATTTTTATTTTATTGTTTTTTAGTTTTGTATATATTTTTATGTAGCTCTTTTTATTTTTATCTATTGCTTCTATACTGTTTTTTACTATGTTTAGTAGTACTTGATTTAGTCTATTATAGTCTCCGTATATAAATATTTCGTCTTCTATGTTTTCTATTTCAAAGTTTATGTTTTGTTTGTCAAACATTAGTTTTAGATTTTGTTTTATTTCATCTATTATTAGTGATATGTCTATTATGTCTCTTTCTATTTTTATTTTGTTGCAGGCTGAGAAGTCTTGTAGTAGGTTTAGTGTTTTGTTTATTTCTGATTTTAGTATTGGTATATATTTTTCGTAGTTTGTGTTTTTATCGCACATGTCTAAGTAACCTTTACATACTGCTATTGGGTTTTTTATTTCATGGCTTATTTTAAATAGTGATTCTCTTAATTGATTTTCTTTCATTAGTTCTTTATATGAGATGTGTATTTGTATTATTTTTTCTGCTTGGATTAGAAATATTATTAGAAGGTTTGTTATTGTATAGTAAAAAATGTATTCTATTAGTTCTGGTTTTTGCATATTACTTATTAGTATTATTGTTAGTGCTCCTAGTATTCTTGTTGTTATTGAGAGTATTAGGTAGTTTTTTTGATTTGTTTTATATATGTAATACGCTATTAGATATACTGTGTATTTTATTATTATTGGTATTATGTTTATTTTTGTATTTAGAAATATTATTGTTATTATTGATGTTATTATTGCGATTTTGTTATGTTTTTTTGAGTATAGTGTTAGTAGTATTGTGTCTAATGTTATTTCTATAATTTGTGTATAATTTGTAAAGTTTCCACATCTTATTACTAGATAAAGGGATGTTATTAAGCAGAAGTTTAAGAATAGTTTGTTTTGTTTTGAATTTATATTTTCTGTGTACGCTTCATATATAAGAAATATCATTATTGGAAATAGTATCCATGCAAAGTTCATAAATAGTGTGTTGAAATTTGTCATTTTTTCTCACCTCGCCTTTATTTTATTATATTGGGTTGGCGTTTTTTGTCGAATAATGAAAAAAAGTGATAAATATCACTTTAATTCGTCTATGTATTTTTTTAGTTGTCTAGCGTCTTCTCCAAGTATTATTTTTAGTTGGTTGTCTACTTCTACTATTCCTTGTGCGCCTAGTTTTTGTATGCTTTCTTTATTAACTATTTCTGTGTTTTTTAGTTTTACTGTTAGTCTTGATTTTGTAAAGTTATAGTCAATAATATTTTCTCTTCCTCCAAGGTATTCTACTAGTTTGTTTGCTTCTATTTTGAAGTTTTTGTTTTTTGATTTAATAATTGCGAATGCGATTATGATTGTTATAATAATTATTATTATGTATTGCATATATTCCATTTTTTATCACCAATATAATTATACTAAAAATACTTTAATTTATCAATCATTAATTGTATAATATATTTATAGGTGATTCATAATTAGTTAGAGGTGTTTTTATGAAATTAAAGAAATATCGCGTTGATAAATGGTTGATTATTTGTGTTTTTTTGTTTTTTTTAATTAGTGTTTTATCTATTGGGAGTGCTCAGAGATTAATTGGTGTCCCCGATTTGATGAAGCGTCAAATTATTTGGTATTTAGTTGGATTTGGTTTAATTTTTATTATTATGAGGATTAAGAATGAGTTTTTTATTAAGTATACGTGGGTTTTATATATTATTGGAGTTTTATTGTTAGGTCTATTGCTTATTTTTGGAACTCCTGTTAACGGCGCTAAGTGTTGGTTTAGTATTCCTCATATCGGTACTTTTCAGCCTAGTGAGTTTATGAAGATTATTTTAATTGTTACTTTGGCTAATATGATTAATAAGTTTAATAGTGATAATCCTGATCCTTCTTGTTTTGATGAGTTTAAGTTTATTTTAAAGGTTTTATTTGTTGTTATGATTCCTAGTGGTTTAACTTTTTTACAGCCAGATACTGGTGTAGTTCTTATTTATTTATTGATTACTTTTGTTATGTTGTTTATTTCTGGTATAAGGTACAGATGGTTTGTTATTGCTATTTCTGTTTTAGGATTAGCTATAGGTAGTGTTGTGTTTGTTTATTTTTACAGTCAAGATATGTTTATTAATATTTTTGGTACTTCTTTCTTTTTGAGGGTTGATAGATTACTTGATTGGTCAAATAGTAGCGGATATCAGTTAGAAAATGGTTTATCTGCTATTGGTTCTGGTGGATTATTTGGGTATGGGCTTAATAATACTCCAATTTATTTTCCTGAGCCTCAAACTGATTTTATATTTGCTGTTTATGCTTCTAATTTTGGTTTTATTGGTTCTATTGTTTTAGTTGGTTTAATTTGTTTATTTGATATTAAGTTAATTAGTTTAGCTATTAAAACTAGTAATAGTATTAATAAGTATATTATTGGTGGTATTATTGGTATGCTTATTTATCAGCAAGTTCAGAATATTGGTATGACTATTGGTCTTTTACCTATTACCGGTATTACATTACCTTTTATTTCTTATGGTGGGTCTAGTTTACTTAGTTATATGTTAATGTTAGGTTTTATATTTAATATTTCTAATGAGGTTATTAGAGAGAACAAGTAAATTTGTGATTAGTTTTGAAAAGGTGCCCTAGTGGAGCACCTTTTTTAATTCATTAATTCTTCATCTTCTTCATCAATATCCTTAAATTGTTCAATGAATATTTCCTCATAATCTTCACTAAGTTCTTTATCAATTTTTTTAGCATAATTAAGAAGTTTATAATAAATTCCTTTTATGTCTTCTTCTGCTGCGAATGCGATTGATAACATTTTATCAAATGCCCCACTTATTACTTCTTCATCTTTAATTTTATATTTTATAATATTATCTACTAATTCAGTAGATTCATTAATATCTTCTTGTACTATATTTTTTAGTGCTATGGCTAATTCTTTAATTTCTTCATAAGCTTTATCTTCCATATTTAAATCCTCCCTTATACTTATTTTTAACATTTAGGTAATAATACATCGTTATTTATAAATAACTACAAGTTAATTATACTGTGTAGATGTTTTTTTGTCAATATTTTTTTGCTTATAAAAAAAGAAACTAACCAAATGTTAATTTCTAAAAAGAAAGCCTCACATGTATAATTATACATGCACTAATTAAGTTTTATTTAATTAAATTATTTTTATGTCACTATTTTTTAATTATCTTGTTCTTTTTGTAATTCTTCTATTTCTAATTTTAATTCTTCGTTTTCTATTTCTAATTCATTTATTTGTTCTTCATATTCATTTATTCTTTCTATATTTTCTGAGTCATCTATATGTTTTTTTAGATTGTTTTTTAATGTTTCGATATTTGTTTTATTTGTATAAACTGTCATTTTTTCTATAGTTCCATTTATTGGTATTATTTTTTTGTTGTTGATGTTTTTAATATATTCTCTTGCAATTTCCATTGGATTTTCGCAATAAGCCCATGATGATATAGTATTATTATAGTTATTAACATCTATTTCACAGTACTTATTTATTTGATATTCTATTTTTACATTTTTATCTTCTGTTTCTACGTATTCTATTTCTCTATAGTTATTTAGTATTGTTAAATCTTCTTTCATTTCATATTCTTTTGTTACTAGTTTAAGCATGGATTCATTATCATATGATACATCAAATGATAGTGTTCCAATGAATGTTAATCCACATCCTATTCCAAATGTTATTAGTGATATTATAAATGTCCATATCATTTTTTTCTTATCATTTTTTCTATTAAATACAAAGTTTATTATTAATAGTAGTATTACTATTCCTATTATAGATGAAGATAATATTGCGATTAATAGTCCTATAAAGAATAGTCCTGTTTTATATATTAAGAATGACGCAATAAATGAACCAAATAAGCATACTAGCACGAACGCTATACAAAGTCCAAACCATGTTGCGAATAGTTTAATTATTAAAATTATAAATTTAAACATCATATTTATAAAGTTGTATTCACTATGGCGTGAATCTCTAATTATTATTTTATCATTGTTTTTGAATGTTATGCTTTCATTTACTTTTTCTGTTTCTTTATTATTATTTTCATCTTGTTTTGGTTTTTGTTCTTTTAATTGTTCGTAATAGTTTAGATATCTTGTTTTAAATATGTGTGTTATTATTATAATTGAAACTACTACTAGAGCGATTACTAATATGGATTTTAAGACACCACTTAAGAATATATATATTATGTTTGGTAGTATAATTAATATACTGGTAAATAATGATGATAAAACATTATAGACAATAAGTGAAATTGTAAATAGTATGAATGCGATTATAAATTGTTCAAGTAGACATTTAATTTTACTTTTTAAGTCCATATTACTAAACATATTAACTGTATTAGTAATAAATTTTAAGAAATCATTAATAAAGGCGTTTAGTTTTTTATTACTTTCTTCTTCTCCTTTTACCTCTTTAATATCTTTATGTAATAGGTCATCAATATTTAAATTGAATTTATCGCATAAAGCAATTATTTTATCCATTTCTGGATATGCGGCTCCTGACTCCCATTTAGATATAGCTTGACGAGATACTCCTAGTTCGTCAGCAAGTTGTTCTTGTGAAAGATTATTTTCTTTTCTAATCTTTCTTAAATTTTCTTTGAAATTGTTATTCATAATTTTCCTCCTCTTTCACAATAATTTTATAATTTTCTACCGGTTGCATTCTACCATCTTTAGGTTGTTTTTTGTAAAATGTTGGTTGCATTTCTATTTTATCATAGTTTTTTTACAAAAAAAATATAGAATTGTAATCTATATTTTTTATTCATTAGCTTTCCATATAGCTTTTAATGTATGATTTTTATCTTGTACAACTGGTGTTGTTGGTGTTATATAGTATGGTTCATATTCTGTAGCAGTTGAGCCTTCTTCTATTTGTAAATTATATAATCTTATTGTTGAATAAACTCCAGTGCCATCTTTTTCATATCTATTTGTATATACATAAAAAGTATATTTTGAATCAGATAAATTCACATTTGATGGAGTGATAAAGGATTTGATTGAATGAAATAATTCGCCTTCATCGATATATTTACTCTCATAGATTACTCTATTTGGATACAATGTCTTATCAGAGTTAAAACTATATAAATAAAAACCTAAATTACTACTATATTTTACATCATATTCAGGCACGCTTATTCCTTCTATATCATAAGAAATTGAATATTGTGTATCTGGTTTCAAATTATTTACTACCCATTCTGTGCTAAATGCTGGTGGATAAGCCCAATGACTAAATGGCGTTTCATTTTGAATTTCTTCAATACCTGATTTAGATTTATCAATTATGTTTTTACCATTCCATCCCATGAATGTATAGCCTTCTCTTGTTGGAGTTGGTAATGCACCATATGGTTCATGGTATGATACTTCTTTTGAAGTAGTATCTAGTGTTCCTCCGTCCGGATCAAATGTAACAACATATTTTCTTTGATAGTCTTGGTTTTGTGATTCATTATTTGTTAGTGTTATTCTAAATGTTGTGTTTTCGTCTTTAACGCTTGAGTTTTGATAGTTATATATTGAATTATTACCTCTTGTTAGGTATAAATTATCATCTGTTATATATGAGTTATCTGTTGTCCAGTTATTTGTTTCTGATAATGCATATCCTAGTGAATTTTCTGATTCGTTATCTAGTATTACAAATTCTTTGTTTCCTGATATATTGTATATTCCTGTTTGATTTCCTGTTGTTGTATTGTTTTGGTTATTTCCATATATTGAATTTGTTAGGTATGTTAGGGCTCCCCATTCACTATTTCTTGTCATGTGTGTATTTACATTTTTTAGTCCATAAACGTTATTATCGTTTGTCATTTCTATTATTTTTTTATTTGCTTCTACGTAGTCTATGTTTGTTATTGGGGTATTATTTTTTATTAGTATATTATTATCTATTGATGTTTCATATTTTCCTACCCATATTCCTGATAGTTCTTGGTTGTTATATGTGAATGCTGGATGTGTTAACCACTGATTTTTTTCTGTTCCTGTTGATTTTGTTGTTGATATGTTTTCGAATACTATGTTTATTGGTGTTTCTGTATCTGATTCAAATAGTTGATATCTAAATCTTGGTATCCATGTGAAGTAAGCAAGTATGTCTTGTTCTAGTATAGGTGTTCCTGCAGGAGCACTAATATATTCGTCTCTACTTTTTGAGGAATCTGTTTCTTTTAGTTCTTTAACTAGTACTGCATTTGCCCATTTTTTTTCTTGATAGTTATACCAGTGTGAGTTTCTATCTGCTTTTTTCCATGTATTTGTTGTTTCGTCGTATGTTACTGGTATCATATTTTCAGTTAGATTAGGTCTACTTACATATTGTTTTAGTTCTTGACAATTATCTACTATTTCATAGTCAAAGCTATTGTACTCTGCTTGAAAGGTTGCTTGTACTTGTTTTGTATAGTCTATTTCTCTACCATTTATGTCTTTAAATGGTGTTTCTAGATAGTTACTGTCAATAAGTGTTTGTATTGGTATACAGTATGTACTTCCATTTGCTTCATAGCTATTATCATAGTTTTTATTGTTTTCTATATATACATCAGCAGCTGATGATAATAGTTTTTGATTTGCTTCGTCTATTTCTGTTTTTTTATCTTTTATATTTTTTGTTATATTGGGTATAGCAATTAAAGATATAAGTGCGATTATTGTTACTACTGCTAGTAATTCTATAAGCGTAAAACCATTTTTTTTCATAAATAAGACCTCTCTATTCTTATTTAATTTTATCAATTATTGTTTTTTTTTACAAGTATTAATTCTTTTATTTTTTAATTAACAAGTGTTGTGTTTTTAGAACTTATTTATTATAATGTATTTAGGAGGTTTTTATATGAAAGATATTGATAATTATTGTTTAGCTGAAGAATTGGAAATGGAGTTTATATTGGAGTTTGCGAGTCTTAGGCATTCTCTTGGTTTGACTCAAAAGGAGATGGCTCTAAAGTCTGGTGTATTAAGGGATAAGATTGCGAAGATTGAAGCTGGTCTTTTTTCTCCTAATATTTCTAGTTTATTTAAGATATTAGGGCCACTTGGTTATACTATTAAAATTGAAAAAATTGAGGAGGATGATTATGAATAATTTGGAAGAATACAAGAATAAAACATTTGATGAAATTAAACATATTGATGAATATGGTAATGAATATTGGTATGCGAGAGAATTAATGCCTATATTACAATATTCAAAATGGCAAAATTTCGAGAAAATTATTAATAAGGCAGTAGAAGCTTGTAAGAATAGTAAAATTACTATATCTGAACATTTTACTGACGTCAGTAAAACGATAAAAATGCCTAATAATGCCGTAAAAGAAATAATTGATTATAAACTATCTAGATATGCATGTTATTTAATTGCCCAAAATGGAGATTCGAGAAAAAAGACAATTGCACTCGCACAAACTTATTTTGCT
>DFLA01000021.1 GCA_002374055.1 Caryophanales bacterium UBA3631
TTGAGGCATCTTTCAAAGATACTACAATATCTTCGATAACATCGACTTCAGTATTCTCTTTTCCAGTACCGCCTTCGCCGTCTCCTTCACCACCAGCTCCGCCGCCTGCACCATCTTGTCCTTCTACATTTTCTGTGTTATCACCAGTACCATCATCTTCTTCCTCTTCAGGTGCTTCAGGAATAATTTCAATATTCTCATCGCCATTTATAGTAATTGCTGTTATTGACATAACATCTTCGCCATCTCTAGAAATCTTTTTATCACCCAAATCAATTACTATATTACCAGCATAAATCAATGTTCCATCAGCCGTTACTTGAAATTTAACATCCTTATTTTCAATATTAACAATTCCTTCTTCTGCATATACTATTTCAAAATAATCACCAGAAATATTTTTTTCATTTCCAGGAATTTTAGCTTCTAAAGAACCCACAACAATATATTTATTATCATTTATTCTTCCAATAAAATTCTTAAGTTTAATATCACTTCCACTATTTTTAATAACATAACTGTTTCCATCTTTCTCAATTACAGATTTATTAGTAATATTATAAAAATTAACAGCCTCACTACCATTAATAGTATCCAAATCAAGTATAGCTCCATTCTTTAAAAAAGATAAAGAACCATCATTATAGTGAAGAAAACTATCTTTTAAAATAGATACATTTTTATCATCTACATCTTTAAAAACAACCATTGAAGATAAGTTTTCTTTATATGACTCATTTTCATTAAAAAAATATTTTTCAACTTTAGAGCTAAGTGGATTAATTACATAACCATTTTTTACAAATGTATCATCTGCATCATCAAATAAATAAAACGCTCCAATACCAAGAATTATTAGCACAACTAAACTTAGTGCTACAATAAATAAAAACTTACTATCTAACAATTTTTTCATTCTCTTCACCTCTATTTTAGCTACTATACCATACTATAAAAATTATACCATTTAGTACCAAATATGTCAACGAAAATAAAAGACAATTTAAAAAGACTACAACCATAGTTGTAGCCTTTTTATCTAAGTATTCCTAAATACACTAAAAATCCAAAATATATAATAAATAATAATATATTACTAGGATTGTATTTCTTATTTTCAATAGTTCCTAACATATTTGCTGTAAGTATTCCACCGATAAGTCCACCAATATGTCCCCACATATCTATCCCGGGTATAAAAAATCCCATAAGTAAATTATATAAAACTATTGGTATTATTTGACTTCTTATCATTGCTCCTATATAACCTCGATAACTATATCCAAAATATACTAAAGCACCAAATAATCCAAAAATTGCTCCACTTGCACCAACTGATACAACATCACCATTTAAACCAATCGATAACAAACTAGCACTAATACCACTAATAAAATATATTAACAAATACTTCCATTTTCCAAAGAAGTCTTCAACTCTAGGACCGACAATAAATAATGAATACATGTTTAATACAATATGAACTATACCTGCATGTAAAAACATACAAGTAATAAGCCTATATATTTCGCCATTCTTAACAAGTGGTCCATAATTAGCACCGAAAAAAATCAAAGAATTAGTATCATATCCAAATCCACTAATAACAAACATAATAACACATAATGCTATTAAAATATACGTAATAATTGGTTTTTTAGATGAAAAAATCTTATCCATTTTTTTATTTTTCTTCTCATTAGTAACATTAATATCTTCAGTTATTTTAAACAATAATTGCATTCCTTTCTCATCATGATTAGTCTTTTCAATTATATCAGGAAATACAGATATAACCGAAGGATTATTCTTAAAATCATTTAAGTTTTTTATAAATAAAGATAGATTACCATTATCATCTTTATCCAAAGACTTTACATTCTCTCCCAAGTCAACATATATACTTAAAACATGCATACTAAAAGAAAATGTTTTAAACTTTAACTTTTTAGTAATTTGTCTAGATCTAAATCTATTAAATCCTAATTGTTCATCATTGTGAATATAACGTGAAATAATTCTTACAATCTTATATTCACTATTCATATTTTCTAGCCATATCTCATCATTAATACCATGAACAACAACAGGATTATAATCCTTTTCAGTAACAAAATAATGCACCAAATTCATAACAATTGTCTCTTTATCATCTATTTTTATGCCATCCACAATCATCACCTCTATTTATTTTTATACATTTCTAATATCTCATTAAATCTCTTTGGAGGATTAACTTTAAAATCCATAAACTCCTTAGTTATTGGATGTACAAATCCAATTTCCTTAGCATGCAACATTTGTCCAAATTCCTCATCATCCATCTTTTTATATCCATATACTGGATCATTTACAACAGGATGATTAATATAATTCATATGTACTCTAATTTGATGAGTTCTTCCAGTTTCAAGAATACATTCAATCAAAGTAGCATCTTTATATCTTTCAAGTACCCTAATATGTGTTATTGCATCTTTTGAATTATCTCCAGTTACACACATTTTCTTTC
>DFLA01000009.1 GCA_002374055.1 Caryophanales bacterium UBA3631
CAAATACTCCTGTATATGTTGCAGGATTTGATCTTGGTGTTCTTCCTATTGGAGCTTGTGATATATCTATTACTTTGTCTATATTTTCTAATCCTTTTATTTCTTTATGTTTTCCTGGCTTTAGTTTTGTTTTATATAGATTTGAAGCAACTGCTTTATATAGTATTTCGTTTATTAAACTACTTTTTCCTGATCCTGATACTCCTGTTATACATGTAAGTGTTCCAAGTGGAAACTTAACGTTTATATTTTTTAAGTTGTTTTCTGTTGCTCCTTTTATTTCTAGGAATTTTTTATTTCCTTTTCTTCTCTTTTCAGGTATTTCTATTTTTCTTTTTCCTGATAGGTAAAGTCCAGTTATACTATTTTCATTTTTCATTACTTCTTCTGGTGTACCTTTTGCTACTACTTCTCCACCATGTATTCCTGCTTTTGGTCCTATGTCTACTAGGTAATCACATGCACGCATTGTATCTGTATCATGTTCTACTACTATCAGTGTATTTCCTAGGTCTCTCATTTCAAGCATTGATTTTATTAGTCTTTCGTTATCTCTTTGGTGTAGTCCTATACTTGGTTCATCTAGTACGTATAATACTCCTGTTAATCTTGATCCTATTTGTGTTGCGAGTCTTATTCTTTGTGCTTCTCCACCTGACAATGTTCCTGCTGTTCTATTAAGTGTTAAATATTCTATTCCTACGTTTATTAAGAACTCTAGTCTTGAATTTATTTCTTTTACTATTAGTTCTGATATTTCTTGTTGTTGTTTTGTTAGTTTTAAGTTTTTCATAAATTCATGTAAGTCTTTTATACTTAGTTTTGTTACTTCGTAGATGTTCTTTTTATTTATTAGTACTGACAAGACTGATTCGTCTAGTCTTGAACCATGACATGTTGGACACTCTAGTTCTGTCATATAGTTTTCTATCCATTCTCTAATCCAAGAGCTTTTTGTTTCTATATATCTTCTTTCTAAGTTTGTTATTATTCCTTCAAAGAAGTCTTTTTTTGTTCTTGTATTTCCTGTTTTTGATTTATATTTAAATTCTAATATATGTCTTGAGCCATATAAAATTATATCTAATTCTTCTCTTTTTAGGTCTTTTACAGGTTTATCTAAGTCTATGTTATAGTAGTTTGCGGCTGTTTGGATTTCTGTATATGTAGTGTTGTCTTCATCTGTGTTAATGGCTACTATTGCGCCTTCATTTATACTTTTTGTTTTATCTGGTATTATTAAATCTTCGTCTATTTTGTATTGTATTCCTAATCCTTTACAATCATGACAAGCTCCGTATGGTGCGTTAAATGAAAACATTCTTGGTTCTAGTTCTGGTAGTGAAAAATCACAATCTGGACATGCATATTTTTCGCTCATTAGAAATTCTTCGTGTCCTACTACATCTATTAATACTTTCCCACTAGCTAGTTTTGCAGCATGTTCTATGGATTCGTATAGTCTTGATCTTATTCCGTCTTTTATTATTAATCTATCTATTATTAGTTCTATGTTATGTTTTTTTGTTTTTGATAGTTCTATTTCTTCTGATAAGTCATACTCTATCCCATCAATTCTAATTCTTACATATCCATCTTTTCTATAAGTATCTAATAGGTCTTTAAATGTTCCTTTTTCTCCATGAATTGTAGGTGCCATCACTCTTATTTTTGTATTTTGTTCTAGGTTCAATACTTGGTTTGTCATTTCTTCTATGCTTTGACTTGATATAGGTTTATGATGGTTTGGACAGTATGGTACACCAATACGTGCGAATAGTAGTCTTAAGTAATCATATATTTCTGTTATTGTTCCTACTGTACTTCTTGGATTTTTATTTGTTGTTTTTTGATCTATTGATATTGCAGGGGATAATCCTTCTATTGAGTCTACGTTTGGTTTTTCAGAGCCTCCTAGAAATTGGCGAGCATATGCGCTTAGACTTTCTACGTATCTTCTTTGTCCTTCTGCGTATATTGTATCAAAAGCAAGTGAACTTTTTCCTGAACCTGATACTCCTGTCATTACTATAAGTTTGTTTTTTGGTAGTTCAATACTAACGTTTTTTAAGTTATTTTCTCGTGCTCCTTTTATTATTATTTTATCCATAATTACCTCCAAAGTGTTTTATATTATACTACTTTTTTTGTTTTTTTGTAATGTATTTTTTTACCATTTTATTTTATCATACATTTGTTTGTTTTGCAAATATTAAAAAAGATAGTAATACTATCTTGATCTTATTGTTGATATATAATTATTTACTTGTGTTGCCCATGTTGTTGATGCTGCATATTTTCTGTTCATTAGTTCTGGTGTATTAAGTCCTAATCCAAAATAGTTTTGTGATAGGTTATCTATAAATCCTTTTATTCCATCTTCTAATGTATCAAATCCTTTATATCCGCCACTTCCACATACTGGTGCACCTTTTTGTCCTCCGACATTGTTACATTCTCTCATTAATGTACTGCATCTTCCGTTGCATCCTGTTTCGTGTAATGATATTGCGACTGCTATATAAGGGTCTACTCCTGTTGCTAGTGAATATTCAGCATATAATCTTCCATATCCTGATAATTCATTTTTTAGACTTCTGTCTAGTTTTTCTGCAAGTTGATCCATTGTTAATCCGTCATATACTATTAATGTTTTTAAGTATTCTTGATATTCATTATATTCGCGTTTTGTTTTTTCTATCATTTTATCATGTAGTTTACTAACCATAAAACTGTCATATGTGGTTATTGTCATTTTATCTATGTCAGCTTGTGCTAATTCATAGTTTTGCGACGATTTCACTTTTCTTTCTGTTGATTTTTCTGTTATTTTAGCATATGCATTTATATCAATTATTATTATTCCCAACATTACTGTTAGTAATGATGATAATTCAATTATTTTTTTCATATACTCATCCTTTACAAATTTATTTGTAAGTTGATTTTATCATATTATTAGTTTTATGTCAAACTATGTACATTTTGTTTACATAGTAAAAAAAGCATTATTTTAATGCTTCTTTTCTCGATAAATTAAGTCTTCCTTTTTTATCATATCCTAATGATTTAACTATTATTTCATCTCCAACTTTAACTATATCGCTTGGCTTTTCTACACGTTTTTCATCAAGATGTGATACATGTACTAGTCCTTCACATCCAGGCCATAGTTCTACAAAGCAACCGAAATCTTCTACTTTTACTACTTTTCCGTTATAGATTTTTCCGTCTTCTACTTCTCTTACTATGTCTTTTATCATTTGAGCAGTTTTTTCTATTATTTCTTTGTCGCTATGATATATAATTACTCTTCCGTCATCTTCTAGGTCTACTTTAACAGCGTTAACGTCTGTTACTGCATTTACGTGACTTGCTTCAAGAATAATTTTTGTAATCATTTCTCCACCTTTTCCGATAACGTCTTTAATCTTATTTGGATTAATTGTGAATGTCATTGTTTTTGGTGCGTATTTTGATACTTCTTTTCTTGGTTCAGGTATTTGTGCTTCTATTACATCTAGTATTTGCATTCTTGCTTTTTTAGCTTGTTCTAGTGCTTTTTCTAGTATTTCTTTTGTTATACCTTTAATTTTTATATCCATTTGAAGTGCACATATACCTTTTCTTGTTCCTGCTACTTTAAAGTCCATGTCTCCTAGGTGGTCTTCCATACCTTGGATATCAGTTAAGATTGTGTAATCGTCTTCGTTTGTTATTAATCCCATAGCTATTCCTGCTACCGGAGCTTTAATTGGTACACCTGCTGCCATTAGAGCCATACATCCTGCACAGATACTTGCTTGTGATGATGAACCATTTGATTCTAATATTTCTGATACTACTCTAATTGTGTATGGGAATTCTTCTTCTGATGGAATTACTTGAGCAAGGGCTCTTTCCCCTAGTGCTCCATGTCCTATTTCTCTTCTTCCAGGTGCTCCATATCTTCCTGTTTCTCCTACTGAGAATTGTGGGAAGTTATAGTGTAGCATAAATCTTTTTTCTGCTTCTAGTGATAATCCATCTAGTATTTGATGTTCTCCTAGTGCTCCTAGTGTTACTACTCCTAGTGCTTGAGTTTGTCCACGTGTGAATAGTGCAGAACCGTGTGTTCTTGGAAGTAAGTCAATATCTGTTGATAATGGTCTTATTTCATCCATTGCTCTTCCGTCTGCTCTAGTTTTTTCTTTAACTACTATTTGTCTAAATATTTCGTATTCTATTTCTTCTAATACTAGTTTTACTTTTGTTATTAATTCTTTTAATTCATCGTCTTTTAAATTTGAATTTTCTTCTTCATACTTAGCAACTACATCTTCTTTTACTTTATCTATTGCTTCATATTTTTCGATTTTATCAAGTATTCTCATAGCTTTATTTAAGTTTTCTTCTGATAAAGTTCTAACTTCTTTTTTTAATTCATCTGTTATTTCTAGGACTTCATATTCCATTTTCTCTTGTCCACATTCAGATATGATTTTTTCTTGGAACTCACACAATTCTTTTACTGCATCATGTCCAAACATTAATGCTTCTAACATATCTGATTCAGATACTTCTTTTGAACCACTTTCTACCATGTTAATAGCTTCTTTAGTTCCAGCTACTGTTAATTCTATATCAGTAAGCTCTAATTGTTCTGCTGTTGGGTTTATTATAAATTCTCCGTTTACTCTACCAACTTTTACTCCAGCAATTGGACCATCAAATGGTATTTTTGATATTGATGTTGCTAGTGATGAACCAAACATAGCTGCTAATTCTGGTGAGTTGTCTTGATCAACTGATAGTACTGTGTTTACTATTTGTACTTCATTTCTAAAATTATGTGGGAACATTGGTCTCATTGGTCTATCTATCATACGTGCAGCAAGGGTTGCGTTATCTGTTGGCCTTCCTTCTCTTTTTATAAATCCACCTGGTATTTTACCTACTGAGTATAGTTTTTCTTGATATAGTACCATTAATGGAAAGAAGTCTGATAAGATATTTGCGTTTTTTGATACTACTGCTGTTGATAAAATTACTGTATCTCCATATCTTACTAATACTGCTCCATGTGCTTGTTTTGCTAGTTCTCCTATTTCTACTGTTAGTTTTCTTCCCCTGAAATCTAATTCATATACTTTTTTCATTTATACCTCCTAATTTCTAAAAATAAAGACACTTAAAAATAAGTGCCTGTTGTTTGTTTAATTATTTTCTTAATTCTAATGCTTTTACGATTTCACGATATCTATTTACGTCATGTTTAGCTAAGTAGTTTAATAAACTTCTTCTTTTACCAACTTTCTTTAGTAAACCTCTACGTGAATGGAAGTCATGTTTGTGTTCTTTTAAGTGTTCTGTCAATTCTTTAATTTCTTGTGTTAGAATTGCTATTTGAACTTCACATGATCCTGTATCGTTAGCGTCTTTACCGAATTTTTTAACGATTTTTTCTTTTGCTTCTTTTGTTAAAGCCATTTTAATCTCTCCTTTTCTTTAATACGCTTAATTCCTAGAATAACGTTGGAGTTTCGTTCATCCAAGAAATAAGTACATATACAATATACAGTAATTTTTGTTTATTGTCAAGGAATTTATATATAAATCTTAACAATTAATTTTATGTGAATTATTGACTTTCGTTATATCTTATGTTAGAATGTATGTAGTGAAGCAATACTTCATATAATAAAAAAGGATATGTCTGAAGTCACGTTCAGATGTTTCCCTTATTGGTTGGCATCTGAAATCAACATCAGTTGAAATCAGATGTGTTTTTTTATTTAAATAATAATCTTATTATTACTATAAATAATAGTAGTATTATTGTGAAATATGATTTTTCTCTTTTTGTCATAATACCACCACCTTTCCATTTTTCTTGGAACGGAAGCATCTGATTTTTCAAACATATCCTAATATAATTATAACTTGTAATTAATTTATATTCAATATGAATAATTAATTTTATGTAAATTATTCATACATTATATCTATGTCTACATATCCTGTTATTCCATCTATTCTTCCGTCACTGCATTGTTGCCACATTATATACTTTCCTTCATATGTATTATTATCTGCATATTGAGCTACCCATATTGGATATTCTTTTTTCCATATATTTTCTAAGTAATATTTACTACTGTAAAGGATTGGTTTATATCCTTTTTCTTTTGTTTCTTTTAGGAATACGTCTGCCATTTCATTTAGTGTGTGTAAGCTTATATTAAATGTATTGAAGTTTGTGAAGTTTTCCCAGTCATATGCAATTCCTAGTTCTATATCATAGTCTTTTATTAAGTTTAATATATAGTCTATTTCTTGTTTTGCCATTTCTACACTGTTTGCGTCACTATTAAAATATACTCCTACTTTTAAATTGTTTTTTAATGCATTTTCTATATTTTCTAAAAATTTTGGATCTGTATACATTTCTCCATCTATGTATGATCCTGCTGCTTTTATTATTACAAATTCACATCCTGCTTTTTTTACCTTTTCAAAGTCTATATTTCCTTGCCATTTTGATACATCTATTCCAATACTTGTATTTGGACCTTTATGTAGTTTTATAATATCTTGAAAATCTACATATGATTCTTCTTGTGGCTCATTATTATCTGTTTCTTCTGGTTTTTTATATACAGTTAGTGTAAAACTCTTTTCTGTTTTATTATTTGATGAGTCTATTCCTATATATTTTAAATTGTATTCACCTGGTGTATTTAAATCATAGTCTCCTTCTATTTTACAGTTTGGTCTTGCATCATAGTTATCTGCACATAAAAAACTATTTACTAAATCTATTTCTTTTTTTTCTTCTATCCATTTATTTCCAACTAATACAATAGGAGCTTCTGTATCTACTATATTTATTTCTATTTTTTCTTTATATTTAAATATTTTATTTTTATATTTTATTTCTATTTTTTGTTTTCCTATTTTATCTGTATCTATTTTTTGATTATTTAACAAGTTAATATCTTTATTTATTAAGTCTTTTAATTCTATGTTTTCATATACTTCTATATTTTGTTTTGATAAAGTTATTTCTATTTTATTTTTGTTATAGCTATGTTTTATTAGTAGTGCTGTTATTGCCGATGTTATTATTAAGATTATTCCTAATGTTATTATCTTTTTCAATTTTATCACCTAATTCATTATATCATAAAAGAGTAGTTTTTATATCTACTCTTTATCAATACTATCTTTTGTCAATCAGTTCAAAATATTTCATTAGATAATTCCAACATCCTATTTTTTCTGTTAAATCTTCATAGTTATTTTTAATTCTTCTAATCACTTCTTCTTTTTCTAACCATTTAATATCTTGTACTTCTTCCTCTTGTAAAGTAATATCGTTAATATCTATATCTTTATGTACAATAAAATACTCATTAAAATGTCTATTAATTATATCACCTTTTACTGTTTCAGAGGTTGTTGTACCTATAAATTCTAATTCTTCTTTTTTTATATTTATTCCTATTTCTTCTTTTGTTTCTCTAATTACCGCTTGATATCCTAATTCACCTGATAGAACATGACCACCAGCTGTGATATCCCATAAGTTTGGCCATAGTTTTTTATTTGCACTTCTTTTTTGTAATAAGATTTTTGTATTATCCTCATTTAATATAAACACTACTACTGCTTTATGATAAAGTCCTTTTTTATGGCATTCTTCTCTTGAAGCCACTTCATTTGTATATTCCCCATTTTCTTTTAATACATCGAAATATTCATTCATAATCTTTCCTCCATTCTTTAAATTTAAGTCTATTTAATTATATCATAGTATAGCAGATGTTTTATCTACTCTTTGAATTGTAATTTGATTTTATATTTTTGCCTTTCATTTGTTTTCTATTTTTGATTTATCATCAATATATTTATAATTCAACCTATTATCTCTTGATATTACTGATTTACCTAAATTCTTTTCAATATTATCTCTTGCTGCCTTAGCTGCACTTCCACCCATTTGAGCTATTTTTTTATTTTGTTCTAATCCTTGAGGTTTATGAACATTCGCAAGTTCTCTTGTTGCAATTTCTCCTAGGTCTGTTAAAGCAACTTCTAAATCAGTCATATTGTCTCTTAGTGATTCTTTACGAAGTCCTTTATATGCTTTATACTCACTTGCTTTCATGCCTGACCATTCTTTATAGATTTCATTTGTTAATATTGCATATTCCTTATGTTCAGTAATACCTCCATCTTTCCATACATCAGTAAGTTTATGTCTATCTTGGATACCTTTTAATCTTTTAGCAATCCATTCTTCATCAAAGCCCTTTGCTCTATATAAATCTATAGACCTTTGTGCAGATATTGATGGATCGAATACCTCATCAATTCTTTCACTACCTAGTTTAGCTAACCATTGCTTTATAGGTTCGGCATTTTTCGAAGGAATTGATTCAATAATTCTAAACATTTCTTCAATATCACAAACATCTGTTAGACGATATTTGCCATCTTGAGATTTCAATTTCAACTGTCCGATTTTTTCGGACACTTCATTTCCTTCTTGTTTTAACTTACTTTTTAAATCGCTCCAATATTTTCTCGGTCTATCACTTTCTGTTAAAACTCCAACTAAGTCTACAATACTAATAAAGTATTTTTCCTGTTCTTTATCCCAAACAGTTCTTATTGTTTCATTATTGAATATCTTATTGATTAAATGCATTTTATCTTGTTCCATATTTTATTCCCCCTTAAACTATTTTGAACATATTTTTTTATAACTGCATAAAAATAATATCACACAAACAAATGTATGTCAATGATAAATTAATTATTTCGGAATTTTTTTAATTTATAAATAATCTGATTACAATAAAAGAGCAGATTTTATATCTACTCTTTTATTTATATTTCTATTGTTTTAGGTGTATTTGTAAATGAAGATATGGTAGCTGTTCCATTTTTAAAGTATAGAACTTCTGTATTATCATCTTTCTCATCATACATTCCTCTTAAATTTGGATAATGATCTAACATATCTTTTTTTGCTTCTATTCTATCATCTCTTACTAATTCTCCACTTAATCTTATCCATTCTCCATTTTTAAATCCACATATTTCTACTTTATTGTTAGTTTGAATTTGTTTTGAAACATTTTTTTGCTTGCTTGTTTGAATATATAGTTTATCTTCATATATATTTATTGTTCCAAATGGTCTTACTCTTGGTTGGTCTCCTTCTACAGTAGCTAAGTAGTATGTATTGCATTCTTTTAAAAATTCATATATTTCTTTCATATCAATTCTCCTTTATTACATATTAATTATATCAAAAAAAGTAGATTCTATCTACTTTTCTCATTGTATTTTATTAATGTTTACCTTTCCATCATAGTCATCATAATAAAAATACCAATTGTCTTTTATTTTTTGCCTTATGAATATATTGTTTCCATGTAAATCTTGATTTTTTATTAATTCTTCTTCATTGTTTTTTGAATATATTAGTCCATAGTATTGTCCACCTATCATACCTTGTGCATCAATATTAAATTTAATATATTCTTCATTGTTTTTAAAATTAAAGTTACTAGAATTATGGTATCCTGCATCTTTTATATTTTCTATAGGGTTTTCTATAGAAGATTTGTTTTCATATAATTCATCAACTATTGTTTTTAATTGTTCTTCATTTTTGTTTAAGTATTTGATTGTTGCTTTTTTTGCTTTATCATAGTCAAATTTATTAAATTCTTTGTTATAGAAACTATTAAGAATTATTTTTATTAATAACAATCCAATAATAATTATTAAGAATATTATAAAAAAACTAAACACTATTTTCTTCTTCATACTACACCTCCTATATTATTTATTTTTTATTCCGATAACTTCTTCACTATCAAATGTATAAATTAGTTTTAACTTATTTTTTTCTTTACTATATTTATAAAGTTTATATGGTGTCCATAAATTGACATTTAGTTCAACAACAACATAATATTCATCATTTACTTTTATTATAGTATTACCAATTATGTCGTGTTTTTCTTTTTTTGAAACTAGTTTGATTATTTTTTCTAAATATCCATTTATTTCAATATTATTTTCTAAATCATCTTTAATTGTACACTTTTCGATTATCAATTGATTTAAAGCTATATGGTTTTCTATATCAGCATGTTTATTATAACACTCATTATCAACTTTAAATATTTCTATTTTATCACTTTCAAATTCATTTATGTTTCTTTTATATTTCCAATTATTTACTTCATAATAATGTATTTCATTGGTGTTTGTATTTTGTGTTATTACAAATGTTGATTTGGTAAAATCGTTTTTATGAATAAAGTAGCATAATCCTAGAACAATACATATTATTAAAGTGATTAAGAATAATTTTATTATTTTCTTTTTCATATTAAACCTTCTTATTTTATATTAAAAATTCTTTCTATTTCTTCTATATTGTCTATGACACTCCATGCTGCATCTATAATTATATCGTTTATATTATTCCAGTCTCTTTTTAGGCAAATATCATCATGTAATATTGAATTGTATAGTTCATATAATGAGTGGCATATTATTTCTCCTCTATGTTCTTTATCACAACATTTTTGAAATGAAACATCATTTAGATATTTTATAATCATGTATGTATCATTAGTGTTATTAAAGCATAGTTCAAATTCATGTTCTCCAGGAATACTTTCATGTATTTTTTAAATCTTTCAAAATCAATCATTATAAACACTCCCAAATTTTTTTATATTAATTTTATTATAACAAAAAAAGTAGATTTTGTATCTACCTTTATACTAGTATTTTATTATCTAATCTTAGTTTGTCTGCTATTGTTACTATGAATTCACTATTTGTTGGTTTTGCTTTGTCTATATCTACGCTGTGTCCAAATATTTCTTCCATTAAGTCCCAATCTCCTCTATTCCAGCTTACTTCTATTGCATGTCTGATTGCTCTTTCTACACGTGACACTGTTGTATCAAATTTATTTGCTAGTTCTGGATATAGTTCTTTTGTTATTCCTCCTATTGTTTCTGGGTGTGAATAAATGATTCCTATTCCTTCTCTTATGTATTGGTATCCTTTTATATGTGATGGAATTCCTAGTTCGTGTAAAATCTTTGTTATTGATATTTGTAAATTATTTTGTTTTATATTTATGTGTTTTCCTTCTTTATTTTTACTATTTACTACATCTATTATTCTTGATTCCAAGTCTGTTAGTTCAAATGGTTTAAGTATAAAATAGTTTACGTTATATTCTGATACTTGCCTTATAGCGTCTTGTGAGTTGTAGCTTGTTTCAACTATTATATTACAGTCCATATTCTTTTTGTTTACTTGTTCTAGAACATATAGGCCATCTTTTTTTGGCATTATTAGATCAAGTAGTACTACATCATATTTCCCTTGTTCTTGTTCTAATAGTTTTAATCCTTCTTGACCATCATGCGCTATTAAGGATATTTCGATGTTTTTATTATCTTTAAAATACTCCTTTACCATTTCTACTAGATTTATATTATCATCTATCATTAATACTTTTATTTTTTCCATATTTCCTCCTTATTATTCCAAAAGTATTATACAACAAAATGCTTACTAATATAAAGAATGAAAATGTTCTAATTTTGTCGACAAAAGTCGAATTTTGACAAAAAAAGTCATTGTAATACAATAACTTCTTAATCATGTAATCCTTTTTTTATTACTTCTTTTGTTCTTCCTAAGAATGTTTTGCTAGGTTTGTTTTCTTTTATTGTTTTTTTATAAACATCTAGCACTCTTTCCGCATAGTATTTTGAAGAGTATTGGTCTGTTGAAATTTTTGCTTGACTTCCTATTTTTTTTAGCAGTTTTTTATCATTTACTAAATCGTCTATATATTTTCTATATTCTTTTTTATTATTGAATAGATATCCATTTAGATTATTTACTACTGTATTTCTAAATGATTCATCATCTATACAAACTACTGGAAGGCTTGCTGCCATTGCTTCTATTACTGTTAGGCCTTGTGTTTCTGTTGTTGATGCTGTTACGAATACATTACCTAAATTATAATAATATTGAATTTCATTGTATGGCACTTTTCCTGTGAAAATTATATTATTTTCTAGCTTTAGTTTTTTTGTTTTTGCTTTATATTTTTTTATGTCTGGTCCATCTCCGACAATTAATAATTTTACATTTTTATTATTTTTCGCAAAGTATTCTTGGTTATCTATTAGGAAGTCTACGTTTTTTTCTTCTCCTAGTCTTCCAATATATAGTATTATGAAATCGTTTTCTATATTTAGTTTTTGTTTTAGTTTTTCTAGTTTATCTTTGTT
Organism: Caryophanales bacterium UBA3631; assembly: GCA_002374055.1. The sequence goes on from DFLA01000009.1 coordinate 12,333, forward strand.
TATGTTTTCTTTATAGAATTTTTCTATTTCTATTCCTGTTGGTATTATATGAACATTTTTGTCTACTTTGTATTTTTCTTTGAATAGGTCATATGCTTTTTTTGTTGGCACTATTAGTTCTTTTGCTGTTTTATCGCAATAGAATTTTGTTAGATGTTCTACTATTTTTTTGCTTGTATCGTTAAAGTATCCTTTTGTTATATAGTGAACATAGTCTTCATACATTGTATGATATGTGTGTACTAGTGGAATATTAAGTTGTTTTGCTATTATTCTTGCGAATGTTCCTATTCCAAATTCTGTATGTGTATGTATTACGTCTAAGTTCCATCTTTTTATTGTTTTTATTGCTCTTATAGGATATATTCCTGTTAGTCTATAGTCATATATTCCTGTTGGTATTCCAGGTATTCTTATTATGTTTTTTTCATATTTGTATGTCATATTTTCTGGGTTTACTGTAACTATAAATACTTGGTGTCCTTTCTTTTTTAGTGCTCGTTCTAACATTGATATACTTGTTGATACACCATTTATATATGGTGGATATGTATCTGTAAATATTCCTATTCTCATGTTATCTCTTCTTTCTAATGTTTAATAGTATTGCACCTATTATTACTCCTAGGTAATATGTTAATGTTCTCCATAGAAGCATTACTAGTGTTAGTGTTGTACCTGTTATGAATACACCATAGAATTGTGAGAACGCATATTCAAGTCCTCCTGATGCTCCTGGTATTGGTATAAATGAACCTATAAGCATCACATGTGCGGATGCTATTATTGATTCTAAAATATTCATGCTTGTATAGTCGCCTAATCCATATATTATTATTACTGGTATACTATAGAATAGTATTAATGCAACAAAGTTAAAGAATATTGTTTTTATAAATTCGAATTTGTTTTTCATTAGTATTATAGCACCATCGTGAAAGTTTTCAACTGTTGTATTTAGATTTTTTATTATTTCTTCTTTGTTTTTTATTATTTTTAGTTTTGATAATACTTTTACTATTGTTTTAACTATGAATTTATTGAATTTTTTCATAAATGCTAGGCTAAATAGTCCTATTATTACTAATACATTTATTATAAATCCTAAAAGTATTAGTTTTTTTATTACGCCTAAATCATCAAATAAGTTTAGGTATTTATTTGATAGAACTGCTATTAAGCCTAATAGTACTAATGCGATTTGATAGACTATAAAGTTTTGTATTGCAATGTTTGTTCCATCTATTACTTTTATATTTTCTTTACTGAATGCATATATTTGATATGGTTGTCCTCCAGATGATGATGGTGTTATTCCATCAAAGAATTGTGTTACAAAAACTATTTTAAATATTTTTTTAAATGATATATCATCTTTGAATTTTTTTACAAATGTTAATAATGATAGTGTTCTAAAGTAGTAATATCCCAATGCGAATATTAATGCAATTATAATCCAAAATATGTTTATTTTTGTAAGTCCATCTATTACTTCTAAAAAGTTATCTTTTAATGATATATATAGTACTAATATTGTTACTAATATTAGTATTACTATATTTAATTTGTTTTTTATTTTTTCTTTCATTTATCCTCTATTATTTCTATTCCTGGTAATTTTTTTCCTTCTAGAAGTTCTAATGTTGCGCCTCCTCCTGTTGATATGTGTGTAAATGAGTCTTTGTATCCTAAGTTTATAACTGCACTTGCGGTATCTCCCCCACCAATTATTGAAGTACTTACTGTTTTTACTATTTCGCATAGTTCTTTTGTACCGTTTGAAAATTCTTTTGTTTCAAATTTTCCAACTGGTCCGTTCCATATAATTGTATTGCTTTTTTCTATATATTCTTTAAATAGTTCTATTGTTTGTTTTCCAATATCTAATCCTATCTCATTTTCTTTTATATCTTTAATAAATATTTTTCTTATGTTTAAAGGTTCTTCTATACTAGTGGATGTTATTACATCTATTGGTAATATTATTTTTTCTTTATTTTTTTCAAGTATTTTTTTACAGAAGTCTATTGATTCTTCATCTACTATAGATGAACCTATATTTATATCAAGAGCTTTTAGAAATGTAAATGCCATTCCTCCACCTATTAATATGTAGTCTGCAACATTTACTAGATTTTCTATTACACCTATTTTATCTGATACTTTTGATCCACCTAGTATTACTGTAAATGGCCTTTTTGGATTCTTGATTGCTTTTTCTATTACGTTTAGTTCTTTTTCTATTAAGAATCCTATTCCATTTGGTAGGTGTGAAGCAATTCCTACGTTTGAAGCATGACTTCTATGACTTGTTCCAAATGCATCGTTTATAAAAATATCTCCTAGTGATGCCCAGTATGCACCTAGTTCTTCGTTATTTCCACTTTCTAGTTTCCCATTTAAATCTTCATATCTTGTATTTTCTACTAGTATTATATCGCCATTTTTCATATTGTTTATTTCTGTTTCTAGTAGTTCTCCTCTTGTTTCAGTTACAAAGATTATTTCTTTATCTAATAATTCACTTAATCTTAAAGCAACTGGTTCAAGTGTGTTTTTTATTTTATCATCACTCGTTTTAACTCTTCCTAAGTGTGATAATAGTATTATTTTTGCATTATGATTTAATGCATATTTTATTGTTTCTAAGCTTTGTTTAATTCTATTATCATCTTGTATTTCTTCATCTTTTATTGGAACGTTAAAGTCTACTCTTATTATTACTTTTTTTCCTTCTAAATTGTAATCTTTTATTGTTTTCTTCATTATATTCACCATTATATATTTTACTATTTTTACCAATAAAAAACAAGTATTTAGATTATACTTGTATCTAGTTATTTTTTATTTCCTCTTTCAAATATTTTTCATACATCATATCCATTGATGATATATATTCTCTATCTTGTTTAATTCTGAATTTTTCATATTCTTTATCTGCTTTTTCTATGGCATCTTTATGTGAGATAGTTCCTGAATGTTCTAGTACTTTTTTTCTTCTAAATTTTAACAAGTCATCGGTTGTCTGTATCCAATCTTTCATTGTCATTACATGTCTTTCTTTTGCTTCATCTTCTGCAAATACTAGAAAGATATTAGTTAAATTATTTAATTTAGTTAATTCTTCTTCGGTCAAATAGTTTTTGGCAACTCGTACATCATATTTATATATTAATCCATCAGGAGATTTTTTCCAGTTTGTTAATCCCATATGCTCTTTATTAGCGTCTACCCTACTATAAATAAGTTCTGCTGCAGTATATCCACTTATTGCATAGTGTAGTTTATTCTGTACTATTTTAAAAAATGTATAAGCACTCTCTGAGTTAGGATTATAATCGGCAGATGTCGCAATGAATAAATCTATTATTTTTTGATATGCCATTCTTTCGCTGACACGAATTGTTTTTATTCTTTCAAGTAATTCTTCAAAATATTTTGAATCATATTTATTCCCTTTAATAAATCTTTCGTCATTTAAAGCAAACCCTTTTATAATATAATCTTTTAATATATTTGTTGCCCATATTCTAAATTGTGTTGCCTTTTTAGAATTAACTCTATATCCAACAGCTATTATTGCATCTAGGTTATAGAATTCAATATTTCTTTTTACGTTTCTGTTTCCTTCTTTTCGAACTAATTCCATTTTGGAATAAGTTGATTCCTTTATTAATTCTTTTTCATTATAAATATTAGATAGATGTTTAGCTATTGCAGGTTGTTCAACATCGAATAATTCTGCCATACTCTTTTGAGTTAACCATATTGTTTCATCTTTTAATATTACATCTACATTTACTTTCCCATCTTCTGTTTCATATAATAATATATTACTTTCTTTCATTTCTACTCCCCCAAACTTTTAATCATTGTACTATTTGTATTTTATCATAATGTTTTTGTCGATACAATATAAAATTAATTTTTTGTTAAATTTTTGTTTTTAACACCTCCTATAAATATCATACGACGTCAGAAAAAAATTCCTTAATTTGAAAACAAAAAAATAGAAAGATTAATCTTTCTATTAGATTTTAATTATTTATTTTCTATCATTTTATTATTTGTTTGTTTATCTAATTTTTGAATACCAATAACATTTTTATCAGTTGCTAGTATATTTAGTTCTTTTCTAGCAGTAATATTTAATTTTTCTAATCTTTCTCTTTGGCTGATATTACTATCAATCATACTAGCATTTAATACTTCTAAATTACTTAATACTATTAAGTGTAATATATCTGCATAATCTCTGATATTACCTTCTAAATCAGGATTAGCTTCTCGCCATTCTTTTGCAGTCATTCCAAATAAAGCAACATTTATAACGTCTGCTTCATTAGCGTAAATAAATTGTTTTTGTTTTTCTGTAAGGCATGGAACAATATTTTCCTTGATGCTGTCTGTATGAATTCTATAATTTGTTTTGGATAAACTTCTTCTAACAGACCACTCTATTTTTTCTTTATATGCTTCATTCGTTTTAAGTCGTTCAAATTCTTTAATTAAATATAATTTGAAAGCTGGATCAATCCATGAAGCAAATTCTAAGGCAATATCAGGATGGGCATATGTTCCTCCATCATATTTTCCTCGTTTACTTATAAAACCTTTTGCGTTTGTCAAACTTATCCATCTTGAAGGACTCATAGTGAATGATTGAGTTGCTGAATCAATTTTAAACTCGCGGGATTCCGCTAGTTTAAACTCATCATTAAATAATTCTTCCCATAAAGAATAAAAATCAAATGAACTTTTATTACTCATCCACTTTATGATAACATCTCCTGGATTTTGGTTGTTTTTATATCTAGCTAAATCAGTTAGAGATATGTAATCTGTATTATTAATTCTTATAACTTTTATTTCATTTTCATTAACATTCAAAACTGCTGTAATATTATCATTCATTTTATCAACTATCCTCTCTTTTTAATTGATATATTATATTGTTAGTTTTTTTCTTTCAAAAGCACCTCCTATAAATATCGTACGACGTAAAAATAAGAATTCCTTAATTTGAGTACAAAAAAATAGAAAGATTAATCTTTCTATTCTGTTACTTCTCTTATATATATATCTTTAAAATCTACTGTTGTATTTGCAATATTATTATTATTTTGCCATATAAAGAATTTAATATATCTTGTACCTGGATCAAATTTCGTAGTTGCTCTAGTGTTTGCAGTATTGGTACCTTTTATTACTGCCGAATATGTTTCATAGTTTTCTGTTAATGGTTGGTTTCCACGTAATGCAAAGTTATAAGTAGGTCCTGCACTTGATTGGCTTAATTTTGTACCTGTTGGTATATACCCCTTATCCCATGGAGAAATTAATTTTATTCTATTATTCTCTTTTTCAACGCCTTCATTTTCATATAAGTTAGACCAATAGTTCTTCGAATATGTTAATTCTGGATATGTATATCCCATTGAATCTGTATAATTCCAAAAAATAAATCCTCTATAATATGTTTGAGATGTATTTTTTTTCCAATTCGTTAAATCTGTCAAATATACATATTCATCGCCATCATTTAAATCTCTAGCTAGTGTTGTTAATGTATTGTCAAAATACATAACCTCTGCTGACTTAATTCCTTCTTTGTTTTCATTGTATGTTGTAAACCCTATATAGTGTGTTGCAGTAGGATTATTTGTCTTCGCAGTAAAACCTATTTCGTAATATTTATTTGAGTCTACAGGTATGAATTGATCCATCCATCGAGTAGATGCTGAATTCACTGTTCTTGTTAAATATCCGTTAGTTCCTTCTTCAGCAACATATGTAAAACCACTAAAGTTTGTATTATTTTTATATGATAAATCTCCATTTACTACTAGGTTTTCTCCTCTTATTGTTGAACATGGATAAGATTGTTCTTCTATTTGTCCTTTATAGTAGTCATAGTTTTTATCATTCATTTGGATACATCCACTTATAAATTGATGGTTATGTACTAATATATTTCCATATGGTTTCCCCCAGTTTCTTGTAAGATTTATTTGAGTTGGATTGTTTTCTAGGTTTCCTTGTTCTGTATAGTAATATATTCCATCTGGTGTTGATTGATTTAGATTTTCTTTTATTAGTGCTATTTCTCTTGTTAGGTTATCATCTATTTCTTTTTCTTGACCTATTTGTTTTCCGTTAAAGTAGTATCTTAGTATTAAGTCTTGGCCTACTATTGCTTTTATTTTATCTGACATATTTATGTTTTCATATTGTCCTTTTAATAGATTTGCGTCATATAAGTCTTGTATTGTGAAGGCTATTTCTGTTCCTGGTACATCTATATTTTCGTAGTTATCTCTATTTAGTTCTATATATGTTTCTGCGCTTATTTTTAGATTATTTTCAAAGTTATCTGTAGTATTTTCTTTCATTTTTTTTAGTGATTTATTCATTATTGGAAATGTTACTAGTAGTATTACTGCTAGTACTGTTATTATTCCAAGCATTTCTATTAGTGTAAATCCTTTTTTCATTATTCCACCTCTATTATATATTAAGTATATTATTTATTTTTATTTTTTTCAAGTGGTTAGTTCACATTATTTTTATAGACGCATATAATTAATTAGAACAATAAAGGAGTGTGTTCGATGAAAAAAGACAGAAATTGTGGTATGGGTATGCCTATTTATCCTGGGTATATGCCTAATATGATGCCTGGTATTCCTTCTATGAATATGAATTATCCTATGGGGGACATGAATTATTATAATGGTTCTAATTCTTATCAAGGTAATTCTATTGAGCAACAATTGTCAAGTTTAAGTAGTCAAGTTAATTCTTTAGAAAGAAGAGTTAGTAATCTTGAGAGTTTAGTTGGTAATAATAATACTACTTATAATACAACTAATTATCAGATGTTATAAATCCCTTTGTGGATTTTTTTGTATATTTTTTTATTTTTTTTACATTATATATTTAGGAGATGATTACATGAATATTGATATAAGAAGTAGTATTAAGGATAATTTTAAGGGAGCAAGTAGTGATGAGATTAAGGCGTCTATTACTTCTTCTATAAATGAAGGTGATGAAGTAACTTTACCTGGTATTGGTGTTTTTTTTGAGATTTTATGGAATAGTTCTAATGATGATGAAAAGGATTTTATTTTAAAAAAATTAGAACAAGAACTAAAATAAGTAGGAGTACCTACTTATTTTTTATAATATTTTTTATAGTATTGATATCTATCTTCTATTTCATCTATTATTTGTTTATATATACTTTTTTTATCTTCATATATACTATCTTTATTACCAATAAATGTGTATTTTTTATCTATAAGATATTGCGGATTTATCATTTGAAAATAGTTTCCATGTTGTGTTTTATAGTTTACTAGCATTGCATAGTCTGTTTGATATAGTGTTTTGATTGTTTCGTATGAATCTTGGTTCATATAACTTTTATCAATACATTCATCTATAATCGTTGGTTCTGTTCTTATGAATGTTTTTCCAATGTATTTTGCATTACGTAGAAAATCTACTAGTCTTATATATTTTTGTTTTAGTTCTCTGTTGTCACATTTATTAATTATTCTTTTACCAAATCTATCATAGCAGTATAATTTTATTCCTTGTTCTGTTATTTTTAAGATATGAAAATTATCTGTATAGTTATAATCTAATTTTTCTTCTTGCAAGTCTTCTAGATTTTTTTCTAAATATTTTCTTTCTTTTTCAGTTTTACTTGTGATACCATTGTGTGCATCAAGAAAATCTAATTCGTATATTTTTCTTTTTAGTTCTTCTAGTTTTTCTTCATTTGGTTTTATTATATCTGGTTCTATTTTTATATAAATATCTCCATTTATTAGTAATTCCATATTAATCCCCTGCTTTTAAATTTTTTTTAAAATAAAGTATCTACATTCATATGCGCAATGATTTTTAATATAATCATCTACTTTGTCTATATCATTTATCGGTTTAAAGTTTTTGTTTTGTTTATTATTGAATCCTTTTAGTCTTAGTTTTCCATATGACCAATCTCCAAGTATATAGTCATATTCTATAAAGTAGTCTGTTAATTTTTCTTTTGTAGGTTCATCTTCAAATCCGTTTTTATAGTCTTTTATTATTTCATAGTTTATATCATTATATGTGTATTTTTTCATAATCTACTCCTTGTAATTTTTGTTAAATGCATCAATTAGTGATTTATATTTTAGCATACTTGAGCCTGAATTCCAAGTAATATATCCATTTTGTAAGTTTGCATCGTAAAGTGCTTGTATTTGATCACTTACTTTACTACTATCGTATGTTATATATGGCTCTCTTATTGTGTCGTATGTTTGAATCCATGTTCTTATTATTGCTTGTGTTGTTGTTTCTTTTTGTCTTTCTTCGACATAGTCGTGTGACCATGTATATATTAGTTTATATGGGTTTGTCCATACTATATCTTCTATTCCATATTGATGTTCATTGAAATGATCTGGATATGGCATTGGGCTTATTACATCTGCTATATTTGATAGTGCTGGTAGGTATTGACCATAAGCTGTTACGTATTCATGCGCACATTCAGCGAATACATCTATTGATACATATATGTTTAATTTATGAAGTTCGTCACATGCATACATTACAAAGTTTTGTAGTGCCTGTGCTTTTGTTTCATTATACTTATTTTTATAATCTAAGTATTCTTCATCGTTTCCTGTTCTATCTGGAAATCTTACATAATCGAATTGTATTTCGTTGAATCCCATAACACTCACCGCTTCTTTTGCTAATTCTACATTAAAGTACCAAACGTTTCTACTATATGCGCTTGGCCAGTATGAGTTATTATGATTAAATGGTTCATTTGTTCTTTTGTCATATATTGTATCATTCATATTATCTATTGCATAGTAGTCATCTTTAAATGTAGTTATTCTTCCTATTACATAGAAATTATTATCTTTTATTTTTTTTATATATTCTTTATATTCTTCTTTTGTATATATTGCATTATTATAGTTTGTTGGTGATAGTTCTTTCATTACTTCTGATTTATATCCTGGTAGTGTATTTTCTTTTATATCGACTACGAATGCATTTATTTTTGTTTGTTTTGCATATTCTATATATTCATCTATATTTTTTAGTGCTTCTACATTTATGTATAGTGCATTTACTTCTTCTGGCATTATATTTTCTTTAAATCTTGGTTTTTCATATGGATAATAGTCTAGAGACGCTGCATCTCCACCACCGAGTATATTGTTTCTATTTAAGTGTTTTTCGAAGTATCCATTGTCATAGCTTTTTAGTGCTTCTTGTTCATCTTTATTTAAATATTTTTCATATACATATCCTTCTTGATTATTGTATTTTACTTTATACATGTTTACTTTACCATCTGTAATATTATCGTATCCTATTATTTCTAGTTGTTCTCCTTTTTTTATTGATGATAGTATTTTTCCATCTGATTCATTTTCATATAAAATGCATGGTGTCCTTACATATATTTGTTTTTCTTGTATTATATTTTCATTTAAATTATTTTCCTTTACTAGGTATTCTTCTTGTTCATATTGTATTTTTATATATATATCTTCATTATTTTTTACTGTTTCTAATTTTCTTACTTTTATTCCTCGTGGTAATTCTTTTATTTTATTAAAATTTGTATCATATAGTTCTACATACTGATTTTCGCTTGATAGATAATTTTCAATAATTTGTTGTTTTTCTTTGCATCCTGTAAATAGTATTGTGATTAGTAATATTGTGATAATTTTCTTTTTCATAACATACTTCACCTTCTAGTTTTATTATACCTTATTTTTTTGTTTTATTCTATTGGTATTGATAAAATTTCCGATTTATTTATTCCGTTCGAATAGTAATTTGGTATTTTTCCTTCTATCATTTTTATTGTTAGAGGGAATGTTTGATTTACTCTTATTTCGTTTGTTGATATTGGAAGTATTACTTTTTCTTTTACTGTTATATCTAGTGATAGTTCTATTAATGAACTATTTATTCCATAGTTTTTTACGTTTGTATTTATTTTTGTTTCTATGTTACCTATTATTTTTAGTTTTACCGGTATTTTTGGTCCTAAATCTGCTAGTAAAAAATTATTGTATATTTCTCCTAGTGGTATTTTTAGTACTACACCATTTTTATTTTCTTGATTGTTCTCATCTACTTCTCCTTTTTCAAGTTTTTTTAATCTTTGTTGAATATTCTCTGTTGCTTTTTTTATCATTTTATTTAGAATAACTGTATTAATATCTACAGTTAGTATTTCATTATTATTATTCTTTGTTATTTTATAGATATCATCTACATTTAATTTTTCGAATTCTTCTTCATTTATTGATTCTGTTATTATTAGATTGGATAGTTTTTTTATTTCTAAACTTGCATAGTTTATTAGTTTTGGGCTTATTTCTTTATTTACATATTTTAATATGAATGTTGCTAGTATTATTGAAATAATTGCTATGATTACTATTTTTTTTAGTTTTTTATGTTTTTTTCTTTTTTTTAAGTTTATTCTTTTCATTTTTTCACCTATTAATCATATGAATATTTTTCTTTTTTTATTTAATACTATTAATGGTGATTTTATGAAATTAAGTGATATAATGTGCAAAAGTTTAATTGTTTGTAGTGTTGATGATGATATTAGTTCAATTTCTAATAAAATGCTTGTTAATGATATTGGATTAGTTCTTGTTTGTGATAGGAATCGTGTTGTTGGTATTATTACTGATAGGGATATTGCATGTAGGGTTTTTAGTAATGAACTAGATCCTGATATTACTGATTATATGACTAGAGAAATTATCAGTGTTGATATTGATGATAGTGTTTATGATGTTTTGGATTTAATGAGTAAGAATAGAGTTAAAAGAATTGTAGTGACTAATAATAATCGCGTTGTTGGAATTATATCGATAAGTGATTTACTTATTATTGACGAAATAAAAGATGAGGTTTTTAAAACTATTAAAAGTATTTGGAAAATTGGGTCTAATAGGCATAAATATGAAACCGAAATTGATGAATTCTATTTATAAAAGCCATAACTATTGTTATGACTTTATTGTTTCTATATATTCTTTTGAATAACCTGTTGTTCTTGATATTATATCTACTGGAATTTTTTCTTTTAGAAGAGATATAGCTGTTTCTAATCTTGTTAGTTCTCTACCTTGTTTTATTCCTTGCTCTAGTCCTTGTTCAAGACCCTGCTCTAGTCCTTGCTCTAATCCTTGTTCAAGACCTTGCTCTAGTCCTTGTTCAAGACCTTGTTCTAATCCTTGTTCAAGACCCTGCTCTAGTCCTTGCTCTAATCCTTCTTTGAGTCCTTCTTTCATAGCCTTTTCTTTAGCTGTTTTTAGTTGTGCTTGATGTAATTTTTCTAATGATTCTGAGTCCATTAAAAAATTATATATGTTTTCTTCATTATATTCTTTTATCATTTTACCTATCTCCTTTGTCATTTCATTATATTTTCCTAATAGATTTAATTCTTCTTCATTACAATCAAATATTATAATATGAGCATATTTATCAATTAACTTCTTGTTATCAGTATACAATAATTTTTTATATTTTGCAACATCATATACTAAAAAATTAATATTATCTATAAATTTATTGTTATATTTTTCTCCTATCAAACAATGGTTATCACATTCATAGTTTTCTTCTATGTTATTGCATATATTTATTTGTGTACATCTTGGTTGTTTTTCATATGATTGTCCGTGTTTTAGTGAGTTTGAATATATATTTGATAAATATGCAAAGTTTCTTTTTTTTATATTTTCATCAAATACATTATTTATTTCAAAGTCTATTAATTCATTAGATGTCTTTATTAATATGTCTACTGTTTTATTCTTTGTATGAATGCTTGTTGTTTGTAGTTCCTGTTTTAATAATTCAATAACATCATTTTCATTTATTTCTTTATTATTTATTTTGTTTATTATTTTATAGTCATCTACTTTTCTTTTTAGAAATCTTTCTAGAAACCAGTTCATATATTTTTTATTTGATAGTATTAGTTTGCTCATTTTATCGTTTGATAGTTTTTTAAAATCTTTCATCTTATCCCTCCATAAATATCATACTATGCATAAGAAAAAATTCCTTAGAAAAAACAAAAAAATTCCTATTTCTAGGAATTAGCCAAATATTCTTATTAATAGTAATAGATACATATTTGGAACTCTCATATGCTTTAGTGAATATTTTTCTAAAAATTCATATGTGCCAACTATTTTATCAACAGTACTTACTATCCAGCTTTCTATATATTCTGGGAGTATTAAATTGATTGGAAACATGTGACTTACTATTATATTTTGTTCTTTATCATTTAGTTCAAAATGTTCCATTGCTTTTTTTAATGCTTTTTTAGGGTGGGTAAATACCGATATTATTCTATCTTTTTTTGTTCTTTCATTGTCGCTAAAGAAAAAATCATGTAAAAGTCCTGCACGTGCTGCTGCTATATAATCTAGGTGTAGGATTTTGCATACTTTGTATGAGTAATATGATACTCTTTTTGAATGTTTTAATCTGCTTGTACCATGGTGCTCTATTGTGTCTAATTTATTAAATTCTTCATTTTCTAATATATCTTCAACTAATATAGTGTAATCATCTATCATTTTATCATCCTTGCTACTATATTAGTATATCATATATTTTTTTTATTGAGAAGATATTTTGTGTATTTTTGAGACAAATATATTTTTTATATTTAATAAAAAGAATACTTTGTCTATAAATTTTCAAAGTATTCTATTGCATCTTCATTTTTTATAAATTTACATTTTTTATAATTATTTTTGTCTTCTAATATTTTTTCTTTCATTCCTGCGCATGATCCAAATCCACATGCTCCACAATTATATCCTGGTAGATATTCTTCTATTTTATCTGTTTGTTTTAGTTTATTGTCTAGTATTACTAGAGGAATTGCTAATAGAAGTCCTGTTATTGTAAATATTATTATTCCAATCATTTTTTACATCCTTTACAGTTTATGCAGTTGCATTTGTTTTTTTTATATAGTTTAATTGTTATTAGTATTAGTATTATTAATAGTATATAGCTTATCATATTCCTTTATACCTTTCAAATATTAATGCCATTATTGAGGCTGTTATTAGTGCTATTGGTATTCCTTGAAAGCATTTTGGTATATCTGAGTTTTCTAGTCTTTCTCTAATTGTTGAGAATACATATATTATCATCATAAATCCTATACTTGCTCCTAGGCTATATATTATTGTTTCTAATAAATTATAGTTATTGTTTATATTTAGTAATACTACTCCTAATACTGCACAGTTTGTTGTTATTAGGGATAAGTATATTCCTAGGTTTTTGTATAGTCTTTTATATTTTGCTTTTACTATTAGTACTAATAATTGTACAAGTGATGCTATTACTAGTATGAACATTAGTGTGTTTAAGTATTCAGTTTTTGTTGGAACTAGTATATAGTGGTATATAAAATATGTTATTATGCTTGATATTGTTGTTACAAGTGTAACGCATAATCCCATTGATATAGCGTTTTTTTCTTTATTTGAGTTTCCAAAGAATGGACATAGTCCTAAGAATTTTGTTAGTACTATATTTTCTGACAAAATACTTGTAATAAATAAACTAATTAGATTCATGTTTGCCTCCTATATATTTTGCTAGTGCTATTAGTATACCAAGTGTTAGGAATGCTCCTGCTTGTTTATTAAATATATTTAGTGGTATTAATTCATTATTTGGAAATATTTTATATATTGCTTTATATCCAGTTATTGTACTTAGATTATCCATAAGTGTTATTGTATTGTTTCCTAGTATTTCTCTTATTAGTGATAGTATTATTAATGTGAATGTGTAACCAAGACCTACTCCTATACCATCTAGTATGCTAGTGTGTATTTTTTCTTTTGATGCCACACTTATTGCTCTACCTAGTATTATACAGTTAACTACTATTAATGGGATATATATTCCAAGTATTTGATGTAGTGTTGGTAGATATTTTTTTAGTAGTATTTCTATTATTGTTACTAGTGTTGAAATTATTATTATAAATACTGGAATTTTTACGTTTTCTGGTATTAGTTTTTTTATTATTGATATTATTGTATTTGATAGTATTAGTACTATTAGTACGCATATTGACATTACTAGTGCATTTTCTACTTTATTTGTAACTGCTAGTGCGCTGCATAGTCCTAGTGTACTTACTAATATTGGATTTTCAAATAGTATTCCATTTATTATTTTTTTCATTTTTCCTCCTATATTAGATTCATTACTACATATATCAGTGTTCCGCAAATTAGGCATGTTAGTGTTAGTGCTATTATTCCTTTATATTTATTCATTTATTGCTCCTATTTGCTCTAATAGTTTTATTATTCCTTCTTTTACTCCTTTTGATGAGTATGTTGCTCCACTTATTGTATCTATGTTTTTTATATCTTTTTGATTTTCTATTATATTATTTATGTAGTTGTTTTCTTCTAACATATGGAAGTAGCTATCGCTTTGTTCTAATACTTCTATATTTGTTATTTGGTTATTTGATATTGTTACTTTTAGTTTTATATCTCCTTGAAAGCCTTTATTTTTTATTATATATTCTGTTGTCATTTCATCTATATCTGTTTTACTTATCATTTCATAGTTTTCTTTTTTTACTTCTTCATTTATAATATTTTCTTTTTTCCCTGTTTTATTATCATTTAGTGTATTTTGTATCATTTTCTTTAGCGCTGTTGATGTTATTGTTGCTCCACTAACTGTATCTATTTCGCCACTTTCTTTTAGTTTTTCTATAAAGTTGTTTTCTTCTATTTTTGAGTAGAATGAATCGTTTTGTTCTAGTATTTTTATGTCTTCTACTTTATTATTTTGAATTATTATTTGTGCTTTTATTTGGCTTTGATATCCTTTTTCGGTTACTATATATTTTGTTTTATTTCCGTTTATTTCTTTTGATATTATGTTAAAGTTAGGATCTGTTTCTGTGTTATTTAGTTTTATTGATATTCCTAGACTTAATCCTATTATTAGTAACCAAGCAATTATAAATGGTATAAGTGCTATTTTGAAGTTAAATCTTCCGATTGATCCAATTTTGTCTAGTATCATTACTAGCATATTCATTGTTAATATACTTGTTAGTACTCCTTCTGGGAATGGTGTTAGGTATCTAAATGTTACTGTTAGTATTCCTAGAAATATTCCATATAGTATTTGTCCTATTGGTGTTACTGGGCTTGTTACTGGGTCTGTTGCCATGAAGACTGCTCCAAACATTAGTCCTCCTGAGAATATTTGGAATAGTGGATACCATATTCCTTGGTCGTTTATTCCTCCTATTACGTATGTCATTGCAAATACTGTTAATATATATGTTACTGGTATTTTCCATTTTATTACTTTGAAGTATGTTAGGTATATTAGTGCTAGAATACATAAAAGTGCGCTTGTTTCTCCTATAGCTCCTGGTATATTTCCTATAAAAATATTTAATAGTCTTCCATATGGTTTTACTAGTGTTTCGTATGTTCCAATTCCTGTTATCGTGCTTGCATTTGTTAATGGTGTTGATTGTGTTACTGCATCTAATTCGTATGGATTTAAGTATCCTCCTTTTGACATAATTGTCGATGCAAAAATACTTATTATGAATAGTCTTCCTACAAGTGCTGGATTGAATATATTTTTTCCAAATCCACCAAATAGCATTTTAGCAATTATTGATGATACTAGTGATCCTAGTATTAATATAGTTATTGGTGTATTTATTGGTAGGATTAGTCCTAGAAATAGTCCTGGGAATATACTATATGTATTTTTTAATGATTCTTTTATATTTTTTGTTCTTATTAATTTGAATAATGTTTCAAATATAAATGTTGTTATTGTTGATATTCCTATGAATATTAATGGATAGAATAGTCCTATTAAATTTGTATAACCTTTTTTATATGGTATTACACCATTTTTTATAATTGAGAATATGATGATTGGCGTTAAAGCAATTAGTAAGTGATTCATCATTTTTTTTGTTGTGTTTTTATCTTTTATAAATGGTCCCATATTAATTTTCCTTTCTTAGTTTTTCTTTTGCAAGTCTAACTTTTTCTCTTAGATTTATTTTTGCTGGACATATGTATGAGCAAAGACCACATTCTATACATCTCATAGGTTCTAGTTTTTTTAATTTATCTTTATTATTTAGTGCTTCTTTTATTAAAACTGGAGATAGTTTTGCTGGGCAGTTATCAACGCATTTGCCGCATCTCATACATGTGCTTTCTATATCTTCTTCTACTTTATCTAATACTAATATACAGTTATCATTTATGTTTATTATAATATCATCTGTTGGAATACTTGTTCCCATCATTGGTCCACCTGATACGTATGTTACTTCTTTTTTGTTTAATCCACCAACTTTTTTTATAATTTCACTTGTGCTTGTTCCTAATTTAACCATTACGTTTTGTGGACGTTTTAGGTTTTCTCCTGTAAATGTTACTATTCTTTCTGTTAGTGGTTTTTTGTATTTTAATGCCTCATATATTGCATACATTGTTGATACGTTGTTTACTATTATTCCTTTTTCCATTGGAAGTCGTTCATAGTCTACTTTTTTTATAAATTTTACTAAACTCTTTTCCCATCCCATAGGGTATAAATCTGGTATTAGTGTGACTTTAATCTTTAAGTATGTTCCAATATAGTTATCTATTATTTCTTTTAATTCTGTGTTGCTTTCTTTTATTGCGATTATTGCTTCATCTATGTTATTTATTTCTCTTACTGCATCTATTGCTTCTAGAATTTCTTCGCATTTTTCTCTTATAAGTACAAAGTCAGATGTTATATATGGTTCACATTCTACTGCATTTATTATTAGTGTGTTTATTTTTTTATCTATATTGTACTTTACATATGTTGGGAATCCGCTTCCACCCATTCCTACTATTCCACAATCTTGTATTGTTTTTAAAAATTCTTTTTTTGTATATTTTGTTATATCATTATTTTCATATTCTTTTTCTATTGCGTCTAGGAAATCATTTTCTATTACTATACACTTTACTTTTTTTCCATTAGATGTATATTTTTCTTCATAGTCAACTACTGTTCCACTTATACTTGAATGAATTGGAATTCTAAAATTTCCTTTTCTTTTTCCTACTATTGATCCTTTGTATACATAGTCTCCTTTTTTTACTGATATTGTTATATTTGTATCATTTCCACTTATTAGTGGAATATATACATATTTCATTTTATTATAAACGCCAACTTTTTCTTTAATTGACATTTTTTTTCTTTTTGGTATTTTTAATCCTGTTATCATATACATCCTCCTATTATTAATTATACATTTTTTTTACGTAAATTAAAAGGGGTTTTATTCAAAATAAAAAGAGGTTTTTCCTCCTTATGTATATTCTATTTCATCTTCTTTTATTGTTGAGTATGTTGTTTGATATATATTAGGATTAGAACAGTATTTTATTACATATTCGTTGTTTTCTTTACATACAATTATACCTATTGTTTTATTTTGATAGATTGTTTTTACCTCTTTATCAATAAAGTCCATATATGTTTGAATTTGACCTATATGTTCTTTTTTTAATTTTGTTGTTTTTAATTCTACTACTGTATAACAGTTATATTTAATATTAAATAGTAATATGTCTATATAGTTATATGTTTCTTCTACTTTTATTTTATATTGGTGTCCTACATATGTAAAACCTTCTCCTAATTCTTTTAAAAAAAAATCTATATCTTCTAATATTAACTGTTCTAAAACTTTTTCTGTTATATCTTCATAATTAGTATTTTTTATTATTATTGGATGTTTAATATAATCTTGAATTTCAGTTTTTTCTTTAGTTATCAATTTATCTTTTGTCTTATCATCTAATCTTTCATATTCTTT
>DFLA01000030.1 GCA_002374055.1 Caryophanales bacterium UBA3631
ATAATAACAATATCTCAGAAAATAATACAAATGATACCATTAATAAAATAAAAGATAAAGTAAGTAAAGCATCTTTTAATAGCAAATTTGAAATTCGTAGTGGTACAAAATACAAGTCTTCAATAGAATATCTACTAGATGATGTAATTACTAATAATAAAACTAATAAAGATATGTTAGTAGCAGTTATTTATAAAGATAATGAAACAACAGATCCAGATACTATTATAAATATTAAGCATTCACTAGAAGACTGGAAAAAATATGAAGTTAAATTAGATTATGATGAAGAAGGCTATGTAAACAAGATAACACTTGAAGATATTTAAATAACATTTAAAAACATCAGAAATTATTCTGATGTTTTTTTATAATTACTTATGTTTTTTTAAAGAATCTCTAATTTCTCTAAGTAATAATACTTCTTCTGATGGTTCAGCTGGTGCCTCTGGTTCTTCTTCTTTTTTCTTTTTAAATTTAGAAAATAATTTAACAACCATAAAGATACATAAAGCTACAATTAAGAAATCAACAACATTTTGAATAAATAATCCATATCCAATTTCAGCATCCTTAACCTTAATAACTAGTTTAGAGAAATCAATCCCACCAATAATTAAACCAATAAGTGGCATTAAAATATTATCTACTAATGATGTAACTATTTTTCCAAATGCGCCACCTATTATTACACCAATAGCCATATCAAATACATTTCCCTTTGAAATAAATTCTTTAAATTCTTTTAATGTACTTCCACCTTTTTTAATTAACTTATTATCTTTCATATTTCCTCCTTAACACCTATATTATAACATAATAACAAGTTTTTTCAACAACTAACTACCTGTACTAGTATAATTTTTCATACATTTATTAAATAATAAAATAGATATAATAAATATAACAAAACAAAATAAAGGACTAATTAAATATAGAATACTATTTGAATATCCTAAAATATACCTAATTGGATAATAATTAACACAAGCTATAGGTACTAAATAAGTGAAAAATATTAATACTTCTCTACCAAATAATCCCATTGGATATTGTCCAAACTCCCTACTTCCATCAGTAAATATATTCATAAATTCAAGTCCTTCTATTGTCTTAAAGCAAAAACATGCAGCTAGGATATATAAAGATAAATATATTATAGAACTAAATAACATTATTAATAACAAGAAGACTATATTAAGAAACGATTTATCAAAAGAAAGATGATTTATAGATATTATAAATAAAACAAGACTTCCCAGTACTCTACTTAATTTAGAAAATTCTATATTACTACCAAATATCTGTAAATATATATTTCTAGGTCTAATTAACATTAAGTCTAAACTACCTTTTTTAATAATATCAGAAAACTTATCAAAACCTCTACCAAAACATTCCGAAAAACTAAATCCAAATTGTACAATAGATACTCCTAACATTACTTCATACACATTAAACCTATCACCAAAATTAAATTTATCAATTAATATGAATACCATAAAGGCACTAAGACTTATTGGTAATATTTGAGCTAAAAATGAAAGTATAAAAGAAGACTTATATTCTAATTGACTTTTAAAATGCATTTCTATATATTTTAATATTAACTTCATTTTAACCTCCTTGAATAAACACTTTATTTAAAGATTTTTTTACAATAAAATTACCCAAAATAATTAGTATTATAATCCATATAATTTGTAATCCAATAGAAAATAATCCTTCTTGTATTCCAATATTATTTGAATATACCCTAAATGGTAGATCACCAATCAGCCTAAATGGTAAATAATAAGTACCCTTTTGAATAAACATAGGAAGTAATGCAACAGGAACTAATTCACCAGCTAAAAATTCCATAGTAGTATTTAACATACTACTAATACCAGCTTCATTATAAGTATAAAAACCTATTGTATGAACTAACATATTTATACCAGATACAACTAAACATCCAAGTACTAAAGAAATTAAAAATAATATAAAATTTAACATACTACTTGGTAAAGCCATTCCATAAGGTTTAGGAAGCAATAAAGAAATAATAATAACTGGCATAAATCTAAGCATTCCTCCAGCTATTCTTTTACTTATTGTCTTAATATACCACCAAAAATATAGATTATACGGTCTTATTATTTCATATGCTACATTACCACTTTTTATTGAATCACTAATATCCTTATCACTAAGTCTAACATTAAGGAATGCATAAAATGCTTGATGTAGCCAAACATAAGTAATAACCTCATTTAAATTCATATTATCATTGCCACTATTACCATATAGTGACATATATATAAAGACAAGCATCATACCCCAAAAAAATTGTGTTGTAAGCCCAGCAATAGCTGCACTTCTATATTGCAAAAACATCATAATTCTTAATTTAAAATTACTTATATATGCTCTCATACTTCAAAATCCTTATATAATTTATAAATAATATTATCAATTGTCTCAGAAATAACATTTATATCTTTTATTTCACATACCTTAGCATACTCCATCGTAACATCGGACACTGATATTTTCTTAGAATCTATCTTAACTTTTACAATACCATTTTCATTACTTACAACAACACAATTTTTAATTTTAGGAAGAGATTTTAATTTATCATAATATATTTCTATTACCTTTTCATTTGAATACTTTTTCTTAATAGTAGTTATATCTCCATCATAAAGTTTTTCCCCATTACCAATAATTATTATTCTTTCAGCAAGTGATTCAATATCTGCCATATCATGACTTGTAAGAATAACCGTTACTTTTTTATCCATGTTTATTTTTTTTATAAAGTCTCTAACAATTACTTTACTAACAGCATCAAGTCCAATCGTTGGTTCATCTAAAAACAATATTTTTGGATTATGTAAAAGTGAAGCAACTAATTCACATTTCATCCTTTCACCTAAACTTAATTGTCTAACAGGAAGCTTAATTATTTCTCCAATCTTGAGCAAATTAACAAGTTCATCAAGTGTTTTATTATATTCATCACTTGGTATATCATATATTTCTCGAAGTAAATCAAATGATTCAATTGCTGGAATATCCCACCAAAGTTGACTTTTTTGTCCAAATACTACTCCAATTTCTTTAACATATTTTTTTCTGTCAACAACTGGATTCATTCCATCAATCATAATACTTCCACTATCAGGCTTTAATATTCCCGAAAGCATTTTAAT
>DFLA01000020.1 GCA_002374055.1 Caryophanales bacterium UBA3631
TCGTATATTTTATCGTATATGTATTTGCAGTCCATTTTGCATATAACTTTTTATTTGATGTAACTGGAGTACTAAAACTATACTGTTCACTTTTTCCATTAATAGTAAAATCATTTTTAATTGTTAAACTACTATCACTATACCAACCATTAAATGTATACCCAGTTTTTGTTGGATTCACCTGTGATATTAAATCTCCATGTTTTACATTTTGATTATTTATACTTTCTCCACCATTAGTTTCAAATCCAACAATGTAACTAATATTATCATAATATCTCTTTAGAAATACAGCTAATGTTCTCTTATTAACAATTCCACTAGGAGAAAACTCTGTATTACTAGTTCCACTAGTAATTCCCTTATCAACTGCCCATCTTACAGCATCATAATAATAAACACTTGGTTCAACATCAGAAAAACTAATAGTATTATTTACCTTTGGACTACCAGCCATACGATATAAATAACTTACTATCATAGCTCTAGTACAGTTATCGTCAAAATTAAAGTCAGTACCACTTTGACTATTAATTGCTATTCCAGTTTCATATGCCCATTTTAAAGCATCTAAATCGCCAGCCTTCTTATATTTTGTTAAAGATAATTGAGTATCATTTAGTTTTTTGTTACCATAAAGATTGGCAGCATCAGCTACATTTATTTTATCAAAATAAGTTTGTAATGATTTTTCATTTACAGTAACACCATCACTTTTTTTACGATTATAATGATTATAACTTGATTCTGGTTGTAGTTCCATAGGCATATTATTAAATTTATATAATGCTACAATTGCATCAAATCTAGTTACATAACTAGTAGGTTTAAAATATGTTCCATAATTACCTGCATCATATTCTTCTTGTGTATTTATATCTACATCCAAAACTCCACTATTCACTGCCCATTTAATTGAATTCCCAGTTTCATTTTCAGTACCATTATCTGCTAAAGCAGAACTCAAATCACTATTTATAATATAATTATTTGCCGAAAACATTCCGAAACGTAATGGATGTGATTCATGCTTTTCAGATTGATTATTTGCTTCTAAATTTATGGTTTTTTTATTATTTGATGTAATACCAGTTGAACTTGTATAAGACTTATTACCTGATACACTTTTAACATTATCATATATTGCACCAGTACCATAGAGTCCCCCATAATCAAACATATTTCCACCTGCAATAGAATTTTTAACCACAAATTTACCCTTTATTGATTTAAAATTATTGCCACCAAATCTAGATTGTTGTTCAAAAAAGAAACCAAATTTAGCATTATTAAAGGCTTCACATTCCGTAATTATGAGACTTTCTTCATCAGAATAACCTGTCCCTATTCCAAATCCAGATCCACCAGGAGCTCTTTCTATTCCACCATCCCATACAGTTCCATCTTTATCTATATAATATTTTTTTGCTTCTTTTCCACAATTTATTGCCTTACTGTTTTTAATTATAGAATTTTTGGGATAATCGCAACCAAAACCAGTAGCATTTGTATTCATTACAATAACATTATCCCAAACACAGTCTTCATAAAAACTTGTCCTAAATCCATTTCCAGAACTCTCATATGAATATGCAGCATTAACTTCACCATCAATAATAAAATTCTTAAATGTCACATTATTCATTGATATTGATTCAGTTCTACCAAACCAATAAAGTGTATCATCGGTAACATTATCCAATTTATATCCCATCCATTTAACAGGAAATTCAGTTCCATAAATTTTACTTGCATATCCTGTATCCCTAATATTGTTATAGTAAAACATATCAATGCCATGATCATATTTATTAAATATTTCGTCATCCAAGTGATATGTAGCCAATATAGTTGCTGGATATCCCCCTACATAAATACTCCCAGTTAATGTCACATTATTTCTTACTCTTATTGCATACCATTGTTCCTCATTTTCCACATAATTATCAATAGATGTCCTATCTCCAGTTCCATCATAGTGATACGGTTTTCCTAAATATGAAAAATAAAATCGACCTGATGGCATTTGAACAGTACCACCACCATTTTCAGAAACATAATCAAGTGCCCTTTGTAAATTAATAGAATTAATTTTCGTTGCTATCTTATTAGTATTATTAATATTTCCATTAAATTTAATAAGGCAATAACTATTTGTTATACTATTTATTTCTGATGTACTCAAAACTTCAGCATCATTTTTACTACATTCTGTTAAAGTTAGTGTTGCCGCATTAACAATTTTATTATTTAATATAAATGCAAATAATATAATAACAATAAGTAAAAAATAATTATTCTTTTTTCTAATAAATCTAACTCTATTTTCCATTTAACTTCATCGCCTACTTTACTATACATTTTATATTATATCACAATTAAGATTATTTTTGAAACAATTATCCATATTAACAAAAAAAGAAGAACAAATCTAAATAAGATATGTTCTTCATTATTACACAAAATCTATCAACAATATTGTTGATACTTTTATTTCCATACACCTTCAGGGTATTCTCCGTTATCTACTAATGCTTTAATTTCTCTAACTACTTTATCTTTATCTTCTCTATAAGTAATTCCCTGCCATACAGCATTTGTTTTAAGTACTTCAACCGTAGCATTTCCTTCTTCAATTTCTTCAAAAACAATCGTTGGAATTAAATATTCACATTTTTCTAAATTATCTTTGTTAGCATCTAAAAATTTAGGAAACTTATCTTCTAAACATTTAAATATTTCTGGGGTAAATCCAAACATATTCATTGAAACAACATCATCTTCATTTACTTCAAAATCTTCTCCACCTTCAAGTGGTGTAGCCACAAGTTTTCCATCTACCCTATCGATAGAACTTTCAATTAATCTAGTTAAATAATTATCTTTAACTTCACATACTCCTCTTTTAACAGCTCCATTTTCTGTTAAAGTATTACAAACTTTATATCCAGCCATTGCATATCTATTAACATCATCTTTTTTTTCATTCTTTAAAAATTCTGCAATAACCCTAAATGCATCTCTACCATAAAAATCATCTGAATTAATTATAGCAAAGTTTTCGTTAACTGCATCTTTTGCACATAATATAGCATGTCCTGTTCCCCAAGGTTTAACTCTTCCTTCAGGAACACTATATCCTTCAGGCAAAACATCTAATTCTTGAAAAACATACTCTACTTCTATATGTTTTTCTACTCTTTTACCAACTGTTTCTCTAAATATATCATAATTTTCTTTCTTAATAATAAATACAACTTTGGTAAAACCAACCTTAATTGCATCATAAATTGAATAATCGATAATAAAATTACCATATTCATCAATTGGTTCAATTTGCTTTAAACCACCAAATCTACTGCCCATACCAGCAGCCATAATAACTAATGTCATATTTCCTCCTTAAA